>WGAQ01000159.1 GCA_015494735.1 Caldifarciminota bacterium | reverse complement strand
CATCTGAGCACAGCGCGGATGTATGGGGAGGTGGGAAGGAGGAAACTGTTCGTCTCCGGGGGGTATGCGGAAGAGAGGATTTCCCGGGTGATAGATGCCCTCAGGGAAAAGAGCCTGCGGGACCTCTCCGCCTCCATAGAAAATGTCTTCGAGGAGGTGGCTTTGGAGGTGGAACCCCGTTTGAGGAAGTTCAGGGAGGCATTACGACGCAGGTATCCTCTTGTCTTCATGAGCGGGAGCGGCTCGGCCTTCGTGGGGGTCAGGGAAGTATAACGGGCAAATCGTCGCTCAGGAGTTCTATACGCCCATCCCTTCGCAGGGCCATGGATATACCCTTCAGTATCACTCCCCTATCTCTGGCATCTTTCAGTAGTCGGGGTATCTCCGGGTCCAGGGAGCAGGGCCGGAAGAGGCGGGCGTGGGGATGGGCTGCAATGAACAGGATGCCCCTTTTTCCGGGAAGACCGGACAGCTCCCTTATGTGTTTCTGACCCCTTTCCGTTATGGTGTCCGGATATCGGGCGCTGGAGTCCTCCGGAAAGTAGAATACAGCGCTCTTTATCTCCAGAAGGAGCTCCTCATCCCTTTCATCCTTCAGAAGGAGGTCTATCCTCGAATTGCCCACCTTCACGTGCCTCCCTTCCACCCGATAACCTCTGAGCCATCCTATTCGCCTCTCCTCTATCCACCGGACCACGACCTTTTCCTGCAGATTGGTGTCTATCAGAGTGTACCACTCCTCATCCACGCGGGTTCCCACGATGCGAAATCTGGTCTTCTTTCCATTTATGGGCATGAGGGCCACCGTGGTCCCCGGCCTGAGGATGTCCAGCAGTTTGCCCGTGTTGTTGAGGTGAACCAGTTCTTCCCTTCCTTCGTACACCACGGTGGCGGAAACCCTCGAAACCCTCCTTACGAACCGCCCTTCCCTTATATGGATTTTCAATGGGCTCTCCTGACATGGGTTATGAGCAGTTCCTCCACATCCACGTGGGGCGGAAGGTGTATCACATCCATAATCACCTGGGCCACATCCTCTGCACTCAGCATATTGTACGCCCTCTCGAAGCCTATCTTCTCCCAGAAGGGGGTCCAGACCGCTCCCGGATTTATCAGGGTGACCCTTATTCCCCTCTCCGACAGCTCCTTCCTGAGGGCCTTGCTCCACCCCCTGAGGGCGAATTTGCTGGCATTATACACGGACCACTCGGGGAAGTGCATGACGGCGGCCACCGAGCCCAGGTTGATTATTATGGAGCCCTCTTTCAGAAGGGGAAGGAGCAGGAGGGTCTTCTTCATGATGCCGATGGTATTGGTCTCAATGATTTCGTCGATCTCTTCCGGTATGAAGTCCTCGAACTTCTTCACGTAGGTCATCCCCGCGTTGTTGAGCAGGACGTCTATGTGGCTGACCTTCTCCTTCACGAATCGGGCGAAAGATTCCACCTCATCCGTGTTCCGTATGTCGCATTTGAAGAATACGATGTCATCTATAGGGGGCCTGTTGCGGGAGCATCCTATAACCATGTACTTTTCGGCCAGAAGTCTCCTTGCAACTTCCAGACCGATTCCCGAACTCACTCCGCTTATGACTGCTGTTTTCATGGTTTCAAAAATTTACAGAAGGATTAACCGTTTCCCGAATCATCCCATCTTCCATATATACATTCCAGCCACGCCCTGTGGAATTTCTCCCCTTTCAGTCCCTTTATCCTCTTCCTGCATGAGTCCCTCCTTTCGAAGTATCTGAGGAAGAAATCCCGTCCGGTTCTCACGTAGAGCATGAGGGCGATGTACCTGTCCCGGTTATACAGGAGTTTGTGAATCCGCATGGGGTCATCCTCACCGGCCAGCGGAAGGGATTCGAGGTATTGCCTCTCCCTCCGTGTAATGTGCTCCAGTTTGTGGAAGGTCAGTCCCATGGAGGTGAAGAAGAATATCCACATGCCCTTCTCGTGGGGGATATGCGGTTCCACCTCGGAAAGAAGGGAAGGAATCATGCCCTCTCCCAGAAGCCTCCAGTGGACTATATCCTCCCACATGTGCAACCTCTTCCTCTCCACGCTTATGCGCTCCAGTTCGTTCTTTATGCGGGCGAAGGACAGCACAGGAATGTATCGCTTTCCCCTGGCGGTCTGCCGCATGAAGTTTCTGGAGTACCTGAGATCGAGCCTCCTCGCATATCGGATTCCCCTGAAGATTCTGGTGGGGTCGTCGATGAAACTGGATATGGGAATCAGGATTTTCTTCCTCAGGTGCTCCCTTCCTCCGAAGGGGTCGATTATCCTCCCATGCATATCCATCGCCATGGCATTTATGGTGAAGTCCCTCCGGGCCAGGTCCTCCACTATGTCGAATACGGGCTCCACTTTCGGGAGAGACGCGGGACGGGGATACTTTTCCCTCCTCGCCATCGCCACATCCACCACCTTCTCCCCCTTCTCGAACTTGAGCGTGTTGAAGGGAGTGCGCATCCTGAGGGTGAAGCCCCGGGATTCCATGAATGCGATGACTTCCCTTATGCTCTTCTCCACGTCCTCATCGGGCACGAAGACCATGTCCACATCTTCCGTGGGAACACCTAACAGCCTGTCCCTTACAACACCTCCCACGTAGTAGATGTCTTTCAAGACCTTGCCCCTCCTCAATCCTTTATAATTGTGAAGCCGTTATGGATAAGTTTAAGGACAGGGTAGATTTTTCGAAAAAACAGTTGATGGCTGGTACGTTCATGTATTTCGGAGCCGGATTCTCCAACTCCGAGAAGAATTTCGGTGCCGGTGTCGATGCTGCAAGGGAGGCTGCCTCTCTTCTTCAGGACAACGAGTACTCTCTCGCTATAGGAATCGTTACCCCCGACTACGATTATCGGAAGGTGTACGACGGTATAAGGAGCGTGGTGGGAGATGTTCCGGTGGCAATCCTCGTGAACAACTTCGCGGCGGCCCATTCGGCTGGCTCCGAGAGCGGGGTTGCCGTAGGAATATTCTCCAGGAAGGTGAGAGCCCGCGTGGAGATAGCGAAGGGGTTCTCCCTCGGCTCCAAGAGGGCGATACATGAAGCAGTTGGTAAACTTATTGAAAGTTCGAGCAACAGGGAATATAATTACCTTGTGTTCTTCGCCCCCAATTCCATTCCGCTCGCCGGGGAGAATACCTACAATGCCCTGGTGGAATTTGCGGACAGTTTCGATGGTATAATCGGGGGAATCGTGGGGGACCCTGAGAAGATGGAGTACCAGACGTTCCTGTTAAACGGAAAGACCTATACGGACCATGCCATATTCATCAAACTGGAGTCCGATGTAAGATTTTACGTGGACCAGGCCCACGGATTTCATCCCGTTAGACCCTTCAAGATTACGGGTATAAGGGGCGACATGATTATATCCCTGGATGACGACCCCGCATTCTACATCCTGCTCGATGTGCTTTCCAGAAAGGGATACAGCGAGGAGGATATAAGGGACCCCGTGAAGGCCAGCCGCATACTGAACAGGTTCCAGTTCGCTGTGGCAGATAAGAACAAGCCGGGCATCTTCAGGGCTGTCCTTCCCATGAATATATCGGAGAGGGGAATCAGGCTCAATGCATTCCTGAGCGAGGGGGACTCCATATGGCTCATGGAATCCAGTACGGAGGAGATGCACGAGGCGGTGGATAAGATGATGGGCAGAGCCATGGGACGTCTGGACAAGATAAACGGGGCCCTCATGTTCGAGAGTTTCGTCAGGAGGAGGGTCCTTTCCCTCGAGGATTACGTGGAGGAGCAGAGGAGGATTGGCGATAACCTCAAGGCTCCCTATCTCCTGGTGGAGACGGTGGAAGAGGTGGTAATTGCAGAAAATCTCTATCCCGGCGCCCACATGGGCTCTATTGCGGGGATATTCTTCTGAGTTAAGCAAGTAAGGGGGTTATTATGGAAAAGATAGAAGCGATACTGCAGGACCTGATAAAGAAGGTCCCTCAGATAAGGGCGGCCGCTGTGGCCAATATGGAGGGAATCGTGATGGCCTCGGAACTGGGAGGGGAAATAAACGAGGAGAACTTCGGGGCCATATCGGCAGCCCTGGTGGGGCTGGGAGACACGGTTCTCTCCGAACTGAAGGGGGGCTCCCTTTCCGAGGTGTACGTGAAGGGGAAGGAGAGGATGCTCCTCCTGTACAGGATATCCAAGGATTACCTGCTGGCTCTCTCCATAACCACCGATGCCTCTCTGGGTCTTCTGCTGGTGGAGGTGAGGAAGGCTGCGAGACTCATAAAGAAGAACATCGAGGAACTGGAGCAGGCTGCATCCGCTTCCGACTCCGACGTGCAGGAATTGTTCGGTGGAGATACCTCTTTCCTGGAGGGACTGTCCTTCACCGATTTGCTCGATGAGGAATAAGCAGAGAGGGGGTCGAATCCATGCTGATAGACCACAGGAAGAAGGAGATACATGTTAAAATCGTATATTACGGCCCGGCTCTGAGTGGAAAGACCACGAATCTGAAGTACATCTACAGGAAGTTGAATCCTCAATTCAGGGGCGAGATGGTCACGGTGGACACCAAGGGCGAGAGAACCATGTACTTCGATTTCCTTCCCGTGGAGGTCAAGACACCGAGTGGATTCAGGGTCAAATTCCACCTGTACACGGTTCCGGGCCAGGAATTCTATCGCGTATCCCGAAAACTGGTGCTGAAGGGAACGGACGGTGTGGTATTCGTGGCGGATTCTGCCGTGGACAGGAGGGAGGCCAACATCAAGATTATGAACGAGATGGTGGAGACCCTGAAGGAGTTCAAGACCCCTATCGAGACCCTGGCTTTCGTCATTCAGTACAACAAGAGGGATTTGCCCAGCGTTCTGGATATCCCCACCCTCCAGTCAGACCTCAACCACTGGGATGTTCCGTACTTCGAAGCCATCGCCAAGGAGGGTAAGGGAGTCTTCCAGACCCTCGATGGAGTTGTTAAACAGGTTATGACCAAGATAGTGAAGAAGGCACAGGTGGGATGAGCGTCGTTTCGATAGGGAGGCTTCTGGACCTGAGCAGCGATCTGCTTCTGGAAGTGGACAATCAGTTTCGCATAGTGGACAGGAATACGAAGGCGCAGATGCATCTGGGGAAGGAGGAGGACTTCCTGTCCATCTTTCCATCGGGGTATGCGCGGGTGGTCAGGAGCCTTCTGGAGAACAGCAGGAGGAGTCTGCAGCCCCTGAGCCTGAGGGTGCCCATAAGGACTCCGGATGGGGAGTCCAGGACCTACTACATGAGGGTCATACCCGTGGAGAAGGGGTTCTATGTTTCCCTGAAGCCGGAGAGGAAAAGCGGTCTTGCTGAGGAAATCATCAATTCCATAGATTATGGAGTGGTCCTGTACGATTCGAGGGGTGGCTCCATAATCTACAGGAACAGGTATGCTCAGGAAGTGGAGGGGGTGGAGAAACTCATAAAGGAGGCCCTCTCGAAGGCAGACGAAACGAGGGGTTACAGGGAGCCCATAGAGGTTCAGGTGGGGGATAGGTACTTTCTGGTTCATTTGAAGCCCTTTTCCCGCAACGTGGAGGGCTACATAGTGCTCTTCCGGGATATAACCAACGAGAAGCGCATGCAGGATTTGATGTCCCTGGTGGACAGGCTTACTTCCGTGGGCATAATGGCGGCGGCCCTCGCCCATGAGATAAAGAACCCCCTTACGAGCGTCAAGATACTGGCCCAGACCCTGGCGCAGGACCTGGAGGGTGAAAAGCGCATAATGGCGCAGAGAATTTCGAAGCAGGTGGACAGGGTCAACGATTTGATTTCCAAGCTTCTGTTTTACAGTAAGCCTTCCACCTCCAGGCCCCGGTATATCCGGGCAAAGGGGGTCATAGAGGAGGTCATCAATATACTGGAGGCGCAGGCCAGCAGGGAGGGGGTGGAGATAGAGTACGTGGAGAAGGAGGACGTGGAGGTCTTTGTGGACCCGAAGGACCTCCAGCAGATACTGATTAATTTGGTCCTCAATGCCATAGATGCATGCAGGGGGATAGATGGGTGTAAAATTCAAATCGAAACGGGAATGTCCAGCGTATTCGCAGATGCAACGAAGAAATACGCCTATATAAAGGTCAGGGACTTCGGAGTGGGAATCCCTAAGGACAGGCAGGATAAGATTTTTTACCCATTTTACACCACCAAGGAGGAGGGAACCGGTCTGGGACTCTACGTTGTCCATAAACTTGTAAAGGATAACGAGGGCATAGTGGAGGTGGATAGTGAGCCCGGCAAAGGCACGACCTTCACTCTCTATTTCAAAGGGAGGCCTTACGAATGAAGAGGGTTCTTATAGTGGACGATGAGGAGGACATCCTCCTGGGGCTTTCGAGATACCTCAAGAGACATGGCTACGATGTGATTACCGAGACCAGTCCCAGGAGGGCAATAGAAGTCCTTTCAACGGAGCCTGCCGATATATTGATAACGGACATCAAGATGGACGAGCTTTCGGGTCTGGACCTCATAGAGGAGGCGAAGAAGAGGAATAAGGATATACGGGTCATAGTGATGACCGCCAGGGGTTCGGATGAACTGGAGAGGCTCGCCATAGAGAAGGGGGCGGTCGAATACATAGAGAAACCCTTCGACATAGATTATCTGCTTCAGCTCCTGCGCAAACTCGAGAAGGGTGGATTCAGGGGGGTGGTGAAGGAGCTGAGCATCACGGACATGCTGAACATACTCAATGTGGAAAAGGCCAATGCGGTGATAAACATTTCCTCCGCTGCCGGAATTGGAAGGATATACATGCAGGATGGGGAGATAGTGCATGCCCGATTCGGTGATATAGAGGGGCTCGATGCACTGAAGGTCATATTCTCCCTCGAGGGAGGTACGTTCTCGGTGGAAAAGGGGGTGAAGCCACCCAAGAAGACCATAGATATCCCCTTCAGTAATCTGATGCTCGAGATTTTCGCCCAGATAGACGAGGAATCCTCCGGTTTGAGCATGGAAGGGGGAGGAGAAGAATCGTACGAATTCACTGGCTCCATATTCGAGGGCATAATTCAGGAAGAGGAGGAAACCGATTCGGAGGGGGAATCCATAGGAAAATTCGTAGCAGAGAAGGCGGAAGGCCCCCGGGTAAAACCCCTTCCGGAGCCCATAGCGGACATAATAGGGGAGATACTGGCCTCCGACGACAGGATGGAGGTTCTGGAGATATACGATGCAGATGCCAATCTCCTCTATGGTCTGGGGCTTTACTATCCCCTGGTCAACGGGCTGCTTTCCGTGGGGAAGATAGTGTCTGGATATATAGAACTGGAGGATAATAGATTGCTTTACGTGGAGTTTAAGGGAGGTTTCCTTGTCCTTATGGCCCTCGTTAATGTTTCTATCTCACTCGCCCGAGTCGAGTATTCGAGGGTTTTGAAGAGAATCTTTGAATTACTATCCAAGGAGGTGGAATAATGGAGAAACTGAAGGAACTCCTGGAAAATCTGAAGGATGAGGTGCCCGGATTTCTCGGGGGAGCCATCGTGGAGGGTAAGGAGGGATTGACGGTAGTGGAGACCAAGTCTGCTGAGGATATAGACCTGCAGGTTTCGGCTGCGTACAGCATGGAGGCCACCAGGTACCAGATGCGGGCTCTGGAGGCTCTGTCCTCTGCATCCCTTTCGACCCTCATTGGGATAAGCGAGAACCACATAGTGCTGACCAAGCCCGTCAGCAACGGGGAATTCTACCTGCATCTGATAGTTTCCAGAGAGAAAGCCACTCTCGGAATAGTTACAGCCATCCTCTCCCGCTATGCATCCCTCTTCGAGGAGGCGATGAAGGGCTGGTTCGCTTCCTGAAGGGAAGGTCATAGGTGAAGACGAAGGGACGGGGAAGGGCATTCGGCAATACGGATATAGGGCGCAAGCGTCCAAAGAACGAGGATTTCTTCGCCATAGACCCCAGCATAGGTCTGTTCGTGGTGGCGGACGGGCTGGGGGGTCGAATGTCCGGGGATAAGGCCAGTTATGAGGCCACCCAGACCTTCGTGGAGACTGTGAAGGAGTACTACGGCAAGATCAGGGACCCGGTGGAACTCCTCCAGAAGGCGTTTATAGAAGCCAGCAAGAGCACCTACAGGGTCAGCACGAGCGAGGAATACTACGGGGCCATGACCACCTTTACGGCCCTCTTCATCTATGGGAAGCGGTACTACATAGTCCACGTGGGAGATACCAGGGCTTACCTGCTCAGGTACGGGAGATTCTTCAGACAGATTACGGAAGACGACACCCAGGCCATGGCTTTGGTCAAGAGGGGTGCCCTGTCCCCGGAGGATGCGGAGACCCATCCGTCCAAGCACGTTCTGACCAAGGCCCTGGGGTACAAGGAAATTGTGATTCCCAAACTATATACCGGGCTCGTGGTGGATGGAGACAAGTTCCTCCTGGCGAGCGATGGGGCCTACATATACTTCACGAACGACGAATTGAAGGAAATCCTCAGGAAGTACAGTCCAAAGGATGCTGTGGACCTGATAATAGAACTGGCCAACAGCAGGGGTGGAGAGGATAACATAACCGTGGTGGTGGTGGAAATTTTGAAGAGCGAAGCCGGTCTTATAGACAGGGTGAAGGCTCTTCTGGAGGTTTTATGATGAAAGAGAAGGAGAAGGACGCGGTCAGGAAGGAAGTGAAAAAGGGTGAGAAGAAGGAAGTAAAACTTCCGGAGATAAACATCGGGGAAATCGTAGGGGGCAAGTACAGGATAAGGAAGAAGATAGCATCGGGGGGGATGGCGGACGTTTACGAAGCAGAGCAGATAACCCTCAGGAGGAAGGTGGCTCTCAAGATTCTCAAGGGAGACATGACTCTGGATGAAGAGGCCCGGACCATGTTCTACAAAGAGGCCCAGATGGTGGCTCAGGAACTGGACCATCCCAACATCGTCAAGGTTTACGATTTCGGAGAGCACAAGGGCCGATTCTACATCGTGATGTACTATGTGAATGGCATAACCCTCGACACCTACATCAGGGAGAGGGGGAAGCTGCCCGTACAGGAAGCCCTCAGGATTACGGTGGAGATTCTGAAGGCCCTGGATTATGCTCACAAAAAGCGCATCATACACAGGGACATCAAGCCCAGCAACGTGATGCTCTCGACGGATGGGAGGGTTTATCTGCTGGATTTCGGCATCGCCGATATAGTTATGGGCTCCGCCAGGAGGGAGAAGAGGATTCCAGGAACCCCCGAGTACATGGCTCCGGAGCAGTTCAAGGGAAGGTGGGACCACAGGAGCGATATATACTCCGTCGGAGTCATCCTTTACGAGATGCTCACAGGTAAGACACCATACTATCTCGATGAGAAGGACCTGGCATACATAAAGAAGAAGTCCAGGGACCAGAAGCAGGAGAAGAACGAGAGTATCTGGGTCCTGCAGAGAAAGGTTTTCTCCGGAGAGGCGCCTCCCCCATCCCGCCTGAATCCGGAAGTGCCTCCGGAGGTGGACAGGATAGTGATGAAGGCCATAGACAAGGTTCCATCGGAGAGGTATCAGAGTGCGGCGGAATTCATAAAGGCCATTCTGGACACCGGTATAGTTAAGGACGACAGCTACAGGGTGGAGGAGATAGAGGTTCCCGAAGGTGGATATGCGACGAGGGGCGGTGTGGTGTCGGAGGAAGAGGTGGCCGGAATGAAGATTACCCAGTTCATACCCATAGATGAAGAGGAGGAAGAGGCCGAATTCGAATTCGAGGAGGTGGAGGCATCGAGCGGAGGGTGGAAGAAGTTGCTCGTGGGACTGTTCGTTGTGCTCCTTCTGATAATCCTTGCTGCAATCGGATTGTACTTCTTCCTCTGAGTATCAGATGTTGAAGCCGAATGTTCTGAGTATCTCTTTCCCCTCATCCGTTATCCTTTCGAGGGACCATGGGGGGTCGAAGGTGAGTTCCACATCCACATTCTTCACCCCTTCCAGTTGCATGAGTTTGTCCCTGATTTCGTAAATCAGGCTGTCGGCTATGGGGCATCCGGGCGCCGTGAGGGTCATGAGTATGTGGACCTTTCCATCATCCGAAATCTCTATGCCATATATCAACCCCAGGTCGTAAATGTTGAGGGGTATTTCCGGGTCGTAAACGGTCTTTAAAACCTCGATGATGTCCTCTCTTTTCACTCTGGAGTTGTCCTTCCTGTCCTCTGCCATGCTCAAATTATACAGTGATTTTATCGGAAATCCATTCCTCCGAAGATGGCTTCTGGAGTCATGAAGTAGTAGATGCCGTTTCCGTATGCCATCCTCCGCACATTCTCCAGCCTCGGGAGAATCCTGTCCCATCTTCCATCCTTCGGGTCCAGGGTCCACACTCCGGAAGACGATATGGAGAATATCTTCCCCTTCACCTTCTCGCACTGGTAAATGTTACCCATACCCTGCTCGAAGAATGTCCATTTCCCATCGAACAGCATTATGCCGAATCGGCTGCATATCGCAATCGTATCGCCGTCGGAGTATGCCCTTATATTCCTGTCTATCCAGCTCTTCCTGTCCAGTTCTATGGTGGATGAGTCCTTCAGGGAGATGATGCCCCTGTCCGTTATGGCGTAGAATCTGCCCCTCCAGTAAGCCACGTCGTAAACCCACCTGTTCATGATGCGTGTTATTCTTCTGCCGGTGAATTCGTACAATTCTCCCCTGTAGAGGATGAAGACCCTTCCCCTGAGAGGAATTATGCGCTCGTAGCCGATATTTCCCGTCAGGTCCACACTCCTGCCATCCGGGGTGAACCTGTATATCCTGCCGCATGCGGCCGCATAGTACTCTCCTCCCATGGGAAATATCTCGTCCACCTGACCGTTGCATCCGGAAAGGGCCATGGAATTGAATCTCCCCGATTCGTATATATCTATTCCCCTGTCCCCTCCGATGAAGAGCTTTCCGTCCATAAATCGTAAGGTGTTGTACCTGCCGTTGAAGGTGCCAGCCAGGACTGTATCGAAGGGAAATAAACTGCCGGAGTTGAACACCAGGAGACCCAGTCCATCCGTCCCCACCAGCCACCTATCCCTGTATGGCAGGAGGAATAGGGGCTTCACCTTTCCTATGGATGGTCGATACAGGTAAAGGTTCTCTATCTGGGGGTACCGGTATATGCTCCCATCCCTGTACGAGCCTCCCCACTCTATTTCCCCGGAGTGCCTGTCCTTCTCGAATCCGGCCGGGTCTATGTACATCTTCCGGGAGCCATAGTCCAGAACCACGAGGCCATCTGAGGAAACGCCCATTCGCAGGGGAGGGGAAACGTCCCGCAGGGACAGGGGCGGGTCGAGGGGACCGGAACCCCTCGATATGGAATAGAGCTTCCCGTTGCTGTAAAAGTAAATGCTTCCATTGGAGTACACGACATGCTCCACCCTTCCGCTGACCGGATGGGACCACTCCACCCTGTCCATCGATGTGCTGTATATGGCCACTGCTCCTTCTGTTCCGATGAATATCTCGAAGTTTCCTCCGAAAGCCGAGAGCACCGTGGCAAAGGGGAGAATGATTTCCTGGAACATCAGTACTCCAGCCCCAGGTCCGGAAGGAGGTATGCCAGTTGCTGCAGGAGGTCCGTGTATATGAGAACTCCTATGACGATGAGCATGACCCCCGCGATGATTTCTATGAGGCGGAAGTACTTCCGGATGGCCTTCAGGCTCTTGAGGAGCAGGTCCACCAGTATCCCGGATATGAAGAAGGGGAGTCCGAGACCCAGAGAGTAGAATGCCAGGAGGATGATACCCTGCATCACCGTCTCCTGGACCGCAGCCATGGCAATGATGGCGGCCAGTATGGGACCGATGCATGGGGTCCATCCGAAAGCGAATGACAGACCCAGGATGAAGGAGGTCATGTAGGTGGACTTCTTGGCCTGATACTGGAATTTGGCCTCGTAATTCAGGAATTCGAAAGTGATGATGGACAGGTAGTTCAGCAGGTAGGCGAAAGCGGAGACCAGTGTCAGGTATATGAGGCCCATGATGAGGGAATCGTACCGGGAGAAGAAGAATATGTACAGGGCCACTGCGAATGCCACGAGGGAGAGCCATCCGAGGACTTTGACCCGCAGGGGATATTCCCTTTTCATGCGTTTGTTGAAGACGCCCATGAAACTCAGTCCGAACAGGACTATGACCGTTCCCGCCACCTTCGCCAGGAGCATCTTGTTCTTCGCCATGAACTGTCCGATGAAGGTGGCTCCGGCTCCGAATGCTATGAATACCAGGGAGAAGCCCAGTATGAAGAGGAGGAGGTTGATTATGGTGCTGAGGGATACGCCCCTTCTCTCGCCGGAGAGTACCGAAACACCACCTACGTATGCAATATACGAAGGTATCAGTGGAAAGACGCAGGGGGAGAGGAAGGAAATCACCCCTGCGAAGAAGGCCGTCAAAATATTCAAACCATCCATGGTCCTGCTTTCTTCACGTCTTCCGTGACTTTGTCCTCGTACTTCCTGAAGTTCTCTATGAACATCCTGGCCAGTTTCTTCGCCTGCTCGTCGTAGGCTTCCTTATCTGCCCATGTCTCGCGGGGATTGAGCACCTCGTCGGGGATGCCCCTTATGTGCTTTGGAACCCTCAGCTCGAATATGGGCATGGTGAAGTACTCCACGTTGTCCAATTCCCCGTTGAGCGCAGCCCTTATCATCCGGCGGGTGTAGTTTATGTCTATCCTGTGCCCCACACCGTAGGGACCGCCGGTCCATCCCGTGTTCACCAGCCATATATTGGGGCTGTACCTGTCTATCTTTTCGCCCAGCATCTTCGCGTATTCGAATGGATGAAGCGGAAGGAAGGGCTCTCCGAAGCATGCGGAGAAGGTGGCAACGGGCTCCGTTATTCCCCTTTCCGTTCCCGCCACCTTGGCGGTGTACCCGGAGAGGAAATAGTACATGGCCTGCTCCCTCGTGAGCTTGGCTATGGGAGGCAGGACTCCGAAGGCGTCTGCGGAGAGGAAGAATATATTCCTGGGGTGTCCGCCCATCCCGTCCTCCTTCACATTCTCGAGGAAGTATATGGGATAGCTGGAACGCGTATTTTCGGTCTTGCTACCATCATCGAAGTCGGGCATGCGATTCTCATCCAGAACCACGTTTTCCAGTATGGTTCCGAATCTGGTGGATGCGCGATAAATCTCCGGCTCCTTCTCCCTGGAAATCTTTATGACCTTGGCGTAGCAGCCCCCCTCGAAGTTGAATATACCTTCATCCGACCACCCGTGCTCGTCGTCCCCGATGAGGGGCCTGGTGGAATCGGTGGAGAGGGAGGTCTTTCCCGTCCCCGATAGGCCGAAGAAGAGGGCGGTGTCTCCGGCTTTTCCGATGTTGGCACCGCAGTGCATGGACAGGATGCCCTTCTCGTATGGATAGTAGTAGTTGAGGTAGGAGAAGACGGACTTCTTTATCTCTCCACCGTAGGATGTCCCCACGATGACGATTATGCGATTCTTCAGGTCCATCCCGATGAACGCCTCGCTCCTGGTTCCGTGCTTTTCCGGCACTGCCTTGAAGGAGGGTGCGTGGTATATGGTCAGATGGGGTTCGAATCTCTCCAGTTCCTCCTTCGTGGGCCTGATGAACATGTTGTAGGCGAATATGGCATGCCAAGGGCTCTCTGTCATAACCCGTACCCCAATCCTGTGCCTCGGGTCTGCTCCCGCAAAGCCGTCCTGAACGTAAACGACATCCTTCTTTTCGAGATACTCCTTCACTTCCCGGAGAATCTGCTCGAATTTTTCCCTCTCGAAGGGCTGGTTCACATCGCCCCACCAGATTTTGTCCTCCGTAAACTCGTCCCTCACCACGAACTTGTCCCTTGGGGAGCGGCCCGTGTAGGGGCGGGTATCCACCACCAGTTGCCCCTGTGCGGCAAGGACCCCCAATCCATTTTTAAGCGATAGTTCATAGAGTTCTGCTACCGGGAGATTGCGCTTGATAACCATAATGAAAAAGTTTAAAGTGACGGGTTTACATCAGGGTGGAACGATGACTCACCTCCGTTTCCATACCCTGCCATCTCATTGATACATAGTTGCGAAGAGGATGATGTTCATGCCAAACTTCAGGGCCTCCTCCCTCTTCTGCGGCGGGTCCCCGTGTCTGTCGGTCCATCCGTCCGATATGTTGGAGTTGTACGTGTACAGGACCACGAGCCTCCCCCCGTAGAATATTCCGTAGGCTCTGGGCGGTCCCGGATAGTGCTCGTGTATCTTCGGAAGTCCGCGGGGGAACTTCCAGTATATGCTAAAGAGGGGATGGTCCAGCGGGAGTTCCACCAGTTCCCTGTCCGGGAATACCTTTCTGATTTCCCTCCGGAAGTACTTATCCAGACCGTAGTCGTCGTCCACGTAAAGGAATCCGCCTGAAATCAGATATTTCCTCAGATTCTCCGCATCCACATCCCTGAAGAAGAGGTTCCCGTGCCCCGTCAGATAGACCACCGGATAGTTGAAGATTTCCGGGCTGGAGACGTGCACCACCGCCTGACTATCTTCCAGTTCGATATTCACGTGCTGCTTTATGAATCTGACCAGATTGGGTATGACCTCCGGGTCGTTGTACCAGTCACCTCCCCCCTCGTACTGGAGACGGGCAATCTGGAACCCTGCTATGAGCCAGATCATCTTACGTTCACCACCTTCCGGGTGATGGACAGCGCACCCACCCTTCCTCTGACCACGTAAATTCCATCGGGAAGGGCGATGTCCACCCTCCTTCTTCCGGATGCAGGTATCTGCCCGGAGACACCCATGACCCTCCTGCCGGAAATGCTGTATATGTCCACACTGTAGGGCATCCCGGCCTGCCCCTGCAGCATTATGTATCCCGGATGCACCGAGATGTCCGGCTGCTTTATACGGATGTCTTCGCCGTCCGATACCGGCACCGATGGGGGCTCGAATCCGTACCAGCTGGTGTTCCATCTGTTGGAGAACTCCTGAGACCACGGCAGTACGCGGAATGAAGGCGATTCTATCTGGTACACGTATCCCAGCCTGTTCATCGCAACGTATAACTCCCCGAATCCGTTTCCATCCACATCCTCCACGAATGGAGGGAATAAACCTTCGCTGTCCATGGTGGAGTCATCGGCCATTATCAGGGGAAATCCAGCGTACTCCCTCAACTGTCCACCATCGTATTCGTAAACCTGTATCATGGATGCATTGGAGAAGACGATGTCGATCTTCCCATCCAGTCCGGCGTCCGCCAGTATCGGGGAGGACATAGTGTATGGGCCCAGCAGGTACTGGTACAGGGATGGTGCTATTCGCTCCCCTTCCACGTTCACCAGAATCAGGCTGTCCCTCGTGGGGATGGCCAGGTCTGGTATCCGGTCCCCATCGATATACCCGAGAGCGGAGTGCTGCCAGTAATAGTGAACAGCCCCCGATGCCACCTGAATGGTCCCGATGGGGGTTCCATCCACCTGGATTTTGCTGAGGTATATGTCTCCCTCGGATGTCCTGCTTATGGCTATTATCAGGGAATCGATTCCCAGAACCTCCGTATAGTTTATGGTTCCGGGTATGTCCCCCGAGAGGTCCACCGGATAACCATCCACGAAGGAACTGTCTCCGTTGAGAGCGTACAATTGCTTGTCCTCATCCAGAAACACGAGTTCGAATTTTCCGTCGGAGTCGATGTCGGCGGCGGCGGGGATTATGTAGTTGAATGCATCGCCGTTGAGCCGGAACTGGAACATGAGGGAATCCCCGCTGAGGAAGATGAACCTCGGGGCATAGGGGTCGTTGCCGTAGTAGTTCTTGAACACGATTTCCGGAGTGCCATCCCCCGTCATGTCTGCGGCCAGCAGGCCTCCTGAGAGGGCGAAGTCGTAGGGGTGCTCCGATGTGAACAGGGTATCCACTCTTCCATCCAGTTCCACCGCCAGTATATAGGAGCGGTTATCCGTCGTGCTCTTTCCGGAGAGGATTACCTCCTCGAATCCATCCCCATCGTAGTCCGCCACCACGGGCTTGGTCCGCACCTCCAGCATGGTCGTTATGGGATAACCATCGTATGGGGACCCGTGGGAGTCGTAGAAGGACATGTGCACATTGCCCACCAGGAAGAGTTCGAAAGAGGGGGTGGTCCTGTCGAACTGCCCCACGACGGGTTGAGAATATATTTGCTCTGCGTACGATATGGGTTTCATGAATCCGTAATCGGGTCCGGGACTGGCACACACCTCATCCGACAGCTCCCCTTCGTTCATATACTGGTCCAGCGCCGAGACCCTGTAGCAGTAATTTCCATAATCCCCCGGGTAATCCACGAATACCATGGAACCCGGAGAGGTGATGCCCGCATGCACATATCCCCTTATGTCCCCCTGCCTCTTCCTGTATATTCGGAACGCATGGGCCGACGGGGGCAGGTTCACCATGTAAAGTTGTATCCCCGATGGTATGCTGTATGCCCTTACGGATTTGGGAGGATTGGGGCCCTCTGCCCTTACCAGGGTAACCTTCGTCTGGAACTCCGGAAGTTCGAGCCTCAGGGTGAGGGATGAATCCGGAGCATAGAGCATTATGCTTCCCGTTCCCGAAGGGGGCACTTCCAGTACTTTCCTCTCGAATTCTGTCGTCAGGTTTAGGCTCATGGGCCTGGAGGAGGGATTGTATATGTCCACTTCTGCACTGTCGTCGAGCCACCTCACACCTGCTATGTGGGGGGAGAGGGCGGCTATGGGAAACCTGTAACTCTGCACCCTTCCATCGTGAATCAACCTCAGGGTGAAGGTTTCCGCATTGGATGGAATGAGGCTCACCGTCAGGGTGTCCGCGGAGCGGGGTGGAAGGGTGCCGCTCAGATTATCCTGCAGCAGATAGGCATTCTCGGTTTCCAGATGCAGGGAATAGGGAAGGGTTTCATCCGTGTAATTGTGCGCGACGAGCAGAATGGCGATGGTGTCTCCGGGAAGGGCTATACCACCCATGGTGGGCTCCCCGAAGACCACCCCATCGGGAAGCACGAACACTTTCCTGAGCATGGGAGTGTATCCGGGTTTCCATATGGACACCGTCAAAGTTTCCGGTGCATTCACGTGCAGGGGTATGGAATTGCCCCCTTCATTCAGGATGTGCCTTTCGTACAGATGTCTTCCCACTATGGAGAGCATCAGAGAGTCCTCGTAAGCAACCACACCCACCTCGCTGTTCGAAAGCAGGATTTCGGCCGGCGGAGGCGATGGGCTCGATTTGTATATGGTGAGGGTGGGGTCCCCATAGGTCATGATTTCGTAAAGGAAGTACCTCCTCCCCACGTAGTCCTCCCTGACATAGTTCATCACATCCCCTGCAAAGGACCTGTTCAATACGAAGAAGGCCTCGAGGATTCCCCTGGCCTTTATGGCTTCGTTGGTGGCGTAATCGAGTTTGGATGCCCCCATAGAAAACAGACTTCCCCTGCCGTCTATCCTGGGGAGGTTCACCGCCATGGAAGCGCTCATGGGGTCGCCGGGCCAGCATCCCCCTATGTAGGAGAAGGGTATGGCGTAGTTTTCCATGAGGGAGTAGTATGTGGAGGTGAATATATCCTGACGGGGGTAGTAGGTGGTCAGTATTCTGTCTATGTTGGAATGCCCGATGTAAATGAAGAACTGGGGCTTCAGGGTGTTGAGGGAATCGAAGAACTCCTGCGGTGTCAGGAAATAGTCGAAGTAGGGCTCGTACATCCTCTGTATCCGGGGAATTCCCAGTCCGTACGTGGCTGTTTCGCAGAGCCATGAAAAGGATGTGGTGTCCACATCGAGGCGGCTCTCCAGACACGTGACAGATGCCGGTGTGGTGTTATTCTCTCCCATTACATGGGACTTGAATTTGGTGTAGTAGTCCTTCAACTCCGGCAGGGTGGATACGGGTATTCTGGAGAATCCTATGTCCGCCACCATGTCCGTGTTGTCATCCCCATCCCCTATGAATTCGTCCTGACTCGTGAAGTAATCACCATCCAGAGCCATATAGGGAAAGTCCGTGTACACCAGCGGGCCCGTTGGATAGTACCAGTAGAGGACGCTGTCCGGGTGGAATCTCAGGAGATATGGATGTACTATGCTGGCGTGGGCCACTATGGATGCGTATCTGATGCCGAAGTTCCTGTAGTAGTACTTTATCGTGTCCCTTATGCGTCCTGGATTCGTGGCTATATCGTCCACATCTATGACCAGGGTCCTGAATCCCCTTATCTTCGCGAGATATGCAATCGAATCCACGTATGGATGGAGCCAGGATACTGTCAGTATCAGGTAGTCGAGACTGTCGGGCAGTGGATTCTGCGTGTTATCGGTCAATTCCTCCCACTCCAGATGAAAGGAGATGCTTCGAATCCTGTATGCCCTCTTTCCGTCGAAGTAAACGGGATTTATTCTCACCACTGCTATGGTGGAATCCCTTTTCCTCCCGTACCCCTCCAGCACCACAGGAGAGAGGTGGGCTTTTGCGGGGAGGGGGATTATGGAATCCCTTCTCTCCATTGCGATTACTATGGTATCGTTGAAATCCACGGAATCGATATCGATTCTCTCCATGCGAATGTCATCCACCACCACCCTCACATTCCCGGCATTCCCCGGGAGGGTAAATCTCCTTATATCGACCGGCAGAGCCGGCTCCCCGGGATAGGGATTGGTGGGGAGGGAGCGGAGAATACTTTCGTCGTATCGAATATGCACACCACCTCCCACAGCCATCACCAGCAGAGCGAACATGCCACTAATTTTAAACCGACGAAAAGCGCTGGCAACCTCTACTCATCTGGCTTCCGGACCGATGTCCTGTGGATGGATTTGAGAAGTTGCGATGCTCAGATTCCCAGCACGGTCATCAGGACGTAATATGCCATTATGTTGATTATGAGGGCATCCACCCTGTCCAGAACCCCTCCGTGGCCCGGTATGAAGTTCCCGGAATCCTTGAATCCGGCCTCCCTCTTTATGACGGATTCCGCCAGGTCCCCGAAGGTTCCGAATATGGCCATGATGAGGCCGTAGAGGGCCAGTTTCCATGGGGGCAGACCCGCCGATATGCCCATTATATAACCGAATAGCATACTGAACAGAGCTCCTCCAAGGAATCCCTCCCACGTCTTCCCCGGACTGATGGAGGGGGAGAGTTTGTGCCTCCCGAAGAGTTTGCCCGTGAAGAAGGCGAAGGAGTCGTTCACCCATGTATAGCCCACTATGAGAAGGGCGTGAATCAGGTCCATCTGGCGGAGGGTGATGAATATGCCCGAGGGAATACTCACGTACATGAATCCGAATATGGAGACTGCCCCATCCACGAAGGAGCGGCCCCTCGAGTAGTATATGGGGATGGCCATGATGAAGAGGAGGAAGAGACCGATGAAGGTCACAAGGACCAGGGGCCTGAATTCGAAGAAGTAAAGGGAGGCAAGGAAGAGGAGGGTGGCACCTATGGTCAGCCCCTCATAGGGCTTCCTGCCCAGACGCTCCACCATATTGAAGTATTCCACGAGCCCCAGGATGGCTATGGCCATGACCGACAGGTGGAACAGGATTCCACCTTTAAAGAGAACCGCCGCGAATACGAAGGCGGCGGTGATGCCCCATACGGTTCTCTTCAGCAATTTTCGAAGAAGAATTTCAGTTCTCTCTCTGCATTCTCGGGGGAGTCAGAGGCATGCACTGCGTTGCGGGATATATCGGTTCCATAGAGGGCCCTTACCGTGCAGGGGTCTGCTTTCGAGGGGTCCGTGGCGCCTATGAAATTCCTCACCTTGTTCACTATGTCCTCTCCTTCCAGGCACAGGCCCACGACCGGGCCGCTCGTGATGAACTGAACCAGCTCCTCGAAGAAGGGCTTTCCTCTGTGCACCTCGTAGAACTTCTCCGCCTCATCCCTTGTGAATCTCTTCATGCGCATATCCCTGATATCGAAGCCCCTTTCCTCAACCATGGAGATAATCTTCCCCACCACTTTCTTTTCCACAGCATCGGGTTTAATCATGAGAAGCGTCCTCATGCCCGAAAGTTTAAATGGTGTCAGGCGGAAGTCCTCTTCCACATTCCCGATAGTCCGGACAGAAGTCTGTCCACCAGAGATGCGAGGCGGGATGCATTATCCGCCATGAACGTCCCGAAGAATATGTTCATGACAACGAAGAGAAGCAGGGCGCCCTTCACCTCCTCCACCTGCACGTAATGGGATAGGAGTATGGAGAATTCACCCCTGGGCACCATCGTGAATCCCGCCCTCAATCTGGTCTTCCTTCTGAATCCGCTGAGGTAGAATACGCTCACTTTGGATGCTATGGACAGGAGGAAGAGTATCACCGCCGGTGCCAGTACGGAGGTGGTGAAGTGGATGTGGGACAATTCGTATCCGAAGAAGAAGAAGAACAGGGCCAGGAATATGTCCTTCAGGTTGCCCAGGGACTCCTCGAAACTCCTTTCGGATATGTCGGAAAAGATGACTCCCACCAGGAAGGCCCCGAGGGAAGCGGTTATGTCCATCTTCTTGAAGAGGGCAGACAGGGAGAAGATGAAGAAGAGGAAGGAGATGGTCTTCACCTCCACTGTGTAGGATTCGATTTTCCTTATGAGACTTTCGAGATATGGCCTGAGTTTCAGGTTTGCGATGAATGCGAGGACGATTGCCGTCAGGATTATGGCCAGTTTGAGCAGAATCTGGGGACCGAATGCCACGATTACCCCTATGAGGAGAATCATCATGATGTCCTCGAAGATGAGCGTTCCCACTATGACAGGTGCCTCTATGTTGGAAAAGCGGTGCCTCAATTCCAGGAGTTTGACGATTATTATGGAACTGCTGGGATAGAATATGGCCCCTATCAGGATGGCGTGGTACAGGTTTCCCGTCATCAGATATCCCGCCGCAAATCCGATGGAGAAGTTGAGGACGAAGTCCGTTATGGAGACCTTCATTATGCTGGAGAAGATGGGCCTGAGCTTGCGCAGGGAGAACTCCAGACCCAGGAAGAAGAACAGGAGGAGCACCGCCGTTTCGAATATGAAGTCGATGGCCCCCCTGTGGAAGTGGAAGAAGTGGCCGTACAGGAATCCCGCCAGAATGTATCCCAGAACGTAGGAGGTCCTCAGGGCATTCGATAGAAAAACGGCTCCCACCATCAGGAGGAAGATTATGGAAAATGCGATTATGGGCTCCATCAGAAATCACCCTTTGCCAGATACTTCTGGGCCCTCTCCACCTCTTCCTTTTTACCTATCATGACCACCACGTCCCCCGGTTTCAGAACCGTATCCGGGGAAGGATTGGTGATTATCTCGTTGCCCCGCATTATGGATATTATCGATGCGCCTGTCCTGTTCCTGAGTTGCAATTCCCTCAGGGTCTTCCCCGATGCGAAGAAGCCCTCCCTTATCTCGAAGGAATCGATGGCCACATTCCTGAATATTATGTCGATTTTCTTGTCCAGGAAATCGGTTATGAAGGATGGGGCCAGAATGAGGGCCAGCTGGTTGGCCTCCTCCGGACTGAGTTCCACCGTTGCCACCACCTCATCGTCCTTCAGGATGGAGAGTTCCCTCTTCCCATCCAGCTTCTCTATCAGAACGAAGACATCCCCGTGCTTCGTGTGGAATTCGTACCTCTTTCCCACACCGGGAATTTCGAAGGAATCGATACGCATAGTTCAAAAAGTTTAACCCGAATCGGGGAAATCGATGCGGGCTCCGTTGAGTCAGGTTAAAGCATGGAACTTCCACAGTAGTTGGGAAGCGGAGAATAATTCCGGGGGATGTCGAATATGGTTTCAGGGACCGGGGCAGGTTCTATCTTCACAGGACCATGATTCAGGCCCTTCTTCCGGACTCCAGCGTCCCTTAATGAAGAAATGCAAAACAACCAAATTCTGGTTTTTAACAGGCTTGCTTTACGAAGGAACAGCGGTAGCTGTTTTGCACTTCAATCCGGCAGATGGTTCTCTTCTGCATCCTGGACTCCATATTATTGCAGGCATAACAGCGGTGCCAGTAGAAAGCATTAGAAATAATTTACCTGCAATCGTCCGTGACCTTGAAGTTCTCAATGGTGCTGAATACGGGGAGCCCGAAAGTGTTTGGGTCGTTCCCCTTGCTTACAAGGGTATGATAGTGGCTCATTTAAAAATCTATGTTGACGGTATCCATGTCGTTCCCGATTATCCGGCCAGCCGGGAAATGCAACTATACGGCAAATAGTGGAACTCTTTAAATCACAGACCCACGGGCTTTGAAATAGCGAAGTCTTTATCTTCTCCAGACTCTCTCGTTGGGCTCTTCCGGATAAACAGCAGGTCCTTCTTGATGATGTTTCATCCTTATTCCAGAACCTCGTATCCTTCAACTTTTCCCACCATGTCTTCATGTCCGAAGGTGCCCCGTTGAGTTTTAAAAAAGCGTAAAACTTTACTGTAAACTTTGCAAATGAGTGAGCAGCAGAAAGTGGAAAAGAATAAGGTGGTGAAGATACAATACGAGTTGTACGATATTCAGACTGGAGAGAAGTTGGAGGAATCGGAATACTCGTACATCCATGGTACAGGTGCGATGCTCCCCGGTCTGGAGAAGGCTCTGGAGGGGTTGAAGGTGGGGGATGAGAAGGAAGTGGAACTCGAAGCGAAGGACGCTTACGGTCTTTACAGGCAGGATTTAATAGACAGGGTGCCCCTGGAGGCATTCGGGGGCCAGACTCCTCAGAAGGGGATGGTGTACTACGCCCAGACCCCCGAGGGAGAGGTGCTGCCCTTCACGGTGAAGGATATCCAGGGAAAGGAGGTGGTGGTGGATTTCAACCATCCGCTGGCGGGGAAGGATTTGAAGTTCAGGGTGAAGGTGGTGGAAGTGAGGGATGCAACACCGGAGGAACTGGAGCACGGACATGTCCACGATGATGGACATGAACACCATCACTAAGAACCTCAAGGCCCTTACCCTGAAGCAACTGTCTGCCCTCGGTGAGAAGAGATACCGGGGGGTTCAGCTCTATCGATGGATATGGAAGAGGGGGGAGGATAGGATAGAAAACTTCTCCGATTTGCCCAAAGTTTTCAGGCAGAAACTCATCGAAGAGGGTTATTACGTGGGCTCCATAGAGGAGAGGAAGAGACTGGTTTCCAGCGTGGATGGCACCATAAAGTTCCTCTTCTCCGACTTCGAATCGGTCTATATGCCTTCGGAAAATCGCAGGACCGTGTGCGTCTCTTCCCAGTCGGGATGTTCCCTCGGATGCAGATTCTGTGCCACGGGGCTCCTCGGATTTAAGAGGAACCTCCACTTCTGGGAGATTGCGGACCAGGTCCTGTATATCCAGAAGGCCGTGGGTCAGAAGATAACCAACGTGGTCTTCATGGGAATGGGGGAGCCCCTTCTGAACCTCCCCAACGTGAAGCAGGCCATACGCATAATGACATCCCATATAGGTCTGGGGATAGGGGTGAGGCACATAACCGTGTCCACCAGCGGCATAGTCCCGGGCATATACGAACTGGCGGACTTCGACAGGAGGGTGAAACTGGCCCTGTCCCTGCATGCTGCCATTCAGGAGAAGAGGGAGAAGATAATGCCCATAGCCCGGAAGTACAAACTGGACGAGTTGAAGGAGGCTCTGAAGTACTACTACCAGAAGAAGCGCCGCAGGATAACCCTGGAGTATATACATCTTGCGGGTTTCAACGACACGGATGAGGATGTGGAGGCCCTGTACGAATTCACGAGGGGTCTGGTGGTGAAGATAAACCTCATTCCGTACAACCCGGTGCCGGAATTCGACTGGAAGAGCCCCACGGAGGAGGAGGTGGAGGACTTCTACTGGAGGCTCAAGAAGAGGATGCTGGATGTTCCCATGACCGTGCGCTGGTCTAGGGGAAGGGATGTCATGGCCGCATGCGGACAACTGGCCCTCATAGAGAAGATAGACCCCTCTTTCCTGAGAATCACCTCCGGGGAGAGTGCCTGAATTCAACTCATCCCCTTTGTGAAAACGGTTCTTCCAATATCGCACCTGCCCGCTCCATGACAATTTGAGACTTTAAAATTAGCCCATGGCTGAGATTTCGAGGATAGCGGGCGTACTGGTCGTTGGAAAGGGTCTCAGAGGGGCCCGAATGAACGAAATCGTGAAGGTGGGTAAGGAAAAACTGGTGGGAGAGATAATCAGGCTTAAGGGAGATACAGCATTCATACAGGTTTACGAGGACACTTCCGGACTCTTCGTGGGAGAGCCCATAGAGAGGACTGGAGAATCGCTGGTTGTGGAACTGGGCCCCGGACTTCTCGGACAGGCATTCGACGGAATTCAGCGTCCCCTCGACGTTATCAGGGACAGGGTTGGTCCCTTCATTACCAGGGGCGTGGATATTCCGGCCCTCGACCCGGAAAAGAAGTGGGAATTCAGGCCCACAGTAAAGGTGGGCGATAAGGTTAAGCTGGGAAGCGTGATAGGGGAGGTGCAGGAAACCCCCTCCATTCCCCACAGGGTGATGGTACCTCCCAACATCATCGGTAAGACGGAGTTCGATAAGGAAGACTTCGAGAAGACCTTTACGGTCGTGGATATAAAGGAAGGTTCCTATACGGTTCACGATACCATTGCGGTTATAAAGGACGACGAGACCGGTAAGGAGTACGAAATCAGGATGGCCCACAAGTGGCCCGTCCGTGTTCCCAGGCCTGTCCTCCGGAAGGAGCTTCCCACCATCCCCCTCCAGACGGGTCAGAGGATTCTGGATACCCTATTCCCCATAGCGCTGGGCGGAAACGCAGGTCTGCCCGGTGGATTCGGCACCGGTAAGACGGTTACGGAGCAGACCCTGGCCAAGTATGCGAGGGTGGACGTGGTGGTTTACATCGGATGCGGTGAGCGTGGAAACGAGATGACAGAAGTTCTGACCGAATTCCCCGAGCTGGAGGACCCCACAAGACCCGGAGAGCCCCTCATGAACAGGACCATACTGGTGGTGAACACCTCCAACATGCCCGTTGCCGCCCGTGAAGCGTCCATCTACACCGGTATTACCCTTGCGGAGTACTACAGGGATATGGGCTACAATGTGCTCCTTCTGGCGGACTCCACTTCCAGATGGGCGGAGGCCCTGAGGGAGTTGTCCTCTCGTCTCGAGGAGATGCCCGGTGAAGAGGGTTATCCCACCTATCTGTCCTCCAGGCTCGCAGCCTTCTACGAGAGGACCGGCCGCGTCAGGACCCTGTCCAATCAGGAGGGTTCCGTTACGGCGGTTGGTGCGGTGTCCCCTCAGGGAGGTGATTACTCCGAGCCCGTTACTCAGGCCACCCTCAGGGTGGTGGGTGCCTTCTGGGCTCTGGATTCCAACCTGGCCAGGAGGAGGCACTATCCGGCCATCAACTGGCTCAAGAGTTATACCCTTTACTATCCCCTCATAGAGAAGTGGTATAAAGAGAATGTCAACGAGCTCTGGAGCGAGAGGCGCACCTGGATTTCCGAGGTGCTTCAGAAGGAGGCCGAACTCGAGGAAATCGTGCAACTCATCGGTCCCGATGCCCTTCAGGAGATGGAGAGGGTCATGCTGGAAATCGGAAGGATTATCCGAATCGGTTATCTACAGCAGAATGCATTCCATCCCGTGGATGCTGACTGCTCCCTCCACAAGCAGTTCGTCATGATGGACACCATTTATAAGTTCTACGAGGAAATCCGCAGGGCAGTGGAGGAGGAGATTCTGGAAGCGGACGAGATTCCGACCCTTCCGCAGGTGGAGCGGATTATGCGTCTGAAGGAGGAGCCCGAGGATAAGGTGGATGCCGTGGCTCAGGATATACTCAACTCTCTGAAGCAGGAACTTTCCAAGAGAAGGGAAGCAGTATAAGGGGGGTGCCTTGCTCCCCTTCTTTCTCCTTTCTTATCTCAAAATTCGCTCCATAAATGTCGAGGGGAATCACTTCTTCCCCACCCACAGGATTGTGGAAGCCCTCAGATTGAAGGAGGGGGGAGCCTTCAGCCGGGTGAGGCTTCGCTCGGGAGTGGCCAGGCTTCAGATACTCTATGCGAGCAAGGGCTTCTTCTCCGCCAGGATAGAGAGCTCCTACAGGATAAATCCGGATGCCACCGTGGACATCTTCCTTAAGATACAGGAGGGGAGGAGGGCGTGGATAGTGGACCTGGTGTTCGAGGGGGACACCATCCTGCCGTACGTTGCCCGCCTGGAGAGGAATTTCCGTCCGGTACCCTACGATGAGGACTTCATATCCTCGCTGGAGACCGATATCTACTACTTCTACTACGAAAACGGCTACCCCCACTTCCAGATGACCCGCGATACCACATTCCTGAACGATACCGCCGTGGTTCTTAAGGAGAAGATTTCATCCGGTCCTCCCGTTACGATAAAGAAAATCGTCATCGAGGGCAATCATCACATACGCTCCGCCATCTTCTTCAAGGAGATAGTGATTCATCCTCCGGAGGTGTTCCGGTATTCCAGGGTTATGGAGTCGGTCAGGAGACTGTATTCGCTTCAGGTATTCGACGCCGTCAATTACAGGATAAGGGACGACAGCATTCTGGTCTTCGTGGTGAAGGAGAGTAAGTTGAGATATCTGGAGAACAACTTGGGTTTCACCTATCCATCATATCTGTACCTGAGTTTTCGTCTCGGACACTACAACATTTTTGGAAACATGCAGAATCTGGAAGTTGCCCCGGTCCTTCTCTTCTCCTTTTCCGATGGGGTCAGCATATACGAGAGGAGGCTGGACATATATTACAGGGAGAGGTACTTCCTGGACAGGAAGAATCTACGGTTTAACATGAATGCCTTCCACTACAGGACGAAGGATGTAAACGAGTACGGCCTCAACGCGGAGACCATAAAGGAATTCTCGAGGTACTTCTACGTTCACCTGGGCCTCTCCTGGAAGAAGACGGAGGCCTTCACCTATCAGCCCTACATGAACATAAACAGCATCTTCCAGAGGGCCACTTACGATGACAGGAACAACATACTGGATGCCACCTTCGGTGTCCTCATGTCCCTTTACACCCAGAGGGCCTTTTCGGGGGCCAGTTTCTGGAAGTTGACGGAAGTGTATGCCATATACCGGAGTCTGGATATCCACACACTGGCCCTCAGGCTCAGGGGAGGCCAGATTTTCTCCCGCGAGGAGGTCCCCTACAGCGAGAGATTCCTCCTTGGGGGGGAGGGTTCCGTGAGGGGATACGACTTCAACAGCATAGGAACCGTGGTCAGCGATAGTCTGAATCCCGCTTCCACCAATTACCTGAACTTCAATCTGGAGTACAGGAATCATCTGACCTCCAGGTTCGGATTCGTCCTCTTCATGGATGGGGCGTGGACCTCGGACACCCTTTCCCTTCTCTTCTCTAAAAAACCCGCCATCGGGTATGGGTTCGGATTGAGGTTCTATGCGGGATTTGCCCCCATACGCATCGATTTCGCTGTGAACGATAAGTTCAGGGTCTTCCCTGCGGATGTCAGGATTTACTTCGGCGTGGGGAACATGTTCTGATTCTCACTCCCGCGCCACCATCATGGAATAGGCGCTCTGGGGGTAATCATCGAGCAATTCCTTCCTGTACTCTTCCTTTCCCGTGAGGACGTACAATCTGTACAGGGCGAATGGCCTGGCCCATCCCTTAATCCGGCTGTAGTGCTCTATCGCCATTCCCTCTCTCCCCTCCATTTCCCCCCTGAGGGCCATGGACAGATGGTACAGCTCCTCTTCCATCCGGTGATTCGTCCCTCTGAATACGTTTTCCATGAACATCCTCACCGTCCCGGGGGGATAACTGGAAAAGACCTGGACCAGTATTCCAGTGGCGGGTGAGACCTTCCGGGCCCTTATGGAGAGCCGGGCTATGACTTCCATTGCACTGTCTGGATAAGCAAAGAGGGCTGCCGCGATGCACTCCGGGGTCAGGATTCTGCTGCACAGGTCGATGACCTTCGGATAGTTCCCCCGTGCGAAGCTGGTTTTAATCAGGGTAATGGTATCCGCAGAGAGGCGCTCAGCCCTCTCGAAATCACCTGCCCTGAGGTATGCTCTGGAGGCTGCTTTCGGGTCCACCTTCTCCAGAATCCGGGCTGCTTCGGAGTACAGGCCCATGTGGTACAGGGCAAGCCCGTAGAGTTTCATGGTTTCCTTTCTCCTTCTGTAGTCCTTCTCCAGGAGGCGGACCACCAGGTCGTATTTCCCCCTCTTCATCAGGACTCTGGCTATCCGTACCGTATCCTCGAAGGAGCGGGCAAGGGATATGGCGTTGTCGTAGTCCCCCCTTTCTATAAGCAGGGATGCTGCCACCCTTCTCAGGGTGGGGGAGGGATTCTTCAATTTCCTCAGACTCTTCCACACCCTGTCCCCGAATTTTTCCTCGAGCATCAGGAATTTCTCTTTCACGGACTGGAGTCCATACATGAAGTTCAATTCTTCGAGAGCTCTGTCCAGGTCCCCCCTGTCCAGATAGTACTGGAAAGCCTGCTGATTCATGAAGCGCTTTCCGAACTTCTTCCTTCCCAGTTCTATGAGGCGGGGAATCCTGTTGGAATAAGGGCTCCGCATCATCAAACTGTATGCCAGGGTGAAATCCGCGGGTGAGGGGGAATTTTCCAGAATCCTGAAGACCGAGTCCACCATTCCCCTTTCTATCAGGGAGCCTATTTCGCCGGGATTCTGGGCGAGGATTAACAGAAGCACCACCGTAATTTTACACCGTTTCGGGTGCTGTAAAATTTGGGGCAATCCATAAAGGAGGGACAGATGAGCAGGTGGAAGCAGTATCAGATAAGAAAGCAGCAGAAGAGGAAGCTTAAGAAGAAGTCCTACAAGGTGGAAGCCAGGATAGCCGAACTCCTGTCCGTTGGAGAGGTGGACAGGGCTCTGGAACTGGCCCAGGAATTTCTCGTGAAGCACCCCACCAACGTGAGGGCATGGGGCTACCGCAGGGGAGTGGAAATCTGGAAGGAGCATATAGAGCCCAAGCTGGCAAAGTTGCCCCAGGATAAGGCCACGGTTGCGAGGGCAGATGCTCTCAAGATTCTGAGGGGTCTGTGGAAGGTGGACCACAGGCTGACACCGGAGAAGGTATTGCCCAGGG
Source organism: Caldifarciminota bacterium (assembly GCA_015494735.1). Lineage (GTDB taxonomy): Bacteria > Hydrothermota > Hydrothermia > LBFQ01 > DSFT01 > S143-66. Next base: position 17,368 of record WGAQ01000159.1, on the reverse strand, counting down.
TGGAGCCTGTGATTCCAGTTGCTGACTGATTGGGCCGGAATCCTCTGGCCTCTAATTCGAATTCACTTCATCGATGAGTTCCATCAGGGTATTGGTCGATATCGGGATGAATCTTTCGAAGAAGGGTTTCCTTCTGGATAATTTCCTGTAGGCAGCTGTTGCCTGTGCGAGCCTCTGAATGGCGAACCTCTTCAAAAGATGGATGTCCGCACCGTAGTATTCCGCCAGTTCCTTCCTGAAATCCCTCTGCAGATTCACGTAGGGGTCCCACAGAAGGCTGGCCAGGTCGTAGTACGGATGCCCGCAGTGGGCTGACTGGAAGTCTATCAGGCGGATTCTTCCCCCTTTGATGAAGATGTTTCGCGACTGGAAATCCCTGTGCATGAAGGCCCTCTCTTCCATGGCGGACAGGAGGAGGGCATTGTCCATCAGGAAGTCCTTAAGGCGGGACATGTGGGGATTCCACCGGAGGAAATATTCCACCTCCCCCACCAGTGCATCCCTTCCGAAATCCGGAAGTCCCCTGCAATCTATCCTCTGGATTTCCCTCAGCGCGTCCAGAACCTGAAAGTATATCTCGGCGGGGCGTCCCTTTCTCATCCATTCGTAAAGGGATTCGTTGCCCAGGTCCTCCATCAGGATACTTTTCCCATCGAATCTGTAGATTTCGGGGGAATACGGACGGAGCATCTCATCTATTTCCACGTACTTCCTCAGGGAATCCGGATTTTCATCCCTGAGGAGGATTGCTGTCCTGCCTTCCCATTCCACCCTGTGGAAGACCCTGTCGGAGCCGTCCTGGAGACTCTCCAGTATTTTCATGGGAAAGAGGGGAGGGAGAACCCTCCCGGGATTCATTTGATGACTGCTGCCGAAACCGTCGTTCTTCTGATGAATCTCTTTTCCCTGCCCGTGTACAGGATGCTCACGACGGATTTATCCTCCAGTATGTTGTCTCCGCCGAAGTCTATCTCTCCAGTGAGTCCCATGGTGGAAACGAACTTCAGCCTCCTGGCTATCTCCTCGCTCGTGTACACCTTGGATTTCTTCAGGGCTTCGTTCAGGACCTTTATGGCGTCGTATGCCAGTGCGGAGAAGGAGGAGGGCACCTTCTTATAATGCTCCATGTACCTCTTCGTGAACGCCTTGGTGGAGTCGTTCTCCGTGGGGAAGAAGAAAGCCACGTATATGTTGATGCCGGGTATCTTCGTGGATGTGGGTTCCACCACATCCCAGGAATCGGGTCCGGCCAGTACCCCTTTGTAGTTCAATTCGTTCCTTATATCCAGAAGGAGGTCGTTCAGGTTATCCGCATAGAGGTTGATTATTATGGCGCTGTTGCTGTTCTGAAGTGTGCCGGAGAATTTCTCCCGCAGGTCATCTATCAAATCCTGTCTGGAGCCGTTGAATTCGGATATTCCCACCACCTTTATACCATAGCTTTTCAGAGCCTTCTTCTCCAGCTCGGTTATGTTCACCGAATAGGGATTGTCCGGATTCTGAACCAGTATGACCTCCTCTATCCCATCTATCCCCGCATTCTTATCCCTGAATTTCGAAAGGAGGAATGCCAGGTTGGCGGCTATAACGGAATTGGGGGCCGCGACGGAGAAGAATAAATCGCTTGCATGCAGGTAATCGTCGTTGGTTATTGCGGGTGAAAGAAGGGGGACCTTGTACTTCTCGATGAGATTGACCAGATCCTCTATTTTGACCTCGCTGGAGAGGAGGGGTCCTATAACCAGCTCCGCGCCATTTTTAGCCGCTTCCTCATAATATTTCAGAAAGAACTCGGATTTTCCTTCGGTGTCGAAGTACTGGAATTCCACATTCTCAGGGGCTATGTCCAGTATGGCCAGATTGAGGCCATTCTTCGCATCCATTCCGTAGGGGAGATCGAAGTTCTCCATGGGCATTATGACTGCCACCTTAAGAGTGTTATCTCCACACGAAAATAAACCCAGTGCAAGAATGGAGAGAAGTATGCCCCTTTTCATCTCATTCCTCCTCGTCTATGGATTCTTCTGCCTTCTCTTCCAGTTTTCTCTTCAATTCATCCACCAAATCTTCCACCTTATCCCTGGCTTTGTCGTAGTATTCGCGCCCCTTTTCCTCTGCCATTTCCAGGTATTCTGCAAGAACATCGCGGAGTTTATCGTACGCATCCTCGCCCCTTTTCCTGAGTTTCTTTCGAGTTTCTTCACCTGATTCGGGAGCGAATATTATGCCGAGTACCGCCCCCACCAGCAGGCCTAAAAGAATACCGAGGGAAAGTTCCCCGCGTCTCATGGATTACCTCCTTGTTTCTATAATTTTAATGGAAAAATCACGCAATTTTTCAACATACTTCTGGAATTCGGGCATATCCTCTTCGGGGACCGGCTCCTTGGGCTGGAGCTTCAGAGTGAGGGGATTGAGGAGTCTTCCGTGCTGTCTGACCTCGAAGTGCAGATGGGGTCCCGTGGATAATCCGGTGGAGCCCACCCTGCCTATGAACTGACCCTGATTGACGTGCTGTCCGGGTTTGACCGCTATGGAGGACAGGTGACCATACCTCGTTTCGAATCCCTTGGGATGTTTGATGATGATGAGTTTCCCGTATCCACCCCTCCAGCCTGCGAATTTGACCACCCCCTCTCCCACTGCAAAGACCGGTGTTCCCACCGGTGCAGCATAGTCCACGCCGTGGTGCATTCTCCACTTCCTCAGGATGGGGTGGAATCTCCTGCCGAATCGGGAGGTTATTCGATATACCTTGAGAGGGGAGCGCAGAAACATCTTCTGGAGGGAGTTGCCGTTGAGGTCGTAGTAGGCCCCCTTCCAGTAAACGGCATACTTGCTCCCGGTCCTCCTGCCCCTGTACTCCGCATAGTATATCCTTCCGTATCCTGCAAATTTATCCCCCCTGTAGAGTTTTTCCACCAGAACCCTGAAACTGTCCCCGTTTTCCGTTTCCACGCTGAAATCTATATCCCATCCGAATATGTCGGCGAACTTTACCACCAGTTCCGGGCTCTCCCCGATGGAGGTCATGCTCCAGTAGAGATTGTCTCTGACTACACCCTCCACCATTTCCAGTCTTCTGGAGAGGAATTTCTCCTTTATATCGAATTTGCGCAGGAGAGTGTCTTCTATGACCACCTCGTATATCCTGTAGCCCTTCTTCAGGTGAAATATGTACAGGCTCTCAGGTTTTACCTCTATGTAAACAGAATCCCGGGGACTCAGGTGGCGGAAGTTCACATGGTCCTCAAGGGCAGAGATGATTTTGTGGGCCCTGGGCCTGTCCAGCCCGCTTCCCAGGAGCAAATCCCACAGGGGTTTGTTTATGGATGATGCCACCATCAGGTAGGATGACAGAAGGTGAATCATACGGTTTCACCCCCGATGGGAATCAGGAGTTTTATCAGGGGAAAGGTGTAGGCCTCTATATACTTCGCAATGCCGCTATTCTGCAGAAATGCCTGAACGATGGATGTGTCATAAGTTCCGTACATCACCACCCCCAGGAAGATACCCATCTCCACGAGCCCCACCAGACCGGCCACCAGTTGATTTCCTATGCTGTGGGGCAAATTCAGAGCCCCCTCCACCAGTTTCCCCAGGAGCAGCGACAGGGCGAAGTAAACCACTATGAAGGTGAGCATTATAGCAAGGGTTTCGTTGTCGAAAAAGGACATGAGTGGAGTGTAGTACCTGAAGGCCACGAAGACCGCAGTTAACAGAGAAAAGAGGCCGGCCACCTCGGCGGCCAGCCCATTTTTGAAGCCGTTTACGAATCCAACGAGCAGGATGAATCCCAGTATGACATCGTAAACCATATCACATGAAGTAGTACTTCACCAGCACGGCCAGTATAAAGTTGACGAAGGATATGGGTATGAGCCACTTCCACGCCAGAGTTATGAACTGGTCCAGCCTGTATCGGGTGTAGGTCCATCTTATGAGGAGGAGGAATACGTACACGAAGTACACCTTTATCACCATCCAGGCCCATCCGGGAAGGAGAGGTCCGTGCCATCCCGCGAGGAAGAAGATGACGATGAGTATGGCGCTGATGAAGTGGAATATGTACTCACCCAGATAGAAGAAGCCGAACTTCATACCCGAGTATTCCACGTTGGCTCCGGAGACCAGTTCCGACTCTGCCTCTGCTATGTCAAATGGAGCCCTGTTGGTCTCCGCGAGGGATGTGATGAGGAATATGACGAAAGCCACCTGCCCCACGACGGGAACGAATATGTAGGGCAGGGACTTCTGCGCCTCCACTATATCGGTCAGGTTGAAGCTCCCGGCCAGAACCACGGGAACCAGTATGGTGAGGACCAGGGGAACCTCGTATGCCAGCATGACTCCCGCGGACCTCACCGCAGATATGAGGGGATACTTGGAGTTGGAGGCGAATCCGGCCAGTATGTTTCCGATTATGGGGAATCCTGCAACCGCCAGTATGAAGAGGATTCCGAGGTCCCAATCGAAGAGAACCGCACCGTTATCGGCAGGAACGACGGCGAATGCAAGGATGGCGGAGAATACGAAGAGTATGGGGGCCAGATTGAACAGGAATCTGTCGGCCTTCTTAGGGACTATGTCCTCCTTCAGGAGCATCTTGAGGGCATCCGCGATGAGCTGGAGCCATCCGTGGGGTCTTCCAACCAGATAGGGTCCCAGCCTTCCGTGGAGTCTGGCGGCCACCTTCCTCTCGGTGTATATCATGAGGACGGATATCAGGAGGGAAGCCGTAACCACCACCGCTCCCACTATGATGCTGCGCAGGGGCTCCGCCTCCAGGACGGGAAATGTGCCGAAGAGGAACCCCATGAGGAAGGCTATTAAGAAGGCTACGAGAAGGGAGACTAATGGCAGAATCACGAAAATCATCAACATAGTTCGAAAATTATAAAGTTGTGAAGAGAAGCAGGAGTGCCTATCTTCTGCGGATAATAAACCAGATGGAAATCACCATCCCCGCACCAATCAACCCCGAAACGATGGGATTCAGGTTCAGGAATACGGACAGGAGTCCGGATATAATTCCCGCACTCAGTCCCAGAAGGGCGGTGGAAAACAGATTCATGACGGGGATATATTTTAAGGTGTCGAAATATTCCATATGAAAATGGTACGGATAGGCTTTGAATTACACCCCCTTATGCCTTTAACCTTTTGATTAGAGCCATGAAGATAAATCCATATTTCGTGGTGCTCTTAATGACGGTCGTAGGCCTGATAATAGCCTACGGTGTTCTTGCCATCTCCATGTTCCTTGGAAAGCGCAATCCCTACAGGGAAAAACTCAATCCGTATGAATCCGGAGTTAAGCCCGGCAGGTGGGAGTATAAGGCCAATATCCAGTACTATCTCACGGCCCTTGCCTTCCTCATATTCGATATAGAGGTGGTCTTCATGTACCCCTGGGCCGTCAAGGTTATGGACCTCAAACTCTTCGCCTTCATCGAGATGCTCATCTTCATCCTGATTCTCCTGATTGGTTACGTCTATATCTGGAGAAAAGGAGGTCTGGAATGGCAGTAGGGGTCAACGGGCAGGAGAAAGCACTCCTCTGGAGGAATATCAAGCTGGACCCGGAAGAGGAGAAGGTAATCCGCAGGCAACTGGAGAGGGCTCTGCTCCTCACGAAGGTGGAGGACATGATTCGCTGGGCGGTCAACTGGGGAAAGGGACATTCCATCTGGCCCGTCACCTTCGGTCTGGCGTGCTGTGCTATCGAGATGATGGCCACTGCCCAGCCTCGATACGATATGGCCCGTCTTGGATACGAGGTCTTCAGGGCATCCCCCAGGCAGGCGGACCTCATGATAGTATCCGGCACCGTCACCTGGAAGATGGCCCCCATCCTTCGCCAGATATACGACCAGATGGCGGAGCCCAAGTACGTCATATCCATGGGAACGTGTGCCAACACCGGGGGTAAGTACTGGAACTATGCAGTGGTTCCCGGGGTGGATAACATAGTGCCCGTGGATGTGTACGTTCCCGGATGTCCCCCCAGGCCTGAAAGCCTCCTCTATGGAATCCTCCAGTTGAAGAAGAAGATAGAGAAAGAGAGGGGACCTCTGTTCAACCTTTAGGGCGATTTTTCGCCCTCATCCCCTATAATTTTCCCTATGCGGAGCGATTCGAAGAACAGGGTTCCCGATGAACTGCTCGAAATACTCGTCTGTCCCAAGTGCAAGGGCCGTCTGGAATACAGGGAGGAAGAGAATGTCCTCATCTGCCACAGATGCCGTCTGAAGTATCCGGTCCGGGAAGGTATCCCCATAATGCTGGAGAAGGAAGCGGAGAAGTTCTGAGTCCATGATTTTCCTCCTTTTCTCATCGGTGAGCATTCTGGAGAATAGCGACAGGGGTATAGTCATAGAGTACGAAAATCTCATCAATGCCCCCACGACCCATCTGGTGGCCATTCCTCCCGGCGCGAAGGTCAGGGTGGACTATACCGTTCTGGAGTGGAAGAGTGCTCCCCTCGGGTTGAATCTGTATTCCAGCCATGACAGTCCACTGAATTACAGGGTGGTGAGGGGAGAGGTGGACCACGTGGTTCTCACCTTCAACCCCGTTCTGAGGGGTGGAAAGGTGCCCGTGAGGTGGAGGGTCAGGATTTCCCTATCCGGGGGAGGGAAAGGGGATGGCAGATGGAGGCCCATATACAGGCGATTCATCAACTATCCCTTCCCGCGGGAGTGGATAAGGGGGCGGAGGGTCGCCCCCGGGAAGCTGGGATTCATAAACGGAGCCCGGTACTGGGTACGCATGAATATAACCACTTCCGGGGTTTACAGGGTGTATGGCTCGGACCTTACATCTCTGGGCATACCTGCAGGGGAGCTGAGATTCGATGGAGTTCTGCTCCTTGGACTGTTCGACACGTTGAGGAGCGATATCGAATGGGCAGACAGCGGGGCAGTGGAAATCGCCTATGGCATTCACGATGCCGACGGGGATGGCATGATGGATGCGGAGGACTACATCTTCTTCTACGCAGAGGGCCCGGATGGATTCCGCAGTTCCGATTCCACCATCTTTTACTTCATCCATCCATACAGCAACTTCACATCCTACTGGCTCGGAATAGGAGCCCCATCTCCGGGAATTCGCATGGGTACATCTTCCGTGTCCTCCTCCTCGCCCCTTCCGGCGCTGGGGATATACCATCACGAAATCCAGAGGTTCAATCCGGGCAGGAAGGGAACGGCCTGGGTGGGGGAGGAGATGACCTATGGAAGCCACACTTTCGATTTTACCCTGGAGGGGTTGACCTCTCCATCCGGGACCCTTTCCGTCTCCATAGTGGGGGCGGAGGACCTGGGGGATTTCACCGGATACGGCACGGTGGACGTATTCCTCAACGGGAATCTCGTGGCAACGGTGAATACGTACAATGCCAGGAAGAGCACCCTTACGGTTCCCGTTTCCAACCTGTCCCCTCAGGGGAGCATAACCTTCAGAGTCAACGGCACCAATCAGATGGTGTATCTGGACTACTTCGAAATCAGGTACAGCAGGAGCCTTCCTTCTTCCGGAAAGATCTTCTCTTCCGTCACGGGCACGTACCATCTGGGGGATGCACCCCTGATTCTGCGCATAACCGACCCTGCTCATCCCGTAATCCTTTCCTCCGGTGCGGATGAGGTGTCCCCGGGAGACATTTATTTCAAATCGGACACTTTTCTCTCCCCATCCCTCCATTACGTCAACATCGGCAGGGACATAAGGAATCTGGGGGATGTGGCGTACGTGATTATCGGAAAGGAGATTTTCAGGGGGGTCTTCGACTCTTACCGGGAATTCAGAAGAAGCAGGATGCCCGTCGAATGCGACACCATATTCTGCGCGGGCTCCGGGAACGTGGAATACGTGTCTCTGGAGGAGATTTACGACCAGTTCTCCCTCGGTGTTCCTGACCCTGTGGCCATAAGGAATTTCCTGTATTCCCTGTACAATTCCACCCCCTCCCTCCTCTATGCCCTCTTCGTGGGAGATGCCACGTACGATTACCGGGGGTACATCACGACGGAGGGGAATCTCTTTCCCGTCTATTACGATGTGAAGGAGGTGTACGATATAAACATAACGGGGGTGGGCTCCTGGGACGATTTCTATGCGGATTTCGATGGAAACGGATACGCGGACATATACATCGGAAGGATACCTGTGAGGAACTCAGGTGAAACGGGCAGGATAATTTCGAGGGTAATGGACTACGAAACGTCCAGATTCTTCTCCTTCTGGAGGAATCGGGTGATGCTGGTGGCGGATGACTTCGTGGGAAGCAGTCCATGCGAAATCACCTGGCATCTCGTTCCATCGGATTACATAAGGAGGAATCTCATCCCCCTTGAGGCGGAAGTCTGGACCCTCTACATGCACGAGTATCCCACCGTTGGGGGCACCAAACCGCAGGCCACCTCCGATTTCATCAGTAAGTACAATTCGGGCAACCTCATCGTCAACGTCTTCGCCCATGGGAACCCCTCCACCATAGCCGGGGAGAGGCTCATCACTTTAGACAACGTCCACCTGCTCAACACCGCGGGCCACAATCCCTTCGTCATGATACTCAGTTGTAAGGTGAGCGTCTTCGATAGAATCAGTTTCGCCGGTCCCAGGGGGCTGGGGGAGTTGATGTTCATCGAGGACGGCGGGGCCATCGGCCTTCTGGGAGCCACTGCCCTGTCCTATGTGACGGGCAATCAGATTTACGCCAACACCATCTTTTCCACCCTTATGGACTACAGGAAGTATCCGATGGGATTCCTTGCCCTTCAGGGAAAGACCAACAAGTACTATGTCCTCTTCGGGGACCCATCCGTGTCCATCGGGTACGAGCCTCCGGACAGCGTGATATGGGCTCCGGATACCGCTTACGTGGGTGCCCTCTATTCGGCATACCTCGGGGGGCAGGGGCAGTACTTCTCCACCATAGGATTCCTCCCGGACACCATAACGGTCACCAACTGCTCCTACACCTACACTTACATGGACGAGGATAAGACCTTCTTCCGGGCCCCCCTCTATTCCGATTCCCTGCGGGCGATAATCCCCAAGAATACTCCGGTCGCCAGAAAACTGAAGGTGAGGGCCCTGTACAGGGGTGGTGTGAAGGGCAGGGATTCCATATCGGTGGCATTTGACCCTGCCAGAATTGCACAGGATACGATAGGACCATCCATCCGCATGATGATAGGGGGAAGGGATGTGAGGGATAGCATGTCCTTCTCCCCCGTCGGGACTTTCCGCATCGTTCTGTCCGATGAGAACGGCATATACCTCTCCCCCGGTGAGAGGGACATAGAGGTCTATGTGGATGGCCAGCTCAGGTGGACCCTAACCCAGTCCTTCTCCTACTACGAGAACTCCTACACGGAGGGAGAGGCCCTTCTCCAGTACGATTTGACGCGGGAGCAGGGATGGCACAGGCTTACCATACGGGCGTGGGACAATTACGATAATCTCTCGACCCGGGATTACGTGCTCTACTTCGCCAGCAATCAACTGGAGGTCTCGGATTTCCTCCTCTATCCCGTTCCCTTCAGGGGAGGGGACCTCTACTTCACCTTCGTGTCCACGGCTCCGGCCACCGGAAGGGTTCTCCTGTACGACATGAGCGGTAATCTGGTTTACTCCTCGCCCCTCTTCACCGTGAATGCCGGATTCAACTCCGTGGTGTGGGAGGATGCCAGACTGGGAAGCGGTCTCTACATTGCTGTCCTTAAACTTGAGAGTAGCGGAATAAGGAAGGTGTATCGAAAGAAACTGGTGGTGGTGAGATGAAGGTAAGGGGTGTGTATATATGCGGACTTCCGGGCTCCCACAAGTACCGCATCGCTGAATATCTCAACAGATGGCTCGGATGGAAGATTCTGGACCTCCAGAAGGAAGTGGAGTCCCGGATGCACAGGAGTATGCTGGAGATTATAGAGAACAACCTCCTCGACGAATTCCGCAGGCAGGAGCTGGACCTGGTCATGAATCCGGAAGCGGGGGTCATACTCCTCAGTTCGGACCTCCTGCCGTCCATCAATGAACTCCACATAATCAGGGAGAATGGCATAATACCCGTTTACCTGAGTTCCACTACAGAGACTCTGGAGAAGAGCATACAGGAGGAACCCGTCGCCCATCCCATACTGAAGTTGAAGAGCCTTCAGGACCTGAACAGAGAGGTGGAGGAGCTTCTCCCCTATATGTACAACGTGCCCACAGAGGGTTTCACCGACAGGGAAGTGGCCATCATGATAACCCGGATACTGCGCTCGGACTATGCCCTGATTTACAGCAACGGTGAGAAGATTTACCTCGGCATCAACTCCTTCAAGGAGTTCTCCGATATTCTGCGCATGGAGGGATTCGATGACGCCTTCTTCATCACGTTTAAGCGGCTCTTTCTGATACACTTCAAGTGGGCCCTGGATGTGATGGGTAACTTCAACATGCCCTACGATGTCCTGTACCTTCCGGACAATCAGAGTGTCAAGAATCTGGAGAGGGCACGGGAAATCTGGAAGGAGCTGATAAAGAGGCGCATATCCAAGTACACCCCCATTGTGGCGCTGGGAGGAGGGAGCTCCATGGACCTGACGGGGTTTACGGCGTCCACATTTCAGGGGGGTATGCATCTGGTCTTAATCCCCACCACCTTTACAGCGCAGGTTGAGGTGGCGGTCGGCGGGGTCAATATGCTGAATCTCAACGGTATGAAGAATGTGCTCGGAACCAGCTATTATCCCAGATTCATCCTCATGGACCCCGTGTTCCTCCTTTCGCTCAGGGAGCAGGAATTTTATAACTCGCTGGTGACTGCAATAAAGTTCGGTCTGCTTCATGATGGCGAAATCATAGATACTCTCGAAAAGGATACCCGGAACATAAAGGACATGTACCTCCCCTCCCTCGAGCATCTCATAAGGGCGACTGCTCTGGCCAAAGTGGCCTTCATCCACAGGGATGCCTATGGGTGGAGGGAGCGCAGATTCATAAAATTCGGATGGATAGTCTCGTCGATTCTCCAGGATGTGACCGGTGTCCCGTACTCGAAGGCCCTTGCCATAGGATTGAAAATCGTCCTCGATATGAGCCGGAGGAAAGGGATATTGAAGAATCCCGCTATACTGGAGAGGGTGGAGGCCCTGTACAGACTCTACTCCATCGATGCCACCCTGGAGGAATTGCCCATGGCCCGTCTGAGGGAGGAGATAGAATATCTGGACAGTTTCTACAGGTCCAGCATAAGGATGGTTCTGATAGAGGATGTCGGAAAGCCCGTAATTTCCAGCGTGGATGCCGGGGAACTGGTGAGGGCATTCGAGGAGTACGTGGCCGGCTCCCTTTAAAATTTGAGGACCATGCAGCAGGTAAGCCCCACCCGGATGAACCTTCTGAACCTCAAGCGCCAGATTAAGATGGCCACTCAGGGTGCCAGCCTTCTGAAGAACAAGCGGGATGCGTTGATGAACGAATTCCGGAAACTCCTGGGAGATGTCATAAGGGAGAGGAAGAAGCTGGAGGAGGAAATCAGGAGAAGCGTCAACATCCTCATGATAACCATCGGCATCGATGGCATGGAGGCTCTGGAATCGGCTGCTCTCAGTTCTGGTCGCCGTCTGGAAATCGAAATCATCCCCAGAAGGGCCTGGGGCGTGAGGGTGACGGAGTTCAAGTATGGTAGCATAATAAGGAGCCTTGCAGAGAAGGGATTCATACCCCTGTCCGTTACATCCCGTATAACCCTTACGGCCGACAGCTTCGAGAGGGCGATAGACACGGTCCTGAAGGTCATTCCTCTGGAATACAAACTCAAGAAATTCGGGGAGGAGATACGCAAGACCAACAGGAGGGTCAATGCCCTCGAGCAGAAGCTCATCCCGGAGCTTCAGGAGCAGGTGAAATTCATCAGTCAGGTCCTGGAAGACAGGGAGAGGGAGGATAAGTTCCGTCTGAAGATTCTGAAGAGGAAGGCTGAGAAGAAGAAAGAGGGGGAGGGAACCTTCTAAAAGAATGGACAGGGGGAAAGTCCCCCTATCTGAGAACCACTTCCTTCCAGTATCCCCTGACGAGTTCCTTTATGGACATGGGGAGGGGTACGTAGTAGAGGCTGACCGCCGCATCGTCTCCGTTGTCGAAAGCCCATCCGAAGAAGTCCAGAATCATCCGGTTGACTTCCTTCTTCTCCCGGGGGAGGAGGATGAAGACCGCTCCCACCACGGGCCACGAATCCTTCCCGTCCTGCCAGGTCAGAACCTGATAGAAGTGGGTGCCCGGGTCCCAGCTGGCGTTGGCGGTGGCTGCCTTGAAGGAATTAATGGATGGCTCCACGAAGTTGCCCGCCTTGTTCTCCAGAAGGGCATATACGAGATTGCTCTGCACGGCATAGGCAAATTCCACGTATCCTATGGAGCCCACATTCTGTTTCACGTAATTGGCCACACCCTCGTTCCCCTTTGCTCCAATTCCGGTGGGCCATTTCACACTCTTACCGTACCCCACCTTCTCCTTCCATTCGGGACAGGCCTTGCTCAGGTAGTTGGTCCAGAGCCAGGTGGTTCCTGAGCCGTCGGACCTGTGGACCACGGTTATCTCCATATCGGGCAGATTCAGCTCGGGATTCAATTCCTTGAGGGATGGGTCATTCCATCTGGTAATCTTCCCCAGGAAAATATCGCATACCACGCGGGTCGAGAGTTTCATCTGTCCCTTTTCCACTCCGGGCACATTCAGGACCGGAACCACTCCTCCCACTATTATGGGGAACTGGTATAAATTCAGGGAGTCCAGTTCGCGGGGAGTGAGGGGTGCATCGCTGGCTCCAAAGTCCACGGTTCTGGCAGAGACCTGCCTTATACCCCCTCCGGAGCCGATAGACTGATAGTTGATGCGGATTCCCGTCGCCTTGCTGTAATCACTCGTCCACTTGGACAGGAGGGGATATACGAACGAAGAGCCGGCACCGTTTATTATCTTCTGTCCCTCCCCACCCCCGCATCCCGCGAGGGCTATACCGAGAGCGAGGGGGAATAATCTCTTCCAGGGCATAATAAAGTTTAAACACCTCCATCCGGTTTAAACTCCGCCAGTTTCCCGAAGAGTTCGCCCGGGAACACCGGACCCTTGCCTACCGCTTCGGCCATGTCCCCCTGTTCCCCAACCCCGACGAGTCTTATGATTTCAACATGGAGAATCCCGACCCCATCCTTTTAGTTCTGAATGATATTAGGGAAACCCCCTGGAGAAATGAATGAGAAACTCGACGGACTCGACGAGATAGCAGAGAATACAGAAGAACACCGGTCCTATTTATCAGGCTGCCCTTACCATCAAGGCGGAGATAACCGGGAAGAGCCTTCCGGATTATAAGAATGTCAGGATGGTTGACGCAGACCTTTACCAGCAGGGCAGGAAGTTCTAACAGATGAACATCGGGAACTGACATCTTTATCCCGAAAATTTGACATCGGGCTTACACTAACCTTATACTTGTAAAGCATTTGATTGCCACACCGGGGGAGCTGGGGGCAACCCGGCTGAGAGTCCCGCTGGAGTGCGCGGGAGACCCCTCGAACCTGATCCGGGTAATACCGGCGCAGGGAAGGTGTGGGAGATTCTTCTCTCCTCACCCTCTCTGTTCCACCCGCTGGTTCCCCCGGCGCAGAAAAAGGAGGAAGACGATGATAGCCATAATGCTCATTGCAGGAGACACGCTTCCCCATTACACGTTGCCCGAGGAAGTGGTGGTGGGGAAGGCGGAGAAGGAAACACCGGTTTCATATACGCAGTTGGATACGGTTCAGATAAGGGAAATTTATAACTTTCAGGATGTTCCGGAATTGCTCAGGCAGATTCCCGGGGTGTTCGTCTATTCGGATGCCGGAAATGGTCTCAACTACAATTACATGTCCATAAGGGGCTTTTCCCAGAAGTATATATCCGTTCTGATTAACGATATCCCCACGGACGATGTGGAGAGCCACGACATATACTGGATAGATTACCCGGACATCCTGTCCTCCACCACCTTCATCCAGTTTCAGAGAGGGGTGGGGAGCATCCCCTATGGGTATTCGGCCATCGCCGGTGCCATAAACCTCATCGGATTTCCCTTCCGGGACGAGAGGAGAATAAGAGTTTACGCCGGTTACGGCAGCTTCAGGACCTACAGGTTGACCTTCGATTACTCCTCCGGATGGGTGGGAGAGTGGAACTTCTACACCCGCCTCTCCAAATTGAAGACCGATGGATACAGGGAAAAGTCGTGGAGCGATATGGGAAGTTATTACGTAGCTCTTCAGAGAAATGGCAGCTCGTCCAGGACCACCATCGTCCTCCACGGTGGAAACGAATACACGCATCTCGCCTACTATGGAATCGACACCGCCACGCTCAGAGTGAATCGCAGGTACAATCCCCTCCAGTACGATGGAGAAACGGACCTCTTCTTCAGGCCCCACTACGAACTGCATCAGGAGAACTTCATCGGGGAGCATGTGTATTTGAAGAATACTTTTTACGCCATAATCGGAAGGGGAAGGTTCAGGCAGCTGAGGGACGGCGAGTGGAGGGAGTACTTCAGGGAGTACTGGGACAGGCCCGAGGGTGAAACGCCTTTCAACCTTATAAGGGAGAGGTGGGTGGACGAGAAAGACTTCGGATACCTGCCCAGGGTGATTTACACTTCCGGAAACTTTACCCTCACCGCGGGTTCCGAATTCCGATTCCATACGGGAAACCACTGGGGGGCTGTGGTATGGGCTGACAACTGGCCATCCGATATCCTGCTGGACACTTCCGATTACAGGTATTATTCGTACACCCTCGACAAGTACATAGTTTCACCATTCGCCCATCTGGAGCACAAGATAAATGAATCCCTCACCCTGATGCTGGGGCTTCAGGTCCAGATGACCGGATACAGGTTTTACAATGATATAGTCAGGAATCTGCGCTGGAGTACCGATTATGTGTTTCCCTCCCCCCGTATAGGGATGAGCTTTAGAGTCACGCCCTCCTCCTACGTATTCGTCAACTATTCGATAAATCACAGGGAGCCCGGTACGAGGGACATTTACGATGCCCAGTATCCCTACTGGAATGACCCTACATACGATTTCGAAACATGCGAATCGCAGGGAGATGCCCTGATTTGCTCCAGCCCACGCAAGCTTCCGGAGGATGTAAGGGATATCGAGGTGGGGTACAGGATAGACGATGGAAAGTGGCGCCTGGATTTGAATCTGTATAACATGGATTTCACCAATGCCCTCGTGTATGGTGGAGAGATGGTGGACGGGGTGCCCATACTGACCAATGCGGGGCAGACCCGTCACAGGGGAGTGGAGTTCTATCTCAGGACGCCTTCCTTCAATGGTTTCAGGTTCCATACCTCCCTCTCCCTTTCCGACAACCGATACGTGAGATTTTCCGGAACAGACTGGAATGGTCCCTTCGATTACTCAGGGAACTTCATAGCCTACTTCCCATTCTATACGGGTTATAGTGCTGTGGAGTACAGGCACGGAAGGTGGAACCTCTATGCCGAGGGCATCTTCGTGGGCTCCAGATACATAGACCCGGAGAACACTTATGCCCTCCCGCCCTATCAGGTGGTGAACCTCTATCTGAACTACACCCTCAGACCCGGAATCACCCTGCGCCTTCAGGTCAACAATATCTTCAACGAAATTTACGAGCCCTTCGGAGTCAAGGACGAGGAGCCCTATCTGATTCCCGCTGCTACCCGCAACTTCTTCGTGGGAATCGAGTCCATCTTCTGATGGGAGGGTCCTCCCTCCCGTTTACCTCCTTACCTTCGTCTGATTGCCGTGAGGAAGATTTCCCGCTGGCATTTGCATGGTTATCTTCTACCACACTGTTCGATGCCAGTGTCGGTGGAGCCATTCTTCCTTTTCCCTGTATTGGGGCATTATGGACCGGAGCATGCGATAGAACTGCGGGCCATGGTTCTTTATCTTCGTGTGTACCAGTTCGTGGATTATCACGTAGTCCACCACATCCGGTGGTGCCATGATGAGGCGGTAGGAGAAGTTCAGTCCATTATCGGGGGAGCAGGAGCCCCATCTCTTCCGGGCGGAGGTGATGCGTATCCGGGAGTGGGTGAATCGGTGAATATTTGCCAGTTGATGAACGCGGGGTGGAATCAGGGTTTTCGCCTGCCCTTTATACCAGTTCAGGAGCCTCTCCCTTATCTTTCCGGTATCCCCGTGCTTCACGATTATGCTGTTCCCATCGAATATAACGCCCTTTCTCTGCCCGATGGCG
Organism: Caldifarciminota bacterium; assembly: GCA_015494735.1. Lineage (GTDB taxonomy): Bacteria > Hydrothermota > Hydrothermia > LBFQ01 > DSFT01 > S143-66. The sequence continues at coordinate 1,075 of WGAQ01000159.1, read as the reverse complement.
ATTTTCAGGGGGTACTCCTTCCCCAGATAGAGGAACTTTTCCCCCTCGACGAAGCGCTTTTGCATGGGTCTTCTGGACTTCCATTCTTCTAATTTCCTCTCTATCCATCGCAGGTGTTTTCGGATTATGCGCTCCACATCCTCCTGACTCATCCACACGGGCACCCTGACTATGACGATGCCATCCTCCGATATTTCTATGGAATACGTCCGCCTGACGCTCCTTATAATCCTGGCTGGAAAGTGCAACGCAAAAGTCTAAAGAGGGGCGAAGCCCTACCACCAATTCGTGGAATTCGATAGAATAGAGGCGGGAAATTGCCCCGCCTACCTTACGATGAGTTTCCCCGAGATGCCGACTTCTGGAGATGAAATCTCGTATGTATAGACCCCTGCCGGGAGGTTCATCTCCACACGGTTGCCGGAAATCTCCCTTCTGAGAAGGAGTTTCCCTCTCGAATCGAATACCCTGAGGGTGGCATCTCCGGTGATTCTGACTGGAATGTACAACTGCCCGTTGCCTGATACCATATCCACCCGTCCGATAACGCCTCCATTGCTGGGTTTCATTTCCTTCGAATTCAGGGAATAGGTGGTCTCGTATATGTAGAGGGCACTGTCCACCCTGACCAGTATATCCGTGTACTGGTCTCCATCGTAATTGATGGGGTAGATGTAACCGTAGTTGCTGTAGTTGAACACATCAGATGTGTAGACCAGATTGTTCAGGTCCTCGTATATTTGGAATTGCATCTGTCCATCGGAGTAGTTGTAGTAGTAAAGCAGGACCGTCCGGTATCCGATTCTATAGAGCGTTATGTTGTATCCGGCTGGGGCCCTGTATCCACCTATGGGGGTGGAGGATAATCCATCGTATATGACCACGGAATCGTTTCCATAGAATACGTATGCGTCCAGCACCCCATCGCCGGAAAAATCGGCTGTTATTCCCACCCAGGTGGCTCCCGGGTAATCGTTCTGACCTATGAGATTCACCTGTGCAAGGATAAACCACACCATCTGAATTGCCTCCATTTTCGGGCAGAAATTTTATAGAGCAGGAGGGGCGAAAGCCC
>WGAQ01000158.1 GCA_015494735.1 Caldifarciminota bacterium | reverse complement strand
GATGCTGTTTCTTCCATTCCCTCAGTTGCTCCACCGTTATGGAATTCGCCAGGGAGCAGCCTGCATTCGGGTCGGGAATCAGGACGGTTTTGTCCGGATTGAGTATCTTGGCCGTTTCTGCCATGAAGTTCACTCCGCAGAAGACTATGACCTCAGCATCCGTCTCCGCAGCCTTTCGGGCGAGTCCCAGACTGTCTCCAACGAAATCGGCCACATCCTGCACTTCCGGCAACTGATAGTTATGGGCCAGTATTACGGCATTGCGCTCCTCTTTCAATTTCAGAATCTCTTCCTGTATCTCTCTTACATTTCCCCTTGCTGCTATGGTGCTCATTCCTCGCCATCCTCCTCCAGCAGAATCTTAACGTGATAATCCCGGAAGAGGTCCTCTATGTGCTTCTTCCAGGCTTTATTCCTCTTGTCGGCGATGACTTTCCTCTCCACCGCCCTCTTCACTTCCTCCAGCGGTCTTACTCTGGAAGGATTGTACTCGTTGACCTTCACGATGTGCCACTTGCCCTCATACTTAAATTTGTACACCTTTCCGGGCCTGAATTTAGAGAGTTTTTCCACATATCTGGCATCCTGCCTCGAGGTCACTATCCTGTACCCTCCATTCTTCTTCTCTGCTTCGATTTCCGTGTATATGCGGGCCAGGGAATCCATCTTTTCGGGATTCTTCCTCAGTATGCGGTAGAGCCTGCTGGCGGTTCTGGCATCCGAAACCACTATGCGTCTGATTTTGGCATTGGCGGGAATGGAATAGTTGTTGATGTGGGCCTCATAGTAGTCCCTGATTTCCTTATCCGTGGCGGTGATGCCGGAGAGGATGCTGTCCCTATAGAATTCGCTCAGGTCTTTTTCGAAGAGGCTCTTCATGTCGCTGTACGCTCTGAGGAATGTTCTGTCGTACGTGGATGCGTATCGGTAAATCAATTCCCTCTGGGCAATCATGGATGTCAGTTTTCTGATACCCTCCCCTTCGAGAAATGCTTTCCTGTACAGGGGCGGGACCTTGTTGTCCAGATAGTACATATAGACGTCCTTCGTTATCCAGTACCCGAGGCTATCTATCACTGCTATGGTGTCGGGAATCTTCCTTCCGAAGGTATCGACCACGAATCTGAATCCGTATCTTTTCATCAGGGAATCCAGGAGACTCTCCCACTTCTTCTTCACCTTCTCGTTCTTGATTTGATTTTCCAGGGTTATATACACTTCGCTGAGGGGCTTGTATCCGGGCTTCTGCACCTTCTCCACCTTTATGGCGAAGAGGGTATCCCTCAGTCTCTTAATCAGGACGGAGCCTTCCTCTGCATTTATCAGTTCGTTGAATTCCAGGGTATCCTTCGGCAGTATGGTCCTGACCATCTTCCCCTTGAACACGGAATCCTCCGGAGTCTTGGTGGAATCGCTCCACTGTACGAAAATGGCTTTCACATACGGTCTTATTTTGAAGGCCTCCTTATGGGCCTGATACATGGAATCCACTTCGGAGGAGTCAACCGTTATGCTCTTCTGGATGACTTCCGTGAAATAGGTCCTTGCTATCACATCCTTGAGGTCCTCCCTGAACTTCCTCTGGAAGGTGGGGGAGTGGTGGAATTTCCTCTTCAGGGCATCCATCACGATGAGCTTCCGCTCTATTATGCTTCTGAGAAGTTCCCTCTTTCCCTCGGGAGTCTGGTATTTGCCCCTCAGGAATATGGGGGTGGATTCGATTTCCTTCTCCAGTTCCATCATCGTGACCCTGCCACCGTAGAATACCGCGGCATCGCCCTCCTTGTAGTTGAGGGGAAATATCCTTTCCACCGCATCCATCGCCTGCTGCACGTACCTGCCCTCCGGGTATTTCAGGACGTACTTTTCGTAATATTCCGCTGCCTCTTCGGTATTTCCGGAGGCTTCGGCAAATACGCCCAGCCTGTAGAGATAATCGCCTTTTTTGTCGAGTTTATAGGCCTCTTTTTCCAGTTCGAGGGCCCTCAGGTTGCTGTCCGGATAGAAGTAGAAGAAAACCACATCCGCCGCACTGGTGAGGGCAAGGGCCCTTTCGGGTCCGCTATACTTCTTCGAAAGCAAAATGTAGGTGGAGTAGGCCCTGTCGATTTCCTGGCGCATCTCCATATTCAGGGCATCTTTGTATCTGCTATCCGAAAGAATGCGGAGCCCCTTCCCCCCCGTGCATCCCGACACGGCGAGGATGGAAACCATAATAATCCATCTCCTCATATTTCACCTCCTTTGGTTAATTGAAGCGCGAGAGCGCACCCCACGGGAATGAGAAGGTTATCGTCTATTCCCGTCGAAAATACTTCTATCAACGCCCCCACGACTACGGCGATTATTCTGGATTTCCAGGGTATATTGTGGAAGAATATGCTCACCAGCAATCCCCCCACCACGAATCCGGCGACCCCCCAGAGGGTCTTATCTCCCACCACCCTGATTCTCGGCCTCAGATACTTTCCGAATATGGCGGCAAGGGGGTCGCTGACCGTGAGCAGTAGCATGGAAAAGGCCGCGATTTCCCTGCTGAAGAACACATTGAGAATCATGAAGGACAGGAAGAGGAAAGTGGCTCCGGAGTATGTCTTATGCTCCTGCTCCTTGAGGATATCCCTGAAGAAGATGAGGAACAGTTTCCGGAAACCCCTGTTGCTCAGCCGGAGTGTGTCTATGGTCAGCACTATGAGGAAGACTGCGATGAAGAAGATTTTTCTGGTGGGGTCAGGAAGGAGGAATACGGGAATCAGGAAAATAGCGGAAAGGGCATGGAACAGTTTGCGTCCGGGGATGTTCATCGTGCTGGAAATTTTAAAGTGGAACTATATTCGAACCGTGCCATTCCTGCTTTCCCATTTCGCCCCGATGGAGGGGGTGGCGGCCTCCGGATTTCCCTGTCCGGAAGAGGCCCCTTTAATATTTTGACCTTATGGCTCACTCCATGGAGGAGTTCGAGAAGAAGGAAAAGGAGATTCGGGAAAAACTAAGGAATATACGACAGAGCCCCGATGTGGTGGACAGGGAGGTGTTGCTGGCGGTTCCTTACGAGTATGCCGGGAAGAGGGATATAGAGGTGGAGATAATCCAGCCGGAATTCACGTCCCTGTGTCCCATGACCGGGTTGCCGGACTTCGCCACGATTACCATAAGGTATGTGCCCGATGAATCGATAGTGGAACTCAAATCCCTGAAGTACTATCTCCTTCAGTACAGGCAGGTGGGGATATTCTACGAATCGCTCGTGAACAGGATTCTGGATGACCTTGTGGCCGTTGTGAAACCGAAGCGCATGGAAGTCATCGGGGAATTCACTCCGAGGGGAGGGATAAAGACCATTGTCAAAGCGGAGTATGTGAAGGATGAATGAGTGGATTTATCGGCTCAGTGCTGTGGCCGGAATAGGCGTTATCCTGTTTATTGCATGGCTCTTTTCCGAGAACAGGAAGAAGTTCCCGGTGCGCATAGTGGTGTGGGGTCTGATACTTCAGTTTTCCTTTGCATTCCTTGCATTCAACGTGCCGGGAGTGGTTCACTTCTTCGACTGGTTGGGGGCCCAGATAAGGAATTTTCTGGCCTTCTCGATGGATGGGGCCCGATTCGTCTTCGGGGACCTGGTGGACCAGAGTAAATCCGGATTTATCTTCGCCTTTATGGTCCTCCCCACCATAGTGTTCTTTTCTGCTTTCATGGCGGTGCTCTATTACTACGGCATAATGCAGAAGGTTGTCTATGCTCTGGCATGGCTCATGAACAGGACTCTGAAGACTTCGCCCACCGAATCTCTTGCCGCTGCTGCCAATGTCTTCTTCGGTCAAACAGAAGCAGTTCTCACGGTGAGGCCCTATCTTAATTCCGCCACCCATTCCGAAATCTTTGCCATGATGGTGGGTGGTTTCGTCACCATAGCGGGAGCGGTCCTGGCCGCCTATATCCAGATGGGTATTCCAGCAACGGATTTGATTATAGCCAGCATAATTTCCGCCCCCGCCGGCCTCATGATTGCGAAGATTCTGGTCCCTCCTACGGGTCAGGAAGCCATGGACATGGAGCATCTGAATCAGAAACTCCACATGAAGAAGGCTTACAATGTTCTGGAGGCGGCTGTGAACGGAACGGAGGAGGGGGTTCGCCTTGCAGTTAATATCGGTGCGATGCTCATAGTCTTCCTGGCTTTCATCGCCATATTCGATGCCATTTTCGGATGGTTGCACGGTGTATTCCTCCATTACATGGGGTGGGGTGGATTTCCCGGCTCTCTGAGGGAGTTCTTTGGTGTCATTCTTTCCCCCCTCGGATATCTCGTCGGTGTTCCCTGGAATGAGGCGCATATCTTCGGGAGCCTCGTGGGGACCAAGGTGGCCCTCAACGAGTTCGTTGCATATATGGACCTTGCCCAGCTCATAAAGGAAGGGGCCATTTCCACCAGGACTGAACACATAGCCACTTTTGCCCTGTGTGGATTTGCCAACTTCGGCTCTGTGGCCATACAGATAGGGGGAATAGGCGGTCTTGTTCCGGAGAGGAAGTCGGAGATTGCGAGCATAGCCCTCAAGGCCATGTTCGGCGGAGTCCTTGCCAACCTTCTGACTGCGGCGGTGGTGAGCGTGTTGCTATGAGTATCATAATCTGCAAATCGGGAAACTGCGAGGGAGAGGGGAACAGGATTAACATCGAAATCGGGAATCCTAATATGAGTCTCGAGGAGTGGAAATCCCTTTACGAGAAAATCTTCGGGAAACCCTGTCCCCACGAGCGGATAGTGGATATCTATCGGGAGATAAACGATTATCTGAATCGCATGGCTCAGGAGATTTCGCAGGAGCTGGAAGGGAAGTTTCAGGGTGGTGCGGATCCCGCGTCGGCGGGGTCATAGCGGGTTCAGGTCTATTCTTTCCGGGAGTCCGATTAATTCGAGGAGTCTGTTCACGGCATCTATCAGGAAGGGGTCGTCGAATTCCATTTCGTCGAATATCTGCCTCAGAATCCATTGCCTGAGGATTTCTATTGTCTCTTCGCTTATCCACTCCCTGTATCGTCGTATGATGGCAATCCCTTCCAGTATGTCCTCTTCCGTGGCTGTGGCCAGCATGGACTTTATTATGAGGTACCACAGTTCAAACTCAGGGTCGTAAATATCCGCCACTGGCACTTCGTGAACTTTCATTTTCCACCTCCTGTGTTTTATGGGAAGTGGCGACATGGGATGTTATAGTTTTTGTGGAATTAAATCGG
>WGAQ01000157.1 GCA_015494735.1 Caldifarciminota bacterium | reverse complement strand
TGAACAGATCCGTCCATCCCCTGCGGGGATTCGCATCCAGAGCCCAGTGCTCCAGAGTCCTCACAGCAGTGGTCCCCACCGCCACCACCCTCCCCCCTCTTTCCCTGGCCTCCAGAATCCCGGAGGCAGTCTCATCGGGAACCTCATAGTACTCTGCATCCAGTCGATGCTGCCTTATGTCCCTCACCTGAACGGGTTTGAAGGTTCCCGGGCCCACGTGAAGGGTAACGTAGAGCACTTTAACCCCCTTCTCCCTGATTCGCTCGAGGAGGCGGGGAGTGAAGTGGAGTCCCGCGGTGGGAGCGGCGACGGAACCCTCCTTGCGGGCGTAAACCGTCTGATACATCTCCTCGTCCTCTTCAGTGGGCTCCCTGTCTATATAGGGAGGAAGGGGAACTTTTCCGTATTTCTCGAAGACCTCGAACAGGTTTTCCGCCCCCCGAACCCTGTATATGCGCCTGCCCGGAAGGACATCCACCACCTCTATCCCATACTCCCCCACCTGAATCACATCCCCCCTTCTAAACCTGCGAAGGGGTCTGCCAATGCCCTCGAAGGTCAAATCGTCTATCCTCCTGGTGAAGAAGACCTCCACCTCCCTCCCCCTCAGCAGCCCGATGAGACGAGCCTTCAGGACCCTGCTGTCGTTGAGTACGAGCACGTCCCCCGGATTCAGATAATCCACCACATCCCTGAATATACGATGCTCGATAGTGCCGAGTTTTCTATTATAAACGAGGAGGCGGGAGAGGTCCCGCTCCTTCGAGGGATACTTTGCAATCAGCGATTCGTCGAATCGATAATCGTACGTCTCCAGGTCATATATCCGAGGGATATTCCTCATCCCTGCTGCCTTCTTTGTAATTGTCCGAATAACGGAAGGGCATTAAAATCCCCTCTATCTCGTCCATGTTATCGTATTCATCGCACGCTCTTATGAGGTCTATGCTTACTGCACCCTTTCTGGTGCCTATGACCCTGACCCTCTTGCCCTTCTTCGACAGATAATCGACGATGGGGACGAAGTCCCTGTCCCCGGTCACCAGGACCACCTCATCCACGCTATCAGCCATGGATATGATTTCCATGGCCATCTCTATATCCATGTTGATCTTATGGCTTGACGCATCCCCTATCTTCTTCACCACCTTTGTGACCACTCTGTATCCCATGAAAGATAGGGCATTGATCAGCTTCTCCCTCCTCTCGTCCCCCTCGAACATGGGGACGAATGCCACGGCCTTGAAGAGTACCTTCCCCCTCCTGCGGTACTGGTCCTCCACGGCCTTCAGAAGCACATCGTACCTGACTTCCTGCCCTATCTTCTCGAAGGTGATGTGGACATTCTGAACATCGACGAACATCACCACCCTGTCTCTGGCACTTGACATATCTTCAACCTCCTTTCATGCTTTCATGATTTGAAAAACAATCTTACTGCGACAAATATCAAAAAAACAGCAAAGAGTTTGGAAAGGGTCCCGGAAGGGATCCTGTTAGCAACCAGAGCACCAAAATAAGCCCCCAGGAACAGCCCCACCGCAATCAATATGGCCCCCTTCAAATGCACATGACCATTCCTGTAATACTCCAGGAAACCGAGGAGTCCGACAGGGAGGAGAAGGGCTCCCAGGGATGTACCCTGAGCATCGTGCTGACTCATACCATAGAAGTAAATCAGGGAAGGTATTATGATGACGCCTCCTCCTATTCCGAATAGACCGCTGAGTATGCCAGCGCTCAAACCGATTATCAGAAAGCCCAGGAGTTCAATCATCCTTCTTTCCTCCACCTCTGTTTTTGTTTTTCAGGTAGTAAAGTTTAAGACTTTCGTAAACTTTTTCGTGGAATTCCCTGGAATCCACACCGGTGGCCAGCTCTATGACTTCGTCTATGTGCTCGACCGCCCATATATGGAACTTCCCCTCCCTGATAGATTGTACCACCTCGTCTCTCAGCACCAGATTCTCCTTATTTCTGGCAGGTATGATTACTCCCTGCTCCCCCGTGAGGCCCATGGCTTTACACGTGTAGAAAAACCCCTCTATCTTGTGGTTTATACCTCCCACCGGTTGAATCTCCCCCTTCTGATTCATGGAGCCGGTTATGGCTATACCCTGTTTCACCGGTATGCCCGAAATCTCGGAAAGGACAGCCAGCAACTCCGCGGCGGTGGCGCTATCCCCCTCCACTCCAGAATAGTTCTGCTCGAAGGTTATGCGGACCTGAAGGGTTATGGGGAAGTCCCTGCCATAGGTGTCGTACAGGTATCCCCCCATGATCATTACGGCCTTCGTGTGAATCTTCCCGCCGAGACCCGTTTCCCTCTCTATATCCACTATTCCCGGCTTTCCAAGGCCCACGGATGCGGTAATCCTGCTCGGTATGCCGAATGTGTGATTCCCCATCTCTATAACGGAGAGTCCGTTGACCACTCCCCTCCTGCTCCCATCCACATCCACGAGAATAAAACCCCTCTCGATGAGTTCCCTTATCCTCTCCTCCACCCTTCCTTCCCTTTCTCTCCTTCTCTTCAGAGCCTCCTTCACATCCTCCGGGCGCACCTCATCGGAGGTGGCATAGTAATTCGCCTCCAGCATCAACTCCCTCAGGTACTCCAGATTGGTGGAAAGCTTCTTCCTGTCCTCTATGTGCCTCTGAATCTCGACCATAATCTCACCCATAGCCTCTCTGGTGAACGGCTTCAGATTCTCCCTCCTCTGAAAGGCAAGGGCGTAGTGGTAGAAGAACGAAAGATTGTTTTCATCGAGGGGAACATCCGTTTCCAGCTCGGCCTTTATGCCGAAAATCTCGGAGAATTCCGGGTCCAGATAGTAGAGGATGTAATAGACCATCGCGTCTCCCATGAGTATCACCTTTCCATCGAAGGGAATGGGCTGGGGCTTTATGGTCTTGGTGGAAAAGAGGCTGATTCTTTCTCCTATATCCTCTATCAATATGAGCCTGTTTCGCAGAACCCTCTTCAGGGCATCGTATGCGAACGGGTCCTTCAGCAACTGGAATGCATCTATTATGAGGAAACCCCCATTGGCCCTGTGGAGACTTCCGGCGGTTATGTTATTGAAGTCCGTCATAAGGGCACCGAAGACCATCTCCTTCTCTATCCTGCCAATCAGGTTGTAATACGTGGGATTCCTCTCGTAGATGACAGGCGCCCCATCGGTGCTCTTATTGTCAACTATCAGATTGACCCTGTACTTTCTGAAAGGATCCAGAGGACCCTGGGGAATCCTGTCGGGGGGGATGAGGAAGATGTTCACATTCCTGACGATATCGTCGTACATCTTCTGCAAGTACTCCACCACCTGAGGATAATCCCTGTACTTCTCGAGCAAATCCCTGAAGTGGACCTCCACGGTACGGCGGGCCACCTGCCTGTCGAATTCCTCGAGTTTCTCCTTCAGTTCCTTATCCAGTTTCGCCAGTTTCTTCAGGGTTTCGGCTATGTGCTCCTCCAGTTGCTTCCGCTTCTGGTCTATGAACTCCTTTATATCCTGGGGAAGGCTGGCATACTTCTGGGGCGATAGGGGCTCCCCGTTGAAGATGGGGATTATGTTGAATCCCGCAGGCTGGGGCTGGATTATGAATCCGAGTTCACTGGCCTTTCTGTTGAGTTCGGAAAGTATTTCCTCCTTCCTCCTGTTAAATTCCTTTATCAGATTCTCCTTCTCCGAAAGGATGCTTTCGCTTTCGAAGGCGCTTCTGATTGCTCCCCTTATGGTGTTTATGAAATTGTCCACATCCTGCACGAATCTGTTGCCCACATCGGGAGGCAGGGGAAATGCTATAGGGGAGGAAGGGTCATCGAAATTATATACGTACAACCAGTCGGGAGGTGTGGGTCTGCCTCTGGCCAGTTTCCTGACCACCCCCTCCACCACCTCATCCCGGCCGCTGAACCGCGGACCCACCACGAATACATTGTATCTGTCGTTGTCGATGGACAGACCCATCCTGAGGGCTTCCACCGCCCTCGAATGGAGGGAGCTCAAATCCACGTCCCCTTCCTGCTCCCCGACAGGAGGCAGCTCTATTCGGGGTCTCAGCTCTTCAGGACTCAGTTCACTCTTTCCAGCATCCATACTTCATCCGCCCCGTCCACTTCCTTTACCTTGACCTTTACCACTTCGGAGAGGGTCGTGGTTATCTTCTTTCCTACGATATCAGCACAGATGGGCAATTCCCTCCACCCCCTGTCTATGAGCACTGCCAGTTTAACCTCCTTCGGCCTTCCGAAATCGAATATGGCATCCAGAGCAGCCCTCACAGTCCTTCCGGTAAACAGGACATCGTCCACCACGAGAATCTTCCTGTCGTCTATGTTTTCCCCGAGGCGGGTTCCCCTCACCACAGGCACTTCATCGATTAGAGAAAGGTCATCCCTGTAGAAACTTATATCTATCTCTCCAACGGGAATATCCATTCCAGTCTCTTCCTGCACCACATCCTTAATATAGCGGGCCAGGTAAACTCCGCGGGTTTTTATCCCTGCTATTATGAGGTTGTCGAGGTCCGGAAATTTTTCCACAACCTCGAGGCCCATCCTCCTTATGGTGCGGAAGAACTGCTTGGTGTCCATTATGCGATACTTCTCCTTCAGATTATTTGCCTTCATGTTGTCGTTAATTTTAAACATACGCGTCAAGGGGTCGATTACTCCTGCCAGAATAATCACACTTTTTACATCCATGCTATACCTGAACCTGAGGGGTTCTGAACATCCCCTGAATCTTATGCATGTTTCCAATGGGACAAATTTTCATGCACACCTTGACTTTTCAGTCTTTCGAGATTAAAATTATCACAACTATGTGGTTAATTAATATTTTAGTGGCGCAGATGTTAATAGACAGGGCTGAGGCAGTTAGTTATCCTGATTCCGTGTATATAGTGGAATTCTATAATGGAGGTAAAGGGGCATCGCGCGTGGATCTCACTTTCCTGAAGAAATTGGATTTCGTGAAGAGGATTTCCCCCTACAAACCCAATGCATACATGATTATAGTGGAGCCGGGAAAGGTGGATACCTCCCGGATAAAGGAGGTTCTGAGAGATGAGGGGATTGAAAACTATCGCATTGTCCATTAGTCTTTTGCTTCCATCCCTTGGATTTGCCCAGAGCACGGTGTGGGCGGGTCTCACCACTTACGGCGGGACCAGTTTCGACTGGACATTCGGGATGGACATATACAGCGACCTCATAGTCCAGACCCTGTTCAGCAACTCCTATCAGGTATCTGCAGGGGATGGAGTGGACTTCATAGTCATGCTCAACAATCCCGAGGGTGGCTCCTACTGGGAGACGATTATCGGGAAGATAGACACCAACGAGTGGACGTACGATGTGGCCTTTCTAACGGACAGGAATGCGGTGGCCGTTGGAGTGTCCTGCATTCCCAACGGAGGCTCTCCCACCAACTGCACCTATCCCGGAAGGGGGTTTATCATAAAACTGGACAGGAACACCGGGAATATCCTCTTCGCCAAGCAGGTGATAGACGAGTGGGGAGATTACGATGCATGGGTGAGATTCTTCAACGTGGAGCCCACATCGGATGGGGGCTTCGTCGTGGTGGGTGAAATCTCCTACTGGGGAAGCGACAGGGATGTTCTCCTCATGAAATTCGACAGCGACGGTAACCTCCAGTGGAACAGGATACTGGGAACATCGGGCAGAGACTGGGCCACGAGCCTGTTCCAGATTTCCGACGGGAATCTCATAGTGATAGCCCCCCTCTTCAACGAGATATGGATGGGGAAAATCAACATACTGGATGGGAGCATAATATGGCAGAAAGAATACTCCAGGAGCACCACCGGAGCAAAGTACTTCTCCTGGGCATATCCCACTTCCGACGGTGGATTCGTACTGGCAGATGAAATCGACGGTGGCACATCCAAGGATATACTCTTCATAAAGTTCGACTCGAATGGTAATGTTCTGGGAGCCTTTACCCTGGCAACCACTTCCGGCCTGGACGATGCAGGTATAGATGTGGTTGAGGGCACGGATTACTACTACTTTACAGGACTGATAAGGGACGCGGATGTACCCATCGTCTATGTGGACAAGAGCACCATAACCCCCACCATGGTCAGGTACATACTGTCATCCGGGGATGAGCAGGGAAGGGCGATAGACGTAAACACCACCATTACTACAGAAGTTCCGTATGTGGCCGGATACACCGACAACGCCGCATGGACTGCGGGAAATTACGATGGACTTCTGGCAGCAGATAGCGGAACGGTGGATACCTGCTACTGGAGAACTGCTGTGGACACCACCTGGTCCCCATACTCCATCTCCGCCGGCCCCGGAACATGGAGCGATTACGGGAGTGGGGGAATCACTGTGGATGATGCCACCTATTATCAGGCCTTCATAAACACCAGCAATTCCATCACATGCGGGCTCCTGACCCCCATCGACACGGATGAGCGTTACGAGGATTGCAAACTGGCGGTGGAGTTGAAGAACAACCGCCTCATCATAAAGGCCAAATCCTCGCAGAGCATAAACCTGAAGATTTACACCGCATCCGGAAAACTGGTCATGAGCAGGCAGTACAGGGATAGGTTGCTCATAGAGGAGAATCTGAATCTAAAACCCGGAACCTACATATTCCAGATAAACGACCTGAGGAAGAAATTCGTGCTTCACTGAGGGATGGGGCGGATATCCGCCCCTACTGAATCCTCTCAATTTTCACACCGAATCGGGCCATCACTTCCCTGAGGCCCTCCGATAGATAGACGGGATATTTCTCCTCCACCTCGTATATGGATTTCAGATGTTCGGGCAGGGAAGAGAATGCGTCCCTGAACCTCTCCCTTCCCCCATCCAGGGAATCCTCCCTCACGGGCCGTCCACCCTCTATATACTTGAGCAGAAGGGGCTCCGCACCATCGATTTTCTCATCGTGAAGGGCTATGATGTCCCGAACCATCCGACCGTTTTCATAGACCCGGTAGAGCATCTTCTTTCCGGCGAGGGTGACCTTTCCGGGGGACAGTTTAACGCGGGGTCCCTTGTCATCCTCCACCAGTTTGTAAACACCGTTGAGATACGGGATATCGGAACTGGTCCCCAGACGGGTTCCCACGCCGAAGGCATCCGCTTCCGCCCCCTTCCTCAGCAACTCATCTATGGCATATTCATCCAGGTCACCGGAGAGGAATATGAGCAAATCGAGGCCGGCCTCCCTGAACATCTCCCTGACCTTTCTGGACAGTTCCACCAGGTCCCCGCTGTCTATCCTCACCGCCTTTATTCTGTAACCCTGCTTCACCAGCTCTATGACCTTCTTCGCTGCTTCCAGAACATCGTAGGTATCTATCAGGAGGGTGGTATTGGGGAAGTCCGTCGCAAAGGTCTTGAAGGCCTCCTCCTCGCTCTCGAAGGACATTATATACGAATGGGCCATGGTGCCGAAGACGGGAATACCATAGATTTTGCCCGCAAGGAGGTTGGATGTCCCGATGAACCCAACCATGTAAGTATTCTTGGCCACCTTGATGCTGGCATCTATTCCATGGTCCCTCCTGGGAGAGAAATCCACACACGCCCTTCCACGGGCAGCAGAGATGACCCTCGCCCCCTTCGTGGCAATCATGGACTGGAAGTTGAACTGGTTCAGAAGGGCAGTTTCGAGAATCTGGGCCTGAATCCGCGGAGCAGTAATAACCACAACGGGCTCTCCGGGAAAGTAAATCTCTCCGGAGGGTATGGCATACATGTCACCGGTAAACCGCATGCGGGCGAGAAAGTCCAGATAATCCTCGGAGAACATGTTCAGGGAGCGCAGGTAGTCTATCTCATCCGGGGTGAATCTGAAGTTGACCAGGAAATCCACTATGTCATCTATACCGGCGCTGACCAGATAATTCCTGTTCCTGGGAAATTTCCGGACGAAGAGCTCGAATGTGGCGGGCTCGTTCTTCCCATGCCTGAAGTAACTGTACCCCATGGTAATCTCGTAAAGGTCCACCAGAAGGGGACTGATTCTCATACCCTTCCTCCTTTTTCTATTCCCTGAAATTCGGGCTCGAAACCGAGTTCCTCCATGAAAATCTTCTTAACCCGCTTCATGTACTCGATGGCAGCCGACTTCCTCCCGGATTCCATCATGGTCCTTATGGCCAGTTCGTGCCCCTTCTCGTTGAAGTAATCTATGTCCAGTATTTCCCTTGCGATTCTCCGGGCCTTGTCGTAATTGGCCCTCTCCAGCTCGTACTGGCCGATGAACTCCAGAGCATCCATAACTGCAGAATTCACCTGCATTATGAAATCATCGAATAGGGGGTCGTATATCCCCTTGAGGAATCTGTCCCCCGCCAGTTCTATGGCCCTTTCGAAGTACGTATAGGCCTTATGGGGATTGCCCATGTTCCTGTAATGCATACCCCTCTCGTAGTTCTCCTTGAACTTCAGGAGGTCCAGGTCAACCACCTCGAGATTGAGTTTGTAAAAGTACTTATCCTTCACTATCGCCTTCTTCCCCAGGACCCTCCTGAGGGATGTGAGGTTCACGTGGAAGTTGTTCAGGGCCCTCTGGGCATCGAATTCCGGCCACAGGGCAGCCAGTATATCGTCGGTCGTAAGATTCTTCTCGTCCCATATGGATTTTATCAGCATCAAAAGAATCTGCTGGGCCTTATAGGTCCCGATGTCCTTACCGGAAATCTCCCTTCCCGCCACATCCTTTATCCTGAGACCACCGAAGGTATGAACTTCCACCTTCTCCCTCTCGAATTCGGAGGGGAGGTCCAGCCGGCGGGATATCTCCATAACCTTCAGGGCGAATCCCAGCTCCTTGTATATTTCCAGAGCCTTGGGAAGGGTGGAATCCTTCAATTCGTAAATCTGCGCCATGAGGAGTCTGGGAATCTTCTTGGGCAACTTCCTCCCGTTGAGGAAAGCCCTGTACGCGCTGTAAATCTTCTCCATGAAATCCCTTTCGGGCTTTATTTCAGAAAGGAGTTTCTTCGCCCTCGCAGGGTCGGTGCGGGCCAGGAATGGAATTATTATGTCCAGGGCCAGCCTGTTGAATATATGGTCGTACATACTTCTGTTGAGGAGCAGGTCCTCCACCATGGCCATCTTCCTCTCATCGTCCGAAAGACGGAAGGTGGAGGAAATGCGGATGAAGTCATTCTTCTCGACTATCGCCAGTTCCAGGGCTTTCTCCAGATGGAGCCCCGCCTTCTTGTAATCCCCCCTCTCCTGCAGGAATACACCCAGGAAGTAGTGCACGTACATCTGTCCATATATGTATCCACTCCTCCTCGCCATATCGAGGGCCTTGCTCGCATATTCCATTGCAGCCTCGTAATCTTCCATCTCGTAAGCCAGGACAGCCATGTGGTACAGGGCCTTGCTCACTATGACCAGGTCCCCATGCTTCTCCGCCTCGGTGCGCAGAATCCGGAGGTAATCCATCGCCTTCTTCCTTTCCCCCTCCATCAGATAGACGCTGGCCAGGAAGTTTATGAGATTCAGTTTGTCGGGCCCCTCTATCTCATCCAGAGCCTTCATCGCCTCCTTCTTGAATGTGGAATAATCCTGCCTGTAATACAGGTAGTACAGGCGCAGTATGGGATTCTCCTTTCCCTTCACCAGTTTCCGGTATTCATCGAATCTCCGCTTGAAGAGCAGGTACTTGGCATACTGTTCAACAGCCTCCGGGTCATCCGCCACCTCCCTGAACAGGGTGTCCACATCCTCATGGCCTCCGGTCTTTATCGCTATGAGGAGTCTCAGACGGGCGGCCTCTCTCCTGTAGGGCTCCACCTTCACCCTGGAGTAGAATTCCATGGCAAGGGAGTACTTGTTCAACTTCCTGTAGTGATTTCCGAGTTTCAGGGCATATCTGGAGAATTCCTCCGGATACTTCTCATCCAGTCCGGAAAGCTCCATATACCTGACGAGACGGTGGAGTTTCTCCAGGTCGAAGACCTCCTTCCCCCTGAATTCATCCAGAAGGGAAAGGGCTTCTCTGCGGTAGAAGGACTTCCTCTCCTCCTCCGATATGGTCCCCAGTATATATTCCTTGAGCCCGTGCAGTCTAATCCCCTCTTCATCCACCAGACCCAGACTCTTCAGATGTCGAAATATGGGGGACTGGACATCCACGTAATCCGTGAGGGCCATCTTGAGAAGGAATTCCTTCTCCTCATCGGAAAGGAGGTCCAGTATCTTCCCGTAAATCTCCTCGAGAATTTCCGGAGAAAAAGCCCTGTGGGGGTCCAGATTGAGATGTCTTATGGAAAAGAGGAGTTGATTCACGAGGGTCGGAATGCCCCCGGTGACCCTGTAGAGTTTCTCCACCACTTCCACGGGCATATGGAGTTCCATAAGGTCCTCCAGGGAAAGGGGCTCCAGGTCAACGGCGAGGGCTCTGTAGAAGGAGATTTCGGGAGTAGAAACCAGGATGAACATTATGGGCTTTCCTTCCAGGGACAGGATGAGTTTTCTCACCAGCTCCAGGTCCTCCCGCGAATAGAGTTCCACATTATCCAGAACGAGCACCACCGGAGACACATCGCTCAACCTGTCCAGAAATTCGTACAGGATGAAGTACTCATCGACGGGACGGGCATCGTATTCGGGAAAGACGAAATAACTGGAAAGGTCCGGATATATATGAACGGCCTCCATCGGAAGAACCCTCCCCAGAAGGCGACGCCTGTCGCTGAATTTCTTCACGAATTCCCTTATGACTCCATACCCCGGACGGACATGGGAGGAGTGAATGCGAATAACGTTATCGGGCACCTTCTTGAGGAATTCCTTCACGAGCGAGGTCTTTCCGAGGCCCTTGGCCCCCTTTATGTGGACCACACGGGACTCGCCATTCAGAACATCCGAAAGAACGTCCGAAAGGAGTTTGATTTCTTTTTCTCTGCCCAGAAATATCTGCACGATTAAAGTTTACAGAAGGATTTCAAAAATGGGGAGCAACCTGCGGTCACTCCCCGATATGGGCCACTATACTGATGAGAAACAGAGAGACCACCAGGGCGTACAGAGACTGGTCCATCTTCCCGGTCAGGAAGAAGATATCGGCAAGGATGTAAACGAAGACAGCCAGAAAACCTATGAACCATCTCTTCCCCAGGTCGCTACCCAGATATACCAGGAGGTTGGATACAGTGAAGGTGAAGACCAGGATGTCGCTCATTCCAATCAGTACATCCCACACGTTGACAGGGGATGAGTGGATCAGAGCATAGAAGACCACGACCATGGACACCATGAAAGCCAGAAGCACCACGGGCACCCTCCACCCCCTCGGGGACAGACCCCTCTTCACCAGCCCAAGGAACATCATGAGGATGGTGGACGCAAGGAAGATACGGGAAAGGGCGTGGAGAAATAGAGACAGATTCCCGAGGGAATGAAGTAGCCCCGCAAAACCCACGGACAACCCCACCATACTGAACAGCATCCAGAACCTCCCCCTCAGAGTTCCCCTGCCCACGGTAAAAGCCTTGTACAGGGCAGAAACGAAGAACAGGAATCCCGCTCCAGCCAGAACCAGAGGCAGATTGTCCCTGTTAGACATGTAGGACAGGGTGCCCCACAGCAGTATAAGTACGTTGACTATTCTGAGCAACCACAGCATAGCAATCGGAAATTATATAGGAGTCATACCCGAAAATACTTATACATAACGGACTGAAAAAGTAGGCTTTATTCTGCCTCGTCTTCCGCCCCAACCGGCCGGGCATCCGACCGGTGAATCCCCCAACGATTCAGGTCGGGGCAAAGGCTATAAAATTTGGGACGAACAGGAGGGGATTTCACGATGCCTAAGATGAAGACGAAGAGAGCAGTGGCCAAGAGGTTCAAGGTCACCAAAAACGGGAAGGGAAACAAAATCCTCAGAAGGCATGCATTCAAGAGCCACATACTTACCAAGAAGACCAGCAAGAGGAAGAGGAGACTCCGTAAGCCTGCTCTCGTAAGCAGTGCGGACAAGTTCCACGTTCTGCATGCGTTAGGAAAGAGATGATCGATTATCTGGAGGACAGTTATCCTCCGCTTAACGTCTTCGAGACGGAGGACGCCTATTATATATTACTGTTTGCACCCAATGTGGACAGGGATTCGCTCAAAATAATGTATCAGAGCGGAACCATATACATCCAGGGATATCTGAAAGAACCGGTGGAAACGGAAAAGACCAAGTACTATTACATCATGGAGGCCGCATACGGATTCTTCGTAAGGGAAATCCACATCGGAAGAGAGGTGGATGAGGAGCGAATAGAGAGCAAGTTCAAACAGGGAGTCCTTATTATAATCCTTCCCAAACCTGGAGTAAAGGAGATAGAGGTACATGATGGGTGAGAAGGAGATGAATCAGGAGATAAAAGAAAAAATGATAATGCCGGTACTTCCCATAAGGGGAGGTATCGTTCTGCCGGGACAGTTAGTTCCCATAACGATAACGAGCGAAAAGGCCAAGAGCCTGGTGGAGGATGTTCTGGATGACCCGGACGCCAGGGTACTGGCCGTCGCCCAGAAGGATCCCGAAAAACAGGCGGAGAGCATAGAAGATATATACACCATAGGGACCATCGTTAAGATAGTCAAGTTTTTCAGGGACACGAGCAATAATCTCCGGCTCATCGTGGAGGGGATGAACCCCGGAAAACTGATAAATCTCATCCAGACAGAGCCCTATATGAAGGGGGAAGTGGTGGAGCTGGAGATTCCCCCTGTGGATACCAAGGACCCGAAGGTGGAGAGCCTCGTCAACGGAATAATCAAGGCCTTCGAGGAATACGTCAGAATCTCCCCCATGCATACGGAAGACCACGTCAGGAAAATCAAGCACATCGTCTCCCCCATCAAGCTCGCCCATACGGTTACCTCCATGCTTCCAGCGAAGGTGGAGGAGAAACAGGTTATACTGGAAGAACTGGACCCCGTGGAGAAACTCAAAAAGGTCCTGGAGCTCGTACACAGGCACATCGAAATGCTCCGCCTGTCCGAAAAGATACAGGAAAAGGTGAGGGAGGAGTTCGAGAGGACGCAGAAGGAGTACTTTCTCAGGGAGCAGATTAAAGTCATACAGAAGGAACTGGGCGAAGAGGACGTAGAGTTAGAGGAACTGGAGAAGAAAATCGAAACCCTTCCCGCCCACGTTAAGGAAGTGGCGCGCAGGGAGTTGAACAAACTCAGGAGACTCCAGCCCATATCCCCCGAATACCACGTGGTCAGGACATATCTGGACTGGCTCGTTAACATGCCCTGGAATGTGGAAACTCAGGATAATCTCGATTTGAAGCATGCAAGAAAGGTACTGGATGAGGACCATTACGACCTGGACAAAGTTAAGCAGAGAATACTGGAATATCTGGCTGTAAGGAAACTCAAGAAAGATGCCAAAGGGGCAATAATGGCATTCGTGGGGCCGCCGGGGGTGGGTAAAACATCTCTCGGCCAGTCCATAGCACGGGCGCTGGGACGCAAATTTATCCGCATTTCTCTTGGTGGAATCAGGGATGAAGCGGAAATAAGGGGTCATCGCAGAACCTACGTGGGAGCCCTGCCGGGCAGAATCATAAGCGCCATACGCAAGGTGGGTGTGAAGAATCCGGTTATAATGCTCGACGAGGTGGACAAGATAGGGGCGGATTTCAGGGGAGACCCCGCCGCGGCCCTGCTGGAAGTGCTCGACCCGGAGCAGAACAGAGAATTCGTGGACCACTATCTGGAAGTCCCCTTCGACCTCTCCAAGGTCATATTCATCGCCACAGCCAATACGACCGTTACCATCCCCCCACCGCTTCTGGACAGGATGGAGATAATCGACATACCCGGATACACCGTGGAGGATAAGATTCACATAGCCATGAAGCACCTGATTCCGAGGGAAATCGAGAATAACGGTCTAAAGGGATACGACATCCGGTTCACGGAGGGAGCCATACGGAAGATTATAGAGGGATACACGAGGGAAGCGGGAGTGAGGCAACTTTCGAGGGAAATCGCATCCATACTCAGGAAGATAGCCCTGAGGATAGCGGAAGACAATGTGAAGCAGAAGAGATTCGTCATAACCGAGAAGAGCGTTAAGAAGTACCTGGGTCCGGAGAAGTTCTACTCCGAAGTCGCGGAGCGCAAGGGTGAGGTGGGTGTAATCATAGGTCTGGCATGGACGCCCACCGGAGGGGACATCATATTCATCGAAGCCCTCAAGATGCCCGGAAAGGGAAATCTGAAGCTCACGGGTCAACTGGGGGACGTGATGAGGGAAAGTGCCGAAGCAGCCTTCTCGCTCGTGAAAGCCAACTACAGCCGGTGGGGCATAGAGGACCCGAAGGTCTTCATGGAGAACGATGTCCATGTGCACGTGCCGGCCGGGGCGATACCCAAGGATGGTCCCTCTGCGGGGATAAGCATACTGATGGCCCTCATCTCCCTCTTCTCCGGAAGAGCACCGAAACCATACCTCGCGATGACCGGTGAAATAACCCTCAGGGGCAAAGTCCTGCCCGTAGGCGGTATAAAGGAAAAGGTACTGGCTGCGAAGAGAGCAGGCGTGAAGGAAATCATACTCCCCAAGTGGAATAAGAAGGACCTCGAAGAGATTCCCAGGGAAAGCATCAGAGACATCAAGTTCCATTTCGTGGATGACGTGAATGAGGCATACCGCATCGTTTTTGAAACTTCCTGATGTATTCACCACGATTCGGCTGGTCCTCATACCGGCCGTTTTCTGGTCTATTCCGGTAAATGAGTACATCGCTCTCCTCATACTGGGAATAATATTCGTGACCGATATACTGGACGGATATCTTGCGAGGAGGCTCCGAATCAGCGACAGGATATTCGGTAAGGTGTACGACCACCTCGTGGATAAACTCCTAATACTGACCATCACGTACGCCCTCAACGTTTACAAGGATTTGCCCAACTGGGCATACATGTTCTTCCTGGTGAGGGAATTCCTCCTTATAATCGGAGGTGTATTCATCTGGCTGTCCACACCGGCCCATCTGGACGGCTCCAACGCTCTCGGAAAAGTTGCAGGTATCACATTCTACGCCATGGTTATCGCGTATATCTTCGAGGTGCCCTTCAGGTGGCACCTTCTGATTCTATCCGTAATCATGTCCTCTATCGCATTCGTGAATTATGCCAGGAGGGAGATAAATAAGTTGAAAAGCGCGAGGAAACCCTGAAGAACCCTCCAGGGCACTAAATCCTGTTGAGGGACCTGATAAAGGCCTCGTTCCTCCTCCACTTGGGCTTGACCTTCACATGAAGTTCGAGGAACACGGGCTTTCCGAGCAGGGCCTCTATGTCTTTGCGGGCCGCCATGCCCAGTTGCTTTATCTTCCTGCCCCCCTCCCCTATTATTATGGGCTTCTGGCTCTCCCTCTCCACGTAGATGATGGCCCGTATATAGACCTTCTTCCTGTTCTCCTCCGGATGCTCCTCCGGGTCTATGAATTCCTCCACATGGACGGCAGTGGCATAGGGTATCTCCTCGTGGTACAGCTGATAAATCTTCTCCCTTATGATTTCTGCCACGATTACCCGCAGGGGCTTGTCTGTAATCTGGTCTTCAGGGAAGTAGAGTTCGCCCTCCGGCAGGTACTTCTTTATCACATCTATCAGGATGTCTATTCCATCCCTGTACAGGGCGCTTATGGGGACGAATTCCCTGAAGTCGTGCAGTCTGGAGTAGTGCTCCATTATCGGAAGCAGTTCCTTCTTGTCCCTCACGGTGTCTATCTTGTTTATGACCAGTATGGAAGGCTTGCCGGATTGCTTCACAGCCTCCAGCACCTTCAAATCCTCCTCCGTGGGGTAGGTGGGCTCCACCACCATGACCACCACATCTGCATCCTGAAGGCTGGAGAATGCCTCCTTCAGAAGGGATTTGTCCAGGACATTCTTCGCTTTCTTCATGATTCCCGGCGTGTCTATGAAGATAATCTGGGCATCCTCAGTGGTCAATATGCCCAGTATGTTGAATCGGGTGGTCTGGGGTTTGTGGCTTACGATGGACACCTTCTCCCTGAGCATCATGTTCAGGAGGGTGGACTTTCCCACGTTGGGCTTTCCCACGATTGCTACGAATCCGGACTTCATGGGTCAAAAGTTTACAGCGATTCTGCCATTATACTTTGAGAAATCGGAGCATGGAAATGGAAAAAATGAGGGAAGAATTCTACTCGATACTGATGGATACGTTAATCGAACGGGATGAGAGGGAAAGAATAGCCTCCATTATCGACGAATCCATCCGCAGGATAACGGACACCCACCTGAATCCGAAAGGGAGCGAATTAATGGAATACCTGTCGATGGTAGCAAAAGCCATGCTCAGGGGAGACTTCCACCCCATAAGGGAACTGGCAGGGTACATGCTCGGCGAAGAAATATCCCTCCCGGAAGTGGGGAAGCTCATGTTCCGCATCCTGAAAGACATCGGAAGGAATGCATGGGTCGATGAAAGAACCCGCATCGCTCTGGAAAAGATGGCCTTCGCATTCATCGTGACGCTATCCAGCGAAATGAACGACCTGTTCTATCGAGCCGTCCAGAGGGCGACGGGCATGTCGGATGAGTTGCTCAGAAGATTCGTCAGGAGCCAGACCGGAGGTCCGGAGCAATTCCGCGACCCTCTGCCGTGAAGGAGCGGTTCTGCTGGAACCTCCCTTTAAAATTAGTCGTTCATGGAATACCACATAAAGGACCCCGCTCTTGCAGATAAGGGACTTCTGCGCATAGAATGGGCCGGCCAGCACATGGGCGTTCTGAAGAGGCTGGCCATAGAACACGAAGGAGCCTTCAAGGGAACCCGGATAGCAGCCTGCCTTCACATAACGACGGAAACAGCCAACCTCGCCATAGCCCTGAAGAAAGCAGGAGCCAGCGTCAGACTATGCGCATCCAATCCCCTGTCCACACAGGATGACGTGGCTGCCGCTCTGGTGAAGCACTTCGGAATCGAGGTATTTGCAGTAAGAGGAGAGGACAGGGACACCTACTACGAGCACATAAAGCAGTGTCTGGAATTCAAACCCCACATAACCATGGATGATGGAGCCGACCTCACTTCGTATGCCCACAAGTATGGTCTGACGGGAGGAATACTCGGAGGAACCGAGGAAACCACCACGGGCGTGATAAGGTTAAGGGCCATGGCCAGGGATGGAGTGCTCCACTACCCCGTCATCGCCGTAAACGATTCCAGGACCAAATTCCTCTTCGACAATCGATACGGGACAGGCCAGTCCACGATAGACGGGATACTCAGGGCAACGAACATTCTGATTGCAGGAAAGACATTCACGGTCGCGGGTTATGGATGGGTCGGAAGGGGCATTGCCATGAGGGCAAGGGGCATGGGAGCGAGGGTCATAGTCACGGAGGTGGACCCCATAAGGGCAATCGAGGCCTATTACGATGGATTCAGCGTGATGCCCATGGAAGAGGCCATAAGAATCTCCGACATAGTGGTAACCGCCACGGGAGACAAACATGTAATCGCTGAAAACCACCTCAGGGTCGCAAGGGATGGCATCATTCTGGCCAACGCCGGCCACTTCGATGTGGAAATAGATAAGGAGGCCCTCGAGCGCCTCTCGGTAAAAGTGCGCAGGATAAGGGACAGCGTGGACGAATACACCCTCGAGGACGGGCGCAGGGTCTTCCTGCTTGCGGAGGGGCGGCTCGTGAATCTCGGAGCAGCGGAGGGACATCCTTCGGAGGTGATGGATATGAGTTTTTCCAATCAATTCATGGCCGTGAAGTACATACTGGATAACCACGAGAATCTGGAAAAGAAGGTTTACAGACTTCCGGATGAAATAGACGTCATGATAGCATCCCTGAAATTGAACGTCCTGGGGGTTAAAATTGATGAGTTGACACCGGAGCAGAAGAAGTATCTCTCCAGTTGGGAGGAAGGAACATGAATCTGTTTTTGATTGCACAGGTATTTATCATTCCAGTGGACCGGCCATCCGTCCAGGTGAGGGATGGAGAGGCTGTAATACACTGGTCAAGAGCGGACACTTCCGTGAAGAAGTTCGAGGTGTACAGAAAGGCGGAGAGCTCCGAAGATGTGGTGAAGATAGGGGAAACCACCGATACCCTGATGATAGACACCACCCTGAAACCCGGAGTCTCCTACCTCTATATGGTCCGCTCATACGGTCCAGACGACACCACATTCGTGGACAGCAAATGGTCCGACCCGGTAAAGGTGGAAACGGCTCAAAAGGAAGAAGAGCGGCAGTATATCCTGGGCTTCATAGCGAAGGAGAGATTCCCCGTCCTCATATTCCTGCTATTCTTCGGATTCCTCTTCTTCTACTACTACAATCAGGCACGTATGGGGAAGGAAATCTTCATAAGGAGGCTTGCCGGTCTGGATGCCATAGACGAGGCGGTGGGCCGCTCCACGGAAATGGGAAAGCCCGTGGTCTTCGTGCATGGATTGTCGGGACTGGATAGCCCCACCACCATTTCTGCCATAGCCATACTGAAGTACATCGCCAAGAAAGTTGCCCTGTATGAAATCGACCTCATAGTACCGAATGCAGACCCCCTGGTCCTGCTGGCATCCAAAGAGGCTGTAAAGGAGGGCATGCTGGAGGCGGGAAGACCCGATGTATATAAGGAAGAGAACATTATGTTCCTGACCACCCAGCAATTCGGATACGCCGCCGGTGTCAATGGAATACTGGTCAGGGAAAAGCCGGGAGCCACATTCTTCATGGGGTACTTCTATGCGGAATCCCTTGTGATGGCAGAGACGGCCTACACCATAGGCTCCATAAGCATAGCCGGCACCACAGCAGTAACGCAGTTGCCCTTCTTTATCGCCGCATGCGACTACACCCTGATAGGGGAGGAGATGTACGCAGCATCTGCATACCTCAGTAAGAATCCTGTGGAGATAGGAACCATCAAATCGGAGGATATTGCGAAGATTCTCCTCATCGCTGCCATTATAGTGGGCGTCACGCTGGCAACACTGGCCCAGTTCGGAATTGCAGAGAACATCTACAACATTTATAAGGCCATCTGGACGGTAACAGGAGGATAGGCATGCAAACCACATTACCCGTACTCTTGACCTTCATAATGGGCATGTTCATGATAGCCATGTTCTTTATGCCCCAGTTCGCCAACGCGGAGAGCCTTGCCACAAGGTGGACCACCATAATCTGGGGCTTTGCCCTCGCCCTGGGGGTGGATAGCCTCCTGCTGAACCACTTCAGGAAAATCAGGAAGGGGGGAACTCAGGCGATACACAGTGCGGGGCTTATAATCGCCTTCTTCGTGACCCTCTTCTGGGGTTTCTACTCGTGGTGGAAGATAGGGAATCCCTTCGATGCCCGCTCCTCCTTCCTCTGGATGTTCCAGTACGTATATCTCCCTCTGGACTCCACCATGTTCGCCCTTCTGGCATTCTTCATCGCCTCTGCGGCATACAGGGCTTTCAGGGCAAGGAGCTTCGAGTCCACCCTCCTGCTCATAGCCGCCAGCATAGTCATGATGGGAAGGGTTCCCCTGGGGGGAGTGGTGTTCGTGGCTTTCTTCGTCGCATTCATGATTCTCGTCGGGGTCTATTTCCTCTACGAAAGTTCGAAGTACGTGGGGATAGACAGGTTCATAAGGATGATAGTGGGGCTGGCATTCCTGGGCACCATACTGCCCCTGTTCTACCCCGAATATACGAAGGCTTTCGCCAATTTCATCCCGGGACTGGCTGACTGGATAATGCAGGTTCCCAACGCAGCAGGACAGAGGGGTATAGGTCTGGGTCTTTCTCTGGGTGTCATAGCCTTTTCCCTTAGAATCCTGTTTGGCATAGAAAGGGGGTACCTGAGATGAAAGAAAGGATTCTTGCGTTTATCGAGAATCTTGGAAGAATAGACAGCCGTATCGTCTATGCTCTCGTATTTCTGGCGACCGCCATTCCCCTGATTATGAATATTCGAATCCCCATGCCCGTATCCCCGGAGGTAAAGTCTGCATTCCAGGCGATGGACAGGCTCAAACCGGGAGATGTAATACTCATTTCCACCGATTACGGACCCTCCTCCGCCCCCGAAACCCAGCCCATGCTGGAGGCAATCCTGACCCATGCCTTCAAGAAGGACCTGAAGGTCCTCCTCATGACCCACTGGAGGTTCGAGGGGCTCATAATGGGCATTCAGGGGCTGGACAAGATTGCAAAGAAGTTCGGAAAGGAGTACGGCAAGGACTATCTGGTCCTGGGATACAGACCGGGAGTCACAGCCGTCATGATTGGTATGTCGAAGGACTTCAGGAACATCTTCTCAACGGACAACGAAGGAAAACCCCTGGACTCCTACCCCATGTATAAGGAGATAGCGGGCGACGATGGAATCCTCAACTACAAGGACATAAAGCTACTCGTGGGCCTGGAAGCAGGTGATGCAGGCAACTTCTGGATAATGATAGTGAATGCCCGATACGGCGTCCCCATGATTATGGGAACCACAGCAGTCATAACCCCCGAATACTTCACATTCTATCAATCCAGGCAAATAGAGGGCCTCCTGGGAGGACTGAAGGGGGCAGCGGACTACGAAGCCCTTCTGGGAATTTCGGGATTTGCGAGCAGGGGTATGGTATCCCAGTTTGCGGTTCACGTTCTGATAATCCTGCTGATATTCCTGGGTAATCTGAGCGATATAGCCAGGAGGTTCAGGTCATGATGGATTTGATAGGAGTATGGGTGGCAGCATTCCTGACCCTTGCGATACTCTCCTTCCTATTCGGCGATAATCCCGTTTATAAATTCGTGGAGCACATATTCGTGGGAGCATCGGCTGCATTCGGAATCATCGTTATGCTCAACCAGGCGGTCTGGCCCTTCATTCAGGAGGGTATTACCACGCAGGACATGTTCCTCAAGATAACCACATACATAGCCATATTCATGGGAATCCTGACCCTCTTCAGACTGGAGATTATGAACTACATCGCTCCCACCCTCACATGGATTTCCCGATTCCCCATAGCATTCGTCACCGGTGTTGGGACGGGAATAGGAATAGTGACGGGCATACACGGATACATATTTCCACAGGTGGTGGCCACATTCCTCCCCATTATGGAAAACAACACCAGCATCATAGAAATAGCATCCAACCTGGTCCTCATCGTGGGCGTCCTCTCATCCCTCTACTACTTCTACTTCTCCATGGAGCAGAGAGGTGCTCTCAGGTGGATAGTGAAAACCGGTATGATCATCATAATGATAACCTTCGGCTCTGCATTCGGATATACGATTATGGCCCGTGTCTCCCTCCTGATTGGAAGGATTTACTTCCTGATTTCGGACTGGTTGCACCTTGTTAGGTGATGCATTTCGCCCCACTTCGGGGCGCTTTCTGGAGAAAGGGAAATGAGTTTCAGGAGGAAACTGGGGATAATCGCTTTCGTTTCTTTTATGACCTTTGCCATCGACCAGATAATAAAAATCCTCGTCGTGCAGAATTTTCCCGCAGGCATTCCCGTCCCCGTGATAGGGGACTTCTTCAGAATCACCCTGATTTTCAACCCCAACACGGCATTCGGCATATCTCTGGGTGAGAATTTTCCCTACACCCTGGTGGCGGGTGCCATAAGCGTGCTGGTACTGATAATGGCCCTCATGGAAAACAGCGTCTGGAACATCATAGCATACAGCATGATACTGGGAGGGGCAATAGGAAACATATTCGACCGTATCATGAGGGGCGAGGTGGTGGATTTCATAGATATGGGGATAGGGGAGAATCTGAGGTGGTACGTGTTCAACGGTGCCGATGCCTTTATCACGATAGGGATAATCATGCTCCTGGCAGAAGGCATCGTGGCCCACTTCAGAGACAGGAGCAGGACTTAAACCTATAAAATTTCCCTGCAATGGATTACGGGAGACTCATCGAAGAAGCGAGAGAGAGGGCGAGAGAAGTGGAAAATGCCTCCTCCCTGCCGCAGGTGGACCTGAAGAAGTACATAGACTACACCCTCCTGAAGCCGGAGGCCACGTACGATGATATCATAAACCTGTGCAATACAGCCATAAAGCGGCAGTACTTCGGGGTATGCGTGAACCCCCACTACGCCTCCTTCATCAGGGAGCACCTCAAACCCGCGGGGATAGCCACATGCGCGGTGGTAGGATTCCCGCTGGGAGCCACCCTGAAGAAGGTCAAGATGTACGAAACGGAACTTCTCCTGAATGCGGGGATGAATGAAATCGACATGGTGATGAATATAGGGGCCTTCAAGAGCGGGGAATACAAATTCGTGGAGGAGGAGATAAAGGCCATAGCATCCATTCATCCCCACGTGAAAGTGATAATAGAAACGGCCCTCCTCACGGATGAGGAGAAAATAACAGCGACGAAGATAGTGGTGAACAGCGGAGCCCGATTCGTGAAGACTTCGACGGGATTCTCGAAGGGAGGGGCCACATATTTCGACGTGGCTCTGCTCCGGATGGCAACCGGAAATTCCATAGGAGTTAAAGCAGCAGGCGGCATAAGGA
The DNA here is from genome assembly GCA_015494735.1 of Caldifarciminota bacterium. Classification (GTDB taxonomy): domain Bacteria; phylum Hydrothermota; class Hydrothermia; order LBFQ01; family DSFT01; genus S143-66. Next base: position 16,579 of record WGAQ01000157.1, on the reverse strand, counting down.
CCGTGGACAAAGCCCTGAGAATGATTATGGCAGGAGCCGACAGGATAGGAACCTCCACCGACCTCCTTGGAAATGAAGAGAAGTGAAGCCCTGCTATATATCGTTGCCTTCTCCATATTGGCCATGGGGCTGGTGTGGTTGAACAATTTGAACTATATGTATTCGAGGAAGGTCACGAGATTGAAAGATGAAAGGGATGTATGGATAAGCAGGTACCACAGGATTCAGGCAGAGTATTACAGGAAATTTCCATTCAAGGAGTACGTGAACCATGTGGAGGCTGAGGGCGGTCCAGGTGGGCGTGATAGTGTGGTTTCTTCTGGTGGTGGCCCTCCTGGCAAGGATTCAGATAATCGGAATTGAAGAGTACAGAAAACTGGCTGAGAAGCAATCTCTTCGAATCATCAAAAGGCCCCCCTTCAGGGGAGGAATATACGACAGAAACCAGAGGCCCATGGCCCTGAGCATTCCGGTTCTGGATTTATATCAGCGGGTCGTAAAGGACAGCGTATTCGACTACGTGGGGCTCCTGTCCGAACTGGGGATAAAACCCCTGAACATAAAACCCGGACAGTGGAAGCTCCTGAAGAAGAACGTGCCCATCGAATACAAGCCCCTGGTCATGTCCCGCAAGGTGAGGGGCATATCCGCCATAAAGACATACGACCGCATCTATCCCTTCGACGAGGTGGCCAGAAATGTGGTGGGATTTGCAGGGAGGGATGTGGGACAGAGCCTCACCGGGAAGGAGGGGCTCGAAAAGACGCTGGAAGATTTCATCAGGGGGAAGAGCGGTTATGAGTACTTCCTCCAGAGCGCCGTGGGAGAAAGGTTCTACATAGCAACCAGAAAGGAGCCCCTTCCCGGGAAGGACGTGAGGACCACCCTGGATATGGCCATCCAGACGATAGCATACCGGGCCCTGAAGGGCAAGGTTCTGGAGGAGGATGCCAACTGGGGATTCGCCATAGTGGTGGACCCGGGCACGGGGGAAGTGCTGGCAATGGCCCAGTACAGGAATCCCCGGAAGAAGGGGCGGGGATACGTGAACTATGCAGTGCAGTATCAGTACGAGCCCGGTTCGACGGTGAAGATATTCACCATGGCAAAAGCCCTGGAGATGGGCCTCATAAAAGAGGATGATTCCGTCTTCGTCCCCCGGGGCGGTCTCAGGATAGGGAGATACAGGATAAGGAACGTCACGAACGAGACGGGATACATAACCTGGCGCCATGCCCTGGCCCATTCGGTCAATACGGCATTCGCAAAACTGGGCCTCATGATAGGGGCAGATAGCCTCTATGCCATATTCCGCAGGGTGGGCTTCGGTCTGAAGACGGATATACTCCTGAATGGGGAAACCAACGGCAGACTCATAAAGAGAAAACGCAGAATCGAAATCGCCAACTGGGCCATGGGACAGGGGCTCTCTGTGAGCGGAATCCAGATGGCCATGGCCTATTCGTGCATAGCCAACGGTGGATGGCTCCTGGCTCCCCGCCTGCTCCTGAAGGTGGGGGATAAAACGTACGGTAAAAGGGTGGTTGTCCGCAGGTGCATGGACGACTCCACAGCACGGAGATTGAAGAGCCTCCTCACCGTGGTGGTGGATAGCGGCTCCGGAAGGCATGCCCGGATAGATGGACTGAAGGTGGCCGGCAAGACAGGGACGGCCCAGAAGTTCGACCCGAATACGGGCACATACAGCGACACAAGGGTGGTAACCTCTTTCATAGGATTCTTCCCGGTGGACACACCCAGGTACCTTATATACGTTGTGGTGGACGAGCCACAGAGGAATAAGTACGGGGGGACGGTGGCGGCACCGGTATTCAGAGAAATTGCCCTCCAGATCCTGAATTACGATAGCATATTGCATCCGGACAACCCTTTAAAATTAAGAATCCATGAAAATCTCGATAGCCAGTGATCACAGGGGATATCGTTTGAAGGAACACCTGAAATCCTACCTCAGGGAAAAGGGATACGAGGTGGTGGATTTCGGCACCAATTCCGGGGAATCCACAGACTATCCGGACTACATCATCCCATGCGCCGAATCCGTCGCCAGGGGGGAATCCAGATTCGGTATAGTTATATGCTCCACAGGGCAGGGCTCTAGCATAGCAGCCAACAAAGTGCCCGGAATTCGCTCCGCCCTGTGCATAAACCCCACATTCGCCCGACTCGCCCGCCAGCACAACGATGCCAATGTTCTGGCCCTTCCCGCCGATTTTATAAGTCTCCAGGACGCCATAACCACGGTGGAAGTATTTCTGAACACACCCTTCGAGGGGGGAAGGCACGCCAGGAGGGTGAATAAGATAGTGGAATACGAAAACAGGAGGAATTCATAATGAAGAGAATTCTACCCCTGCTCTTCTTCATAACCGCATGCGGTGGAGAGAGCATAGACTATGCCACCGCGGAACTGGAGGACGTATTCAGACCCTACGAAATCGAAAAGGGGGAGGTCCTCTACAAGATAAGCGGTGTGGAAGAGGGAAAAGAGTACCTCATATTCGACAACTGGGGTCACAGGCAGAAGAGGGCCAAGGATACAAAAGCGGGCTCCGTGCCCATAAAGACCCTCAGGATTCAGACACCGGATTACATAACTTCCTACAAACTGTCCTGTGAATGCGTGAAATACAGAATAAAGGACGAGCCGGGGGTAATGTACTACGATAAGGAGAAGGGCGAATATGTGAAGGGCAATCCCTACTGCCTGAAGAAGAACAAGGTGGTCAAGGAGGTGAATGGAATCAGACAGCTGGTATGCGCCAATTACGTGTGGGAGGGCTCCAGAAGACCCAACGCCCTGTATGTGGTCCTTCACGAGATATGGGACACCGCCTCTGCTGAGACGAGGAAGAAACTCGGGCCCATCATAAGGGGTCTCTCCAAGGAGATGTCCCTCGGATTCCTCTACGCCGCCATGATAGAGAAACTCCCCACCATAAAGAAGATTGCGGGCAAGGATGCAGAGGTTTACAAGGTTTACGGAAAGGACATACGAATCTTCCTCTGGAAGAACATAATCCTGGGAAGCGAGGTTCTGACGGGGAAGCAGCTCCTGGTGGAGGCCGAGAAGGTGAACGAGAATCCCAAGATAGATGAGACCACATTTCAGATACCTCCGGACTTTCCACCCCCCGTCCTGTACGACACCGCATCGAAGATCTTCAAGAATGAAAAGTACGTGGCCCAGCAGATAGTGGACATATACCTGAGGGAGAAGGGAGCCCAGTAGTTTGAACGTAAACAACGACCTGCTGGCAACAGGTCTCTACTATGTAAGGCATTACTGGAGGGAAATCGTCGCCAGTTTCATCGTATTCCTGATACTGGGAATTGCACTCACCCTGATGGAAAAGACCTACGAGCTCTACATATCGAGAGCCAAATTCATCCCCTATGAAACCCGAAAGGAGTCGCAGAGCATACTCCCCTACCTCTACATGGGCCGCAAGGAAGTTCCCCCGGAGCAGAAACTCCTGGCCATGATTGCCAGCCGGGAAGTGATACGGGAATTCGTCGATTCCACGGGATACAGATTCGTGGTGGAAGAGAAATCCCCTCCCAGGATGAAGATTCTGTCCATCAGAGTGAAGGAAATCCCTCCGCAGGAGACCATAACTGTAAGGGTCAACGTGGACAACCCCTACGTGGAAGTGAGGGCGGACCGGGATGGGGATGTGAAACTGAGATTCCTCTCATCCGAACAGGCAGCGGAGAGACTGTACAGAAAACTCCACATAAAGGTGATGAACATACAGGAAATGCTTGGAATATCGAGGAATGTGGAATCCCCCATGCTGGGAGAGGATAATCTGAAGGTGGTCATATTTCAGGTTTCCGAAGGGGACCCGTACGTGAAGGAGGTGGTGGACAGATTCTCCCGATTCATCCTCAAGTACAACATGCGGGATAAGACCCTGAAGTATCAGAACAGCAAGAGGTTCATCTCCAGACAGATCAACAATTACATGGAGGAACTGGACAAAATCAATTACCAGATCAGGGTGTTCCGTCTGCGCAACGCGTATGTGGAAATAGACAGGAAGAGCCCCGCGTGGGCGGAACTCCTGGAGCTGGAAAGGCAGAAGATAGAGATAGAAACGGAAATCGATTTTCTCCGCAGATGGCTGAACAGGGAGGAGGGTCTGGAGTACATAATAACATCGGATGACCTCCTGAGGGAGAGGCTGAAGGCCCTTTACACTCTCCAGGACAGTCTGAATCTGATGGGCATACTCTACGGGAAGGAGAGTCAGGAATACCGCATAATGGAGAGCCGTCTGGAGCAGATGAGGGAATCCCTGAAAAGGATGGTGAAGGAGAGGCTCAAGAATATGGAATCCCGCCTTCAGTACATAAAACTCAAGGAGAGGAACATAAAGAACATGATAGGACGCTCCATGGAGAACGAAAAAGAGGCCCTCACCCTCCAGGCCAGGAAGAAAGCCATCGAGGACATACTGACCCTCCTCTCCCAGAGACTGGAGGAAATCCGCATAGAAGAGGCGGAGGTGGTTCCGGATTTCAAGATTATGGAAATCGAAATGGAAAGGGTCATCCGGGGAAGGCACTGGAAGAGAAACCTGTTAGCATCCCTCCTATTCGCACTCCTGTTTGCAATATCTTACATTCTCATAGTGGAGTACGCATCCAACACGGTGAGGGACCCCGATGAAGTGGCCATAAAGCTCAACATTCCCAAGGAGAAGCTCTACGAAATACCCTACATAGAGGACGAGGACGAAATGCCCATCAACATACTCCTGAAGGACCTGAGGAACAAACTGATTCAGGGCTCCGGAGCCCTCGAGTCCTTCAGGATAATCGCCCTCAGGGAAATCATCAACAGGAACATTAAGAAGACTGGAGCCACCAGTTCCATTCAGGGGGAGGGAAAAACCTTCTTCCTGATAAATCTGGCAGCAGTTCTGGCCATGATGAAGAAGAGCGTGGTCGTGGTGGACGGGGACATGAGGAAGAAGAACATATCGGAGATGTTCGATTTGAAGGAGGCAGAAGGCCTGACCAACATAACGGAAGGGGCGGACTTCGATTCCATAATACATCCCGTGAAAGAGACCCTGCACATAATTCCCGCGGGCAGGAGATTCATAGACCCCATCGCTGTCTTCTCCAGTCCGGAGTACGACCGTCTCATGGAATACCTGGAAGGGAAATACGATTACATCCTGATGGATATACCCCCCGTGCTGAACGTGGCGGAAACCACCCTGACGGTGGAGAAACTGGGGAAGGTGTTTTTCATCATAAGGGCTTCCCATACGCAGGTGGAAGCCATAGAAAGGGCCATGTCCATGCTGGAGGCACAGGACATCATAGCCTACATCCTCAATTCCGTGGGATTCACCAGAACCGGATACTACAGGTACTACAGGTATTATCGCAAATATTACAACAGTTCATCATGAGAGCGCTGATACTGAGCGGAGGTTCCAACAAGGGGGCCCTTCAGGTGGGTGCCCTCAGAGCCCTTGTGGAGAAGGGCATACAGTTCGATATGGTCATAGGGGTTTCCATCGGTTCCCTGAACGGGGCCTACTTCTCGTACAAGCCCGACCTGGAGGGCATATCGGAGCTGGAACAGCTGTGGCTGAAGGTCAGGAGGAAGGACATATTCCCGGAGGGAAGGCTAAGGGCCCTGTGGAGATTCATCAGGAACTCCGAAAGTCTCTTCACGAACAGAGCCCTGTACAACTTCCTCCAGAGGGTCCTCCCCGCCAGAACATTCGCCGAATTGCAACTGGATTTCTACGTTCCCGCATTCGACATAGACCGATACGAGGTCTTCGTCTTCGGAGAAAACAAATCGGACCCCCTCCTGGATGCTCTTATGGCCTCCTCTGCCCTCCCGCCATACTTCCCCCCCTGGACCTACAAGGGAAGACGACTGATAGACGGGGGATTCGTGAGCAATCTTCCGTACAGGATAGCCATAGAGAAGGGGGCGAAGGAGATATACGCCCTCCACATAGTGGGAAGGAGGCATATAGACGAAAAGGTGACCGGCCTGTTCGAAATCATCTCCCGCACCATGGATTACCTCATCAGGCTCAAGATAAAGGAGCACGAATGGGAAATTGAGAAGCACAGGGATGTGAAACTCCACTATATAAAACTCGAGCCCGAAACCCCCATCTCCATATTCGACTTCTCCAGAGCAAAGGAGTTGATAGAACAGGGATACAGGATAACGAAAGCCTACCTGGAATCCAGAGAGGTGGAGAAGATGGGTTTGATGGAGCGAATCAGAAACCTAATTCCCTTCCTTCCTCGAAAGTGATACGCAGAAGGAGACCCCCATCCGTCACCCTCGCATCCTCCACCACCATGCCGGGATAGTCCCGGGAGAAGTCCAGGCACAGGCGGCCGCCTCCGGAGGGCACGATGCCCAGCATAGAAAGAATCCACATGAGGAGTTTCCCCTTTACGATGCGAAAGCAGACGAGTCCATCCCTCCAGTAATCGACCTTTAGAATCACGGAGATAAACCCCTTCCTCAGGATGAGGGTATCGGCTCCGGTATTCACTTTCACTCCCCTTCCGATGTGGCGCTCTATGGTCTCCGGAATCAGGAGCACGTTCACCCACCGAATTTTAAAGGAAGGGCCTATTAAAATTGTGGAGCAGATGGCAGGTAAGCTGTACGTGGTTTCGACTCCGATAGGGAATCTCGGGGATATAACCCTGAGGGCGCTGGAGGTTCTGAAGGGGGTGGATGCCATAGCGTGCGAGGATACACGGCATGCAAAGAAATTCCTCCAGCACTACGGCATCGACAGACCCCTCATATCCTACTTCGAGGGCAACGAAAAGACGAGGGCACCCCAGATTATCCAGATGCTGAAGGAGGGGAAAAGCGTGGCCCTCATATCGGATGCGGGCACCCCCACCATATCGGACCCCGGCTACAGGCTGGTAAGGATGGCAAGGGAGGAGGGAATAGAGGTCCTGCCCGTTCCGGGACCCTCCGCCATTATAGCAGCCCTCAGCGTCTCCGGTCTCCCGACGGACAGGTTCATATTCGAGGGATTCCTCCCCAGGAAGGAGGGGAAGCGCCGCAGGAGACTGGAGGAGCTGGCCGAATTCGAAGGGAGTATAATCCTCTACGAATCTCCCCATCGAATAGAGAGGACATTGAAAGAAATCCTGGAAGTGATGGGAGACAGGCGGGTCTTCATAGGGCGGGAGATGACCAAGATGCACGAAGAGTACATATTCGGATGGCTATCGGAGGTCATGGAGAGGGTGAAGCCCAGGGGGGAAATCGTCATAGTCGTATCGAAGGAAAAACGCATCTGACTGTAAACTTTCTGTAAACTTTGAAAAATGGTTGAATTCCTGAGGGAGCTGTTAGACATACCCATACTGGAAATCGAGTGGGAGGACAATAAGGCAAAAATCGAAATAGGGGATTTCGACCTGCATTTGAGGAAGAAGGAGGGCGTATTAATTGCCCACTTCATCGACAGGCAGTTCCCGTATCAGATTCCGCAGATAATAGTGGAAATATTCGAAACGTACGCATCGAGGGCCTACGTCAAATTTGCCGACATGAGGAACGCCCCCGTTCCCTTCAAACCCTTTCTGAAATACGTATATCGCAGAAACAAATTCAGATTCCTCAACATAATGGAGGGCCTCAGGAATCACCTGCGCATATACTACCTGCACAGCAGAGCTCTGGAGGAAGGGGAGCCGGTGAAGGATTTCTTCGAGGAAACCCTCTTCTCCCACGAACTCTTCGAGAACAAGATTCTCATTATGGAGATGTGGAAGGGATTCGAGCCATCGAGGGAATTGTTCGAACTGGTCAGGGACAGACTCATAGGATTCCTGAGACTGGAAGCAACGGAACTGTCCTCATCCCTGGAAGTCATAAGGCGTCATGCGGAGAGGAGTTTGAACATAAAACTGGAGCCCGTTATGGGAATGGACCGACTGGAAGCACGGGTATCCTACGGGAGAATCATACTCTCCAGGGAAACCCACTCCGACTCCTATCTTCTCCATCTTTCACCCCCCATGAAGGAAAGGCAGAAGTACCACGACAGGGAACCCCTCCTGTGGAATATACAGGCTGCCAACGCCCCCTATGCGGACGGCACCATAAGCGACATAGATAACGACCCCCTCCTCCCATCCTGGTCCTTCAAGGTGGCAAGGATAGACAGGAACAGGGCCGACGATGTTGCCGGCCTCCTCGAAAAGTCCCTGAAACCATCGACGGACACGGTGTTCATCCCCTCCGGACAGGAAGAGCACCCCGTAATTCGCCTCCTGAGAAGGTACAGGCAGGTCATAATATACGGACCCGTGGGAACCGGAAAGACCCATCTGGCCCTCAGGGCAGCGCGGGAGATAGCAGGGAACAACTTCGTGATGCTCCAGATTCACCCCTCCTATTCCTACGAAGAATTCATGGAAGGCATACGGCCGGACAGGGAAGGCAAATTCGCAGTCAGGGACGGAATCTTCAAGCGTATAGCCATGCAGGCCTACGAAAATCCCTCCCGCAACTATGTGGTCATCCTGGATGAATTCAACAGGGGCAACGTGATACAGATTCTCGGAGAATTGCTCTACGCCCTCGAATACAGGGGAAGCCCCATCACCCTCCCCTACTCCGGTGAGAAACTGGTGGTTCCGGAAAACCTGTACCTCATTGCCACCATGAACACCACAGACAGGAGCATAGATAAACTGGACATGGCCCTTAAGCGCAGATTCGCATTCTACAGGCTCATGCCGGACGAAGAGGTTCTGAAGTCCTTCTACAGGGAAAAGGGCTATCCCCACCTGAATACAGTGCTCAGACTCTTTCGCACCATAAACGAAAGACTGAAGCAGAAGGTGGGGGAAGACCTGACGGTGGGGCATACCCTCTTCATGGCACCGCCGGACGAATTGCCACAGACGATGGAGTTCAGAATAATGCCCATAATCAGGAGCATTCTGCACCCGGAGGATGCCGAATCCCTCAGACAGGAGGTGGAAACTATCCTGCAGGAGATGAAGGGGGATTCGGGCCCCACATCCGGATAGACTCGGCCACAGGCAAATCCCTGTAAAATTAGGTCATGTTCGAAAACATCATAGTGGAAAAGGATGGTCCAATCGGCGTAATCAGGCTTAACAGACCCAGAGTGCTCAATGCCCTCAACAGGCAGCTCATGAAGGAAGTATCCATCGCGCTGGACGATATGGAGAAGGACGAGGGCATAAAGGTGGTGATACTGACGGGGAACGAAAAGGCATTTGCAGCCGGGGCAGATGTCTCCGAATTCAAAGACCCCAAAGGACCTGACATGCTCTTCAACTACAGATTCTTCGAGTGGGAAAGGGTGGCCACTTTCCTCAAACCCCTGGTGGCATCGGTCGCCGGATATGCGCTCGGAGGCGGATTCGAACTGGCCATGATGTGCGACATGATAGTGGCAGCCGATAACGCTGTCTTCGGTCAACCCGAAATTAAACTGGGCATCATCCCTGGAGCAGGAGGTACCCAGAGGCTGACCCGCCTCATAGAGAAGCACAGGGCCATGGAATACATCCTGACGGGCAAATTCATGGATGTATGGAAGGCTTACCGCATGGGGGTGGTCAACAGAGTGGTCCCTGTGGAGAATTATCTGGAGGAAACGAAGAGATTCGTGAAGGACCTGATATCCGGACCACCCATAGCCCTTGCAGTGGCGAAGGACACAGTAAACAAGGCATACGAATTGAATCTAAGGGAGGGCCTCGATTACGAAAGGAAGATGTTCTACTTCCTCTTCTCCACGCAGGATAAGGATGAGGGCATAAGTGCATTCCTCGAAAAGAGAAGACCGGATTTCAAGGGGAGGTGAGGAAGCATGATTTCAGCCATCATAACATACATTGTGATGACCGCTGCGGTCCTGAGCGCATACGTGGTTCTGGCCATCGCCCTGAAGGTTCTGGCTGAAAAACTGGCTCGATGAGGGGGATTCCTCCCCCTTTATAATTTGCACGCTATGGAAGGAGATATGTATGATAAACTTAAAAAGGAAACCCTGTTTGTACACGCAGGCTTCAATTTTTCAGATGAGCATGGTTCTTCTGCTCTTCCCATAAACCTCTCCAGCACCTTCAAACTCAAGGACCCTGTCAACTGGCAGGATTCCCTGATATACAGCCGGCACGACAACCCGACCCGCATGGCCCTGGAGAGGGCCCTCGCCCGGGTGGAAGGGGGAAAGTACGGTTATGCATTCTCGAGCGGTCTCGCCGCCATCCATTCCCTCCTCACATTCCTCAGGCCCGGGGATGCCATCGTTCTGGACTACGACCACTACGGCGGAACATTCAAACAGATATACAAGGTATGGCAGCAACTGGGCATAAAGCCCATATACACCGACCTGAGGGACCCGGAAAATCTGAAGAAGGCCATCGAGGAAAACGACAACGTGAAGATGGTCTTCTTCGAAACCCCCACCAATCCCATGCTCCGCATCATACCCATCAGAGAAACCGCAGAAATAGCCCGCCAGTACGGAATCATATCCGTGGTGGACAACACATTCGCTTCCCCGTACCTCCAGAATCCCCTGATGGAGGGGGCCGACATCGTGGTTCACAGTCTGACCAAGTACATAGGGGGCCATTCCGACATCATAGGGGGAGCCGTCATCACGAGCAATCCCGAATATGCCGAGCAGATAAAGGCATTTCAGAAGATGACCGGAGCCATCCTGTCCCCCCTGGAATCCTATCTCGCCCTCAGGGGACTCAGGACGCTCCACATCAGGATGGAGAGGCATTGCCAGAATGCCATGAAGGTGGCCCGATTCCTGAAGGAGCATCCAAAAGTCCTCCGGGTGAACTATCCCGGACTGCCGGACCATCCCGGGCACGAAATCGCCAGAAGGCAGATGAGGGACTTCGGAGGCATGATTTCCTTCGAAATAGATGGGGACCCCGTCAAATTCGTCCAGTCCACGAAGGTATTCACTTTAGCTGTTTCCCTGGGAGGCGTGGAAAGTCTGATAACCAGCCCCTCCACCACCACCCATCCCGAGATTCCCGACTTTATAAAGGAGGCCATCGGATTCAGGGATAACCTGATACGCATCTCCGTGGGAATAGAGAATGCGGAGGACCTCATAGAAGACCTGAAGCAGGCTCTGGAAAAGCTATGATTGCGGCACTGATTGGAGTAATAGACACTTCCGCCATAACGGACAGCCTGGTGAGGGAAGCCGGAGAGGCTCTGAAAATCAAAATAAGCAAAAAACAGGTCCGCACATCCATAGAAGAGAGGCCCTACTTCAAAGTGGTGAATATATACCTGCCGCCCCCCAGGGGCGGCTTCAACGAATCCCACCTGAGGAAACTCCAGAACTACCTGATTAAAGAGCACAAGATGTTCGCCAGACCCATAACCATCGGAAAATTCACGTACATCAAATTCTCCGGGCTGTGGCATGACCAGGTTATACAGGATGGAAGCGCCCGGATAGTGAGGGATTCCCTCTACATACGATTCTATCTGGCAAAGGAACTGGAGAGGTTCATTCTGGCAAGGGATTTCATGCACTTCGTGAAAGAAGTGGCGGGGAAGAGGGCGGTGGCCATAGGACTGGACAACGTGGAACTGAAAGGGGCCGGTGCCTTCACCGTGGTAAGCATGAGGAATCCTCTGGTCATAAGGAAGGATGTGAAGGTGGAGGAATTCAGGGATTCCCTGTTCAACTCCATCATGTCCATAAGCGACAGATTCGACCCGGCGGAGTCCACATTCGTCAATGTGAACCTCAGAGGAAAAATTTACCGTAAACTTTGGATGAAGTTCAGGGTGGATGAAGAAGAGAGCATTTACAGGTACGGGAGTATGGATATACGGGTGGTAGAGTGAGCGTATGAAGAGGTGGATTCCGGCTCTGTTTCTCATCGCGGGATGCTCATCCCTGGAGCAGATGCTCGTGGATGCAAGGGCGTACTTCAATACGTTCTACAATCTGCAGAGCGAATTCAACAGGGGGGAATACTATTACAACCTGGGCCAGTACATAAAGGCCAAGTCCCATTACATGAAAGTGGAGGCCAAGGGCTCGAGAATCCTCCAGCTGCACAGGGATTCGAGATTCGTGGACGATGCCATATACATGATGGCAGTATCGTATTCGAGACTGAAATCGTACACCAAGGCGGAGAAGAAGTTCCGGGAGTTCTTTACGTACTTTCCCGACAGCCCCCTGAGATGGAAAGTGTATTTAGAGTACGGAATAATGCTCTACGAGATGAAGCGATACGACGAGGCGGAAAGATATCTGAGGCGGGCACTGGAAAGCACGGAGGACAGGGTCAGGTACAGGGCACGGCTCTACCTCGCCAAAATACTGATAGACAAAAAGGAGTACGAGCGGGCCATAGGAATACTGGAAGAATTGCTGAAGGAGAACCGGGATAACAGGGAACTCATCCTGACCGCAGCAGACGTATATCTGAAGCTGGGGAATACTCAGAGAGCGAAAGAACTGATACAGGAGTATATACGCGACCCGCGGATTTCGGATTCCCTGAAGAATAGCGCCCTGAGGTTGCTGGCTCTTGCATACGTCAAGGAAGGCAACTACGACGAAGCATACAACACCCTGGAGAGCATGGTGGTCAGGGACAGCACCCCCCAGTACTTCGCCGTGAGGCTCGAGATGGGAAGGCTCCTCCTGATGAAGGGAGACACGCAGGGGGCCAAGGACATATTCCAGTACATATCAGAGGTTTCGAAGGATACAGCCAGGTTCTACAGTTATTACTACCTGGGACTTATAGAGGAGAGCCGGGGCAACTTCGAGGGAGCCCTCAGCTATTACGAGGATGCATCCAAAATGGGGCTCCGCATGGCGCAGGAGAGGAAGGAAACCCTCGTGAAAATCAAATCGGTGGAGAACGAAACCGACCCCATAAAGATATACCGGGTGGCGGAAATCATGTACCTGAACATGAATAAGCCGGACATAACTCTGGACATGCTCAGGAAGGTTCTGAGGAACGACCCCCCTCCCCAGCTGGAGAAGAAGACCCTCCTCTTCATGACCTATATCTTCGCCCGGGACATGCACATGCCGGATTCGGCACGTCACTATCTGAACCTGCTCAGAAAGAAATACCCCTCGAGCATATACGCGAGAATCGGGGAAACCTATCTATCCGGAATCCCCTGGTACAGAGCCATTCAGGAATGACGCATAGAACTCCCTGTAAAAGAGGCGAAAGTCCTGGAGGATGTACTCCCTGAGACGGGGATTCCTGAAGACGCTCGCCGGATGATAGGTGATGACCATGGGGACGCCGTATATGGACTCCACAATCCTCCCCCTGTAGTCCTTCAGGGTTATGAGTTTCTCCCTTCCGAGGAGGGTGGTCCCGGAGAATCTGCCCAGAGCCACGATGGCCGGAGGCCTGAGAATCTCCACCTGTCTATCCAGATAGGGTTTGCATGCTTCTATCTCTTCCGGACGGGGATTCCGGTTGCCCGGAGGCCGGCACTTGACCACATTGGTGATGAAGAATCGATGCCTGTCCATACTGCTTTCGAGAAGCAACTCATCGAGGAGCTTTCCCGCCTGCCCCACGAAGGGCCTCCCCTGCATATCCTCCTGCCTTCCGGGAGCCTCCCCCACCATCATGAAGGGCCCGTCCCCCTCTCCAAAAACCGCCCTTATGCGCGATTCGTGAAGGGGGCACCTGGTACAGTTTTCCACCTGCCTCTTCAATTCCTCCAGGATGACATTCATCTGTTGGCCTCCAGGAGCTTCAACCTCCCCACGTATATCCTCCCGGAAACGTAATCGCTGAAGTAGATTGAATCTCCCCTGAGGAATATGCTGGATATCTCGTACGGGGTCCTCAGGAGCACCTCCCTCTCGTATATTTCCCCCCTGAACCGGCGATACAGGATGACTTCCCCTTCATCGAAGGAGATGAGGAATCCATTCCCCCATATCTGGAGGTCCGTGGGGCGGGAGGAGAAGTAAATCAGGGGCTCCAGGTTGACGTAATTGAGACCCTCGTACACCGGATAAAGACCATAGACGCCATCCCCCACCTCGCTTATTATCCAGGGCACACCCGCGCTGTCCACATCTATGGCCACCGGCCTCCTGAAACCCGCGGAATATGCATAGAGGTTCCGCCCATCTATATCGAGGCGGAAAACCCTGCCGGCGAACCTGAACTGCCATATCCCCTCCAGTGCCATGTAGATATAGCCCCTTACGGTGTCCAGGGTGAAGGTGCTGTTATTGCCGGTCAGAGGAACGAAATTGACTATCCGGAGCCGTCCCGATGGGAAGAAGGCGTCGAGGTACCTCCCGTGCATAACGAATACGGTATCTCCCAGGAATTCCATCTCCAGCGCCGGCTGGCTCAGGCCCTTCATGTATATCCTGGGAGTGTCGTCCAGGTCATCGTAAACCCATATCTTCCCATTCAAACTGAGAACGTAGATTCTACCATCGTTATCCACGTATATATCGACCGGCCGGGGAACTCCCGTCAGCGTGGAATCGAAGAAAGCGATGAGCCATATCATATTATGTTCAGAAGATGTCCCAGTTTCTCCTTTTTGGTCTTCAGATACTTCTCGTTGTGGGGATTGGGCTTCACCTGTACGGGTATCCGCTCCACCACCTCTATCCCATACCTGGTCAGGTCCACGATTTTCTCGGGATTGTTGGTCATGAGGCGAATCTTCCTGATTCCCAGGTCCTTCAGTATCTCGAAAGCGGGCTCGTAATTCCTCAGGTCCGCCTCGAATCCCAGTTGATGATTGGCCTCCACCGTATCCAGACCCAGGTCCTGAAGATGATATGCCCTTATCTTGTTGGCCAGACCGATTCCCCTTCCCTCCTGTCGCAGATAGATGAGAATTCCGCCCTCCTTCCCGATCTTCTCCAGAGCATATTCCAGTTGCTCACCGCAATCGCACCTGAGAGAACCAAACACGTCCCCGGTCAGACATTCGGAGTGAACAC
Organism: Caldifarciminota bacterium; assembly: GCA_015494735.1. Taxonomy (GTDB): domain Bacteria; phylum Hydrothermota; class Hydrothermia; order LBFQ01; family DSFT01; genus S143-66. The sequence goes on along the minus strand of WGAQ01000157.1, from coordinate 1,538 downwards.
GGACGAGAACGGGCTCCCGGAGGGGCTCCCTGATCAGAACCGCATGCTCCTTATCCCCCTCCCTGTAAACCCTTATCCGGAAATCCCCGTATCGGGTTGGTAGCTTCGCCTCCGATTCAAATCTTACCATGGAAAACCATCTCCGCCCTGTAGGAACTCCTCACGAGGGGACCCGAAAAGACCTCCCTGAAACCCAGTTCCATGGCCCTGTCCCTGTACCAGCGGAACTTCCGGGGATTCACGTATTCCACCACGGGCAGGTGCCTGGGGCTGGGCCTCAGATACTGCCCCAGAGTGAGGATGTCCACTCCCACGGACCTGAGATCCCTCATGGCCTCCAGAACTTCCTCCTCCGTCTCCCCGAGGCCGAGCATTATGGAGCTCTTGGTCAGGATGTCGGGCCTGATTTCCTTGGCTGTCTTGAGGACGAAGAGGGATTGCTCATAACTGGCTCTGGGGTCCCTGACCCTGGGCGTCAGGCGCCTGACGGTCTCTATGTTGTGAGCATACACCTCCAGTCCGGACTCCACCACGGTTCTGATGGAATTAACATTCCCCTGAAAATCGGGGGTCAGGGCCTCCACGATTACCTCCGGCATCACCTTCTTAACGTACTTTATCACACGGGCGAAGTGGAAGGCTCCCCCATCTGGAAGGTCATCCCTGTCCACGCTCGTAAGGACCACGTACTTCAACTTCAGCTGCTTTATGGTCTCCACAACGTGAAGGGGCTCCAGGGGGTCCAGCCATCCCCCGGGATTACCGGTCTTAACTGCACAGAACCTGCATCCGCGGGTGCATGTATCACCCATTATCATTATGGTGGCAGTTCCATGGGACCAGCACTCCCCGATGTTGGGACATCTCGCCTCCTCACAGACGGTGAAAAGTCTGCGGGATTTGAGCGTATTCTTCACGTGTCCATAGGTCCCATTGGTGGACAGTTTGATGCGGAGCCATTCGGGCTTCTTATCAACGGGCATATACAAAATTTTACAGGGATGAGGACTTACGTCCAGAGGCAGGAGTTGTCACCTTCGGACATGAAATTGGACATAGTGGGAATGATTAAGGGACGCAAGATTCTGGAAGAAGGATAGAATACCATCCAGAAGGACTCGTCGTTTATCCGGGGGAACTCTATGGGAGAACCTGAAGAAAATAGAAACTGCACTGTATCTATTGGCATACCTCTTTGAGATGAAACCACTCTCCCTGATGAAAGAGCCAGCAACGAGAGTAAGGATATAGGCGATAAAAATAAGAGCAATAAGCCTTTCGGGGATTCGAGTGCTTCTAATCATGGCCCTGTGAAGATTGAACCTGCCCTTAAGATCTTTAAAGCCATGCTCGATATAGAACCTTTTGTAATACATATCCACAGCAGAGTGAACATCCACCCCATCGCTTATAGCAAACCACATAGTCTCGCGGGTTATGGAAGGTCTGTATCCCACGATATGAACCCTCAGTTTCTCCCTGTAAAGAGCATTTTCGTAAATCTCCATCTTCCCCGGCTCGATATCTCCCAAAATGAT
>WGAQ01000156.1 GCA_015494735.1 Caldifarciminota bacterium | reverse complement strand
CTTTCATACACATTCTCTCAAATCCGCAATCTTGTGTTTATTCTGAATCCCCTGAGTGCGTACTTCCCTGCTCTCGCTTCATTCACCGTTTTGATTTTTACAGTTCGATTATACAGAAAAACTATCATTTTATTTCTAAATTCCGGATAATCCTCTTGTACGAACGGATTTTCCCCTTAATAGAAACATTAAGTCTTGTTTTCAAAATACAGCCGAAATGGAAAAACTGAAACAAAAGGAGGTGGTGACATGGTATGGCTCATACTTGGGCTAAGCGTAACGAGGGATGTGGATGTATCCCTCAGGGATACGATGATGGCACAGGTATCCGGAATACGGAGTTCCAGTTTCGGTGCTGCTGGTGAATATGTCGTCAATCTTCTGTCTTCTCCAGGCGCTGTGGTGTATAATGGTACCATGCTTAATATCACTCAATACGAAGTTATAAATCCACTTAGTAATATGGCGGCAGTTTCATCTATATCCATTGATCCGTCTTCCATCGAGCATTTTGTGATAAAACTGTACGATATTTCATCCGGAGGGAATCTCGTTGGCACTGTGGATATTCCGGCTCCATCTACAGGCTACAGTACATATATTTACAGTATAGCAAATTGTGGAGGCAGGATATGTGCTCTGGTATCATTCTATGATTTTTCCAGCGGTAATGGGTATTTGACTGCCTACGCAGTGGATAATTCGGCTTCTGCCTCGCAGGTGTTCGAGCATTTTACTACAGATATTATTTCTCGTGCGGATATTTATGGAAATATGAACATGGCGCCGGATACGGCTGCTATAGTGATTGTTAAGAATACAGGAGAGGCGTTGATGTTCGGAGTTGATTTAAATCTCCCCCCGTACTCCAACCCCGTGATTTCACATACAATTTCGGGAGGAAACTATAATCCTACCGGAGGGGCTTTCTTCGAGGACGGTGGCTCCAGGCTCTTTGCTTCTATCCTGCAGGACCTGAACACCTATGATCTCACATTCCTGGGGTTCGATTTATCCGATGGAACTATATTGAGTAATACTCAGAGCTTCAATATGCCATTCAGTGCATATTATGTCTCTTTCAATTCCAGAGGATTCTGCGTTGTCATCGATGACGGCACCGATCTCTTTATGTATCTTTACGATATCTTTTCCAGCAGTTTTTACGGTGATACCACGGGAAGTGTTGGCGGCATTTGGGGTGTTTTTCCGACCGGATATCCGGATATTTGCTCCTTCATGACCGGTTCTGAACTTTACGCAGTGGATGTGGACAACAAAACCTTTGTGGGAACCAGCACTCTGCCCACTGGCATATTCAGTGCAGCACAGCCCTTCTTCGATGATAATACCCTGCCGGGTAGCCAGGTGCATATTGCGGCTGTTAATCTGGATGCTCCTCCAAACGACAGTCTCTTCTACATGACTTACGAGGTTGGCTACTCAGGTATATCTCTGCAATCCATAGATACTGTGGCGCTGGAAGCCCCGGTTGCTCTTTATTTTACCGACATCATGGTATATGGAGGAAACCTGTATATGTCCAAATATCCTTCCATGCCACCATCGAGAATTGTGAAAGCGCACCTGGATTATACGTCCATATGGGAGGGAGACACGATTTCTCAGAACAATACTGTATATTTACCCCTGTATGTATTCGATAATACCAATCAGCAGATGAGAGTTATCGATGATGCAACGGGTATGGCTCAGCCGTATGTGTACGATATACCATATTCCACTTATGGTGGTCCACAATATGTGAAGCGTTCCGGTTCGAATCTCTATATACTTACGGGAAGTTATGGTGGAAATCTATTCCTGCATCAGCTCGATGCATCAGACCTCACGGGAAGCGCAACAGACCTGGGTATAAGCATCCCCTATGGATACTACGACTTAATGAACGATACGCTTGCGATTGCATATATCGATTTTATCGACCAGAATGTGAAGCTCTATCTGTACGATATAGCCTCGAACACTCTATCTTCTCCCCAGGTGTTCGATATCGATGCAACGACCACCGAGAGTTCGGGGAAGGTTGTTCTGAAGGGTGGGTATGTGTATCTCCCTGTATATACTTCGTCCCTGCAGAAGTTATTCAGATGTACGGTGGATTTTGCCACTTGCGTGAACACCGATATCGATGTGAGTACTTATGGATACGTAATCGATTATTTCGTGGATGATAATGGGTATGTATATCTATCCACGGGCAATGGATACTTTTCCCATATAATTGCTCTGGATGAAAATCTGAACATCACTTCGACTGCCGGACCGATACCCGGCTACATAAATAAGATTTATGGTATGAGAGAATATCTGATGCTCGTGCGCTCTTCCGCATACACTCCAGTAGATACTTCCTTCATTATGTTTGCCAGAAAGAGCGATCCTTCTGTATTCGATTTAGTGGATACCCTCGTGGGAGCTTATGGCACCGCCTCTCACGTGTACGAATACTCCCCCGGGCAGTACTATGCGTTCTTTACGGCGGTGGAAAGGGATATAGCACTCGCCAGACTCGTTCGTTACAACATAACAGATGCAACCGGTACGGAAGAAATTTCCGATAGCAGATTCCTCTATCAGGTCCGGAATGGAAGACTGATTCTCCAGGGTAAGGGGGATGTGAATGTCAGGATATTCGATATAACCGGTCGTATGGTGGGTAGCTTTAATGGAACTATAGACGGACAGAAAACGATTGCCCGGTTCCCTGCTCAGGGTATATATTTGCTGGATATAAATGGCAGTAAATTCAAGGTGGTGAATATCAATCGGTGATAGTATTCCGGATATCGGGGGAGGCTCTCCCCCTGTTGATAATCTTTATTGCCCTTTTTACTTTATCGGTCAATCTCTCTCTATCGGCATCCCTTATTATGACTATGGCTTCCCCTCCATGTATGATTAAATCCAGCCCCTCCACTCTGTAGAGGCTCTTGAGGGGAATGTTATTCAGGTCCTTGAATCTCATGGAGGCGGATTCAATCAGGAGGTCGGTTTCTCCCAGGAATGCGGGCTCTATTGCCCTGAGAACCTGCTCGAATGGGGATGCCGGAGTTGCACCTATGGTCCATTCGTTGTTCTCCAGAGAGTTGAACTTCACCGAGTAGAGGTGCAGGCCATTTCTGTGCACGAATGTGATGGCAGCCAGTCCGACGAATCCGGATTCTTCGGCTATTCTGCTGGATATGTCCCACATGCTCCAGAGTATATTCCTGGGGGGCTTATAGGAGGCCATGTATGTGTATCTGTCCAGATGGAACATCCTGGATGGGGGATAGTGCTTTACCTCCCCCTTCCTGCTTCTTGCCACCAGCATGGAGAGAATTTCACCATCTTCGAAGGGGGGAGAGGGGAGTGCATCATTCCATACGGGTATTCCGATTCTGCCAGCAATATCCCTCCAGCGGGAGAGGAAATTCAGGGAGTAAATGGGCGGTATGGCTTTGTTGCCGGACTTTAAAAGCAGGGATTCATCGGCATCTATGCTGAAGGAGATTACGAAGTCGCTCCTTTCTATGAAATCCTCCGTCCCTGCAAAAATCTCACCGCACGGGCATTCTTCATCTTCCGTAATATTGATTCCATAGCCCCTCTTTATGGCTTCGGAGACGAAGAGAATGCTCTCCAGATTGCAGCGGGCTATTCCCAGACTCTTCACAGCACTGCGATGGCTTCTATCTCCACCAGCGCTCCCTTTGGAAGCTCCTTGACTGCAACAGTTGCCCTTGCGGGATATGGCTCGCTGAAGTACTTGGCGTAGATTTCATTCACTATGGGGAAGTGGGACATGTCCGTTATGTAAATGGTGGTCTTCACCACGTTCTTTTCGCTCGCCCCGGCGGATTTGAGAATCTCCATCAGATTCTTCAGGACCTGCTCCGTCTGCTCCTCCAGGGTCTCCTTCATGTTGCCGTCCTTATCCAGACCAATCTGACCGCTGATGAAGAGCAAATTCCCCACCTTCACGGCGGGACTGTAGGGTCCAATCGCCGCGGGTGCATTGTCGCTCTTTATCGCCTCTTTCATGGATTTCCCTCCTGTTGACGCCAAAAGTATAAACGGGGTCCGGCTTTCCACAGGTGCCATGCGTATAGAATCAGGGCTCCCAGCAGGGGTGTTTTCAGATGGATTCCGGCGGGGAGTCCGGTTAGAATCATGGATGCGAATACCACGGACGCAATGCCCCTCCTCACTCCTGCCCTCTCCTCCATCGTCATCAGATTGTACACGGGAAGAAGGAGAAAAACGTAGTAGTGGAGCCAGGATATGGGGGACAGGATTACACCGCTCGCTGCAAGAATACCATAGGAAAGGTACCTGCTGGATGTCAGGAGAGATGGAATGATGAGGATGAGGGCCATCAGTATGTATCCTGAGGTGGGAAGATGCATCGATTTCCACACGGAGAGCAAACTGTAATTCTTGTAATGGACGAATCCATGGGAATAGACCCTTTCCGTCAGCTTCCCGCTCGTGATGAGACCCGAAACCATCTCACCGAACCACGTCTGGATATCCGCAACGAGGAGATGGGGTCCCCGTATGAGCAGACCGATTCCCATTAAAAGGGCGGAGAACAGGGCGAAGTGGAGCACGAATCGAAGGGGATTTCGCCTGAGAAAATAGGGAAAGTAGACGACTCCCAGAGCCTTCAACCATGCGGAGAGGGTAGTCAATCCGTGGGACAGGAAACTCCTCCTTTCCATGAGGAGAGCGAGGAGGGGAAGGGATGCAAAGGCCATGATATTGATCTGCCCGAGGAACAGGGTGTCGGCAATGGGAACTATCAGGAGCAGTGCAGAGGTATAGGCTTTCTTCCTGTCGGGGAGCATCTCCAGTGCGAGGTACAGGCTCAGCAGTTGCAGGAACATGGTCAGGATAAAGGTCCCCGTTTTGTGGAGCAGGGGAGCAAGGGGGGCGAGGAGATATGCGAATACTGGAGGAAACCGGTAATAGGGGGAGCAGTCGTATATGACCTGCGGTTTCAGGGCGCATTCTATTCCCAGATACACGTGGTTGAAATCGGAGGTGCCGTTTAACCGTTCCAGGCCTACGAGTGCGGCGACGATTATTAGAAACCAGAAAATGGACCTCGTGGAAGGTCTTATCATCTTCTGTCCGATGCGTATCTCATGGATGCCTTGAGGAGTCTTTCGTTTATCGCTATACCCAGACCCCTGTCCGGCACCTTCTGAAATACTATCGCCTGGAGGCTCATCTCGTCGTACCTGTGCATCCTGTCGAATAGATTGGAGGCCGCTTCCCGGAGGTCCCCTTCTTCGCTCAGGTAGTCGTAAATCACTTTATCCTTCCACTTCTCCGGAATCTCCTCTCTCCTGAAGGTTATGAGGGCTATCCTTTCGAACTTCCTCAGAATTTCTTCCACCTCCCGAAGACTCTCTATGAGGATGACGGGAGTGGCGGGCGAATAGTGATAGGGTAGTTGTCCGGGGGACATCCTTCGGGCCTTTCTCACCACCTTCAACCCCGTTACCCTTTCTATGTCTTCCGGCGGCGTGGCCCCCGCCCTGAGTAGATAGATGGTTTCTCCCTCCACGTAAATTATGGTGGATTCGATGCCGTGGGGCGTCTTCCCGGCATCCAGTATCAGGTCTACCCTGTTCCCCAGTTGTTTAAGTACGTGCTCCGCCCGGGTAGGACTGGGATATCCGAACCGATTGGCACTGGGGGCTGCTATGGGTCTGCCGGAGGCCTCTATGAGCCTGAGGGCAACGGGATGGGAGGGCATTCGAACCGCCACCGTATCCAGACCGCCGGTCGTTATGTATGGGACCGCGGGGCTCTTCCTGAATACGATTGTCAGGGGACCGGGCCAGAAGGCATCCATCAGTTTTCTGTGTATATCGGAGATGTGGTCCGTGAGGATTTTCAACTGCTCCCTGCTTGCTATGTGGACGATTAGGGGGTCGAAGAGGGGTCTTTCTTTGGCTTCGAATATGCGGGCAACGGCTCTCTCGTTGAGGGCATCCGCTCCCAGACCATATACGGTTTCCGTGGGAAATGCCACTATTCCCCCTTCTCTGATGATGGAGGCTGCCTTTCTGATGTTCTCTTCTGTGGCCGGCAGTATGGGAGAGGTGTCCATGTGTCCGGGCGATAAAGTATAATGGATTCCCTTCACGATATACGGGGTGTTCCTCCTCTTCTCCTTTAAATTTAAAGGGATGCGATACCTGACCTTCGTGGTTGCTCTTGGTCTCCTTTCCTGCTCCTCAGCCGGGGGAGGCGGAACCGTTTCATCGGACGAAAAGGGGAAATCCAGAAGTTATCCTTCCGTCATCGACAGCATGGTTTCCGCCATGTCCCGTGGGGATTTCGATGCATTCGTGAGAACTCTGGATGGCAGGAAGTTGCTCTTCTCCGTGGATGCTTACATAGATGACATAGACCCCGTTGTGGATTCCGCCCTGTCCGTGAGCGATAGAGTGATACTGTGGGGGTACGAGCCGGGCTCTGGAAGACCCATAAGACTCACCTTCAGGGAATTCTTCGACAGGTATCTGAGCCATCCCTATGCTGAAAAGGGCAGAGTATCCATCGATTCCACCCTGTGCACGGGCAACACTCCATTCAACTTCAGGGATGTCTTCGACAGGGGTGTCCACTTCGTGGAATTCTGCATACCGGGTACGGAGAAGTACGGTCATCTGGACTGGCACGCCGTCCGATTCATATTCGTCGGGGACAGTCTCCTGGCTGTGGTTCACGACAGCTGGAGCCCCTAAGACTATTCGATTATCAGGTCCCTATCCTCCGACACTTCCACCACCCGGCCCCTGTGCACCTCTCCTGGTCTGAAAGCCTTTCTGGTTTTGATGCCGGCATCCACCTGGGGGGCGTCGTATAAACTCCTTCCGTGGAACCAGCCCCCCTCGAAACCCTCCACCATGAATTCCACCTCTTTCCCCTCGAGACCCCTCTGGAATTCCATGAGTTTTTCCTCTGCAATCCGGCGAACTATCTCGTAGCGTAATTCCTTTTCCCTTTCGTTCACCTGACCATCCATGCGATAGGATGCACTGCCGGGCTCGTTGTAGTAGGGGAAGACGCCTATGCGGGCGAAGGGAGAATCTTTCAGAAATGCCACCAGTTCCTCGAAATCCTCCTGCTCCTCTCCGGGGAAGCCCACTATGACCTCCGTCCTGATGGCGATTCCTGGAAGTTTCTCTGTGATTAACTCCAGAGACTGGAGTACGGCCCTCTTTCCACCGCTCCTGTTCATCCTGCGCAGGACCCTCTCCGACGCGTGCTGTACCGGGAGTTCGATGTAGGGGACCACCTTCTCCAGAGATGCCATTGCATCTATTATCTGTGGGTTCTGGGCCACCCCGTGGGGATGGGCGTACATTATGCGAATCCACCTGATGCCCTCCACTTCGTTGATGGCTTCGAGGAGCTGTGCGGAGCGGTTTTCCCCGTAAATGTCGATACCGTACAGGGTGAAGTCCTGTGCCACCAGGACGACTTCCCTGATGCCCATCTCTGCAATTTCCCTGACCTCCTCCACTATGTCCTCTATCGTTCTGCTGCGGAAGTTGCCCCTTATAGAGGGTATGGTGCAGAAGGCGCATCTGCGGGAGCACCCTTCCCCTATCTTTATGTATGCATAGTAATCGGTGCTCACTATTCTCGGCAACTGAAGGGTGGGCAGGTATCGGGGATTCTCCGATATACGGGGCTTTTTCTTACCCTCTATGATTTCCACGATTCCGGGAATATCGTCGTGGCCCACTATGGCATCCGCCTCCGGAAAGAGATTCAGGAGTTCCTGCTTCTTCCTCTGCACCAGACATCCTGCTATTATGACCTTCTCCACCTCACCCCTTTCCTTTCGCTCCAGCTGATGTCGGATTTCTCCCTCGCTCTCCTGGATTGCAGGATGGATGAATCCACAGGTGTTTATTATCACGATTTCCCCATCCTCCGAGTACTCGTATCCCGCCTCCTCCATCTGGCCCATTATGATTTCGCTGTCCACCAGATTCTTGGGGCATCCCAGACTGATTATGGTGAATTTCTTCATGGGGGCGAAAATTCTAATGGATATGGAAAAAGTGGAAACCGGGTCCCCTTCCCCTCCGGACCGAATGCCTGCTATCGAAGACAACGAGCCTGGCAGGACCCTTTATAAGATACAGCGGCACCAGTTTTTCCATGCTTCCTGGAAGGATTTGCATATCCGCTTCCTGATTTATACACAGGAGAAAATCGCCGTCCACGAGCACCTCCTCACCGGGGGATAACCTGATTTCCTCTATTGGTCCGGGGGCAGAAACCCAGACTATGCCCAGACCCTTCGCGATAATCCATTCCTCCCCCATGCCGGGGTGCATTTCCCTGTGGGGGTTCACGTCCATCGGTCCAAAGTGGGCCACGTAGGAGTTCGTTCTGATTTTAATGCCCTCGGAGCGGAGTTCCAGCGGATGTATATCCCCCGGATGGGATGGCGAGAGCCACAGGAAAGTTTCGGAGCGGACAGCGCGGAACGAGTGGATTATGAGCGGACCCCTGTTCTGAATCCTGGGTAAGGCTCCCTCCACCATCACTCTGGCAGAGGGGCTGGTGTGGAGCTCCTCACCGGGAAAGAGTATCACCTTCAATATGGAGCGGACGGGCTTTCCCGGGATATCGAACCGCACGTGTTAAATGTTAAAGGGGAAAATTCTGTTAAAATTCATTAAAATTCAACATTAAATTAACAACTGCCTTTAAACTTACAGAGCCTGTTTTTCCTGTAAGGGGCTTTAACTTCAAAAAGGAGGTTTGCGATGAGAAGATGGGCTCTTGGTCTATTGGTTCTGATTCTCGGAGCATGTGCTACCGAGCCCGCTCAGGAGGAAGAGACCACAACCTGTCCCTCCACCACGATATCCTACTGGGTTTCTCAATCTCCAACGGATTCCATTCCCCTTCCGGGTGTGGATGTTTACATATTCGACCAGCTGGGGGATACCCTGCACGCGATTACCGGAACCGATGGCGGTTTTACGATAATTGGCAATATCTGTACTCCCATAAGGGCCCGCATCGAATACAACGGACAGTATCAGGAGATGGGGACCTGGCAGAACAAGACCGATTGTAGCACGTGCCACTATCCGGGAAACAATCAGGGGGCACCCGGCTACATCTACATAGGAGGATAGGTCATGCTGTTTCCGATTCTCCTCTCCCTACCTCACTATTCGGTCATGAATGGAATGCACTGTACCTCGTGCCATTACAGGGTGGATGGGGGAGGACTCAGGAAGGATATGGGCCAGATTCTTCAGCAGATAACCTTTCCTCTCAGGTCCTATGGATACAGGAGTTATAAGGTGGGGGACTGGCTCGAATACGGAATGGATGCCCGTCTCTTCTACATGCAGTACAACAATGGAACCTATCTATTCCCGATGCAGTTCAGCGTTTACCTGCATGCCAGTCTGAACGATAATTTCGAAGTCTTCGTTGGAAAGAATCTGGTGAGTACCTCCACCGGCATCGAGGCTTATGGAATGGTGAAGGACATAGTTATCAAAGGTGGATACATGAGAGCCGGAGTCTTCTGGCCCAACGTGGGATTGAGGTACGATGACCACTCGTACTTCACCAGGGATTATCTGGACGACGGCGCTGCCAACTACTTCATGCAGAGGATGGAAAATGGGGCCATTGAAGTGGGATACAGGAGTCAGAACTTTGCCTTTGCGCTCGGAGCGATAAATGCTCTGTCCAACGTATTCTTCACCCCCGATCAGCAGGCTTACTTCACCAACGTTTTCTACATCAGGTCTTTCGGTAAATATACGCTCCTTGTCGGTGCTTCGGCCCTATATCAGAATGTTTCCTATTACGTTTTCGACGCCTATATGGGGGCCGGAATAAGGGACTGGTTTGCTCTCATAGGGGAAACGCAGCACTATCCGGATAAAGACGTTGCCACCCTGTCCCTCCGATGGATTGCCCGCAAAGGCATTCATATAGTGGGGGTCTACAATGCGGAGGGATATTTCGGCTCCATGAAGATAAATCTGACGAGGGTGGGGGGTGGACTCTCCCTGTTCCTGCTGCCCAATCTGGAGTATCAATTCAGGTACTACTATCAGTCGGATGGTACGGGAGTGATTCTGAACAGTTTTCACCTGATGTTCTGAGGGCTATTTGCCCTCTCCATTCATCCTTCTGAGGGATTTACCTCCACCAGACGGCGGTTCTCTATCCGGTACACGCGATCCATGTACTTCAGGAGGGACATATCGTGGGTGGCTATCAGGATGGTGGTCCTGTACCTGTTCCTGATGGAGGTAAAGAGTTCCATAATCTTCATCTTGTTCTCCCTGTCGAGACTGCCGGTGGGTTCGTCGGCGAGTATGATAGCGGGCTCGTTTATGATTGCTCTCGCCACCGCCACCCTCTGCCTTTCCCCTCCCGAGAGTTCGGAGGGAAGACTGCTGACCTTTTCCGAAAGCCCCACGTACTCCAGAACCTGAAGACACTTCTTCTCATCCTCACGGGAAGCGTTTTTCTTCGCGATTAGAATTGGAATGCATATATTCTCCAGCGCTGTGAGTTCGGGAATCAGATAGTGATATTGAAACACGAAGCCTATATTTTCGTTCCTGAATGCAGAAAGTTCCTTCTCGCTCATGCTCATCGTGTCCCTGCCCAGCACGTACACCTGCCCCCTGTCCGGTCTGTCCACGAGTCCCACTATATTCATCAGGGTGGTTTTTCCGCTCCCGGATGGCCCCGTAATTCCCACGATTTCCCCTTCCAGAACGGACATATTCAGACCTTCGAATACCCGCACCTCGTCGGCGTCGGTGTACGACTTGTGAATGTCCTTCAGATGGATGACTTCCATCGTGGGCAATTTTATAGGCGATGCGCAATGGATTATTCAAGCAGCTCCTCGAGATTCAGCTGAATGCCTTCCATAACTTCGAAATCCTCATTCCAGTTCTGGACAATCCATTTGCTACTTCCTTTTTCAATGAGCTGGGGGCGCGGGAGCCTGAAGAGGTGGATTTGTCCAGAGTGGCTCTGCACAGGCTCGAACTGGACAGGGCTGTTCTGGAGGCGATTGGTTTTACGGACCCGAAGGAGAGGGATGAGGTTCTCCTGGAGCTTTACAGGGAGTTGATAGACCTGGTGAAATTCAGACTGGAGAAGGCGAAGAATGTGGAATCCCGTTCGAGGAGCAAGAAGAGGGTTAATCTGGAAGTTCTCGCAGACAAAGTGGAGAAGCGTCTGGAGATAGAAGTGGAGAGGAGTACTCGATTCCTCAGACATCTGAAGCAGAAGGTTGCAGAAATAACTCCCGATGAGAAGATGCAGAAGAAGATTCTGTCGATACTGTGGAAGCGATTCTTCGATGAGGACAGGGTTCCCGCGGAGAAGCAACTGGAAAAACTGTTCTGATACGTGCCCTTTTATCGTGCTGCTCCCTTTGGTGATTGATTTATGGAAAAAACCGCCTTTCCCACTTTAAACTTTCATTAGCCATGCCGAAAATAATCATCGATGGAAAGGAATACGAATTTAAAGAGGGCGAGACCATATTAAACGTCGCCTGGAGAAACGGGATAAAGATTCCGGTCTTCTGCTACCATCCGAAACTGCCTCCAGCCGCTTCCTGCCGGGTGTGCAACGTTCTCGTCAAAACTCCGCGTGGAGAGAGACCCATGCCCTCCTGCGTTACGCCTGCACAGGATGGAATGGAGGTCATATTCGACGACCCCGGAGTCCGGAATACCATGCAGAAAGGGGTGGTGGAATTGCTCCTCCTGAACCATCCCCTGGAGTGTCCCACGTGCGATGCCGGTGGAGAATGCGATTTGCAGGAAATCACATACGAATACGGCCCCACCGAATCCAGAAACGAATTTCCCAAGCGTATAAAGGAGAAGAAGGATGCCGGACCCTTCCTGGACCTCTATCCCAATCGCTGCATAGAGTGCGACAGGTGTGAGCGCTTCTACTGGAAGATTGGAGGAGGGAACGACTGGGGTGCTTACAACCGCGGATGGTGGGAACTGTTCGGTGTCTGGAAGGACCACCTTCTTCAGAATGAGTTCTCCGGGAACCTGGCGGAGGTGTGCCCTCTGGGTGCCATAAATACGAAGGACTACAGATTCAAGGCCCGCCCGTGGGAGATAGAGGCGGTTGAGAGCATCGCCCCCGACGACTCCATAGGGACCAACGTATTCGTCAATGTGCGCAGAAAGTATCCCCTGTCCCGCGGACCATTCCAGGAGGGTGGCCGCAGAAGAGACCTCTTTAAGGTTTACAGGATTCAGGGAAGGGACAATCCGGATGTGAACGACTTCTGGCTCTCCGACAGGGACAGGTTTTCCCACTCCTGGGTCAGCTCCAGCGACAGGATTCCCAGACCCCTGATTCGTGAAAAGGGCGGATTCGAGGAAAAGAACTGGGATTACGTTCTGGACAGCCTGTATGAGGACTTGAAAGGGGTATCTCCTTCTGAGATTGCCGTAATTGCTGGAGGTCGCAGCAGCAACGAGAGTGCATTCGTGGGCAGGAAACTCTTCAGGGAGGTTCTCGGAGTCGAGCAGATCGACTTTCGCCACGTATCGGCTGCCCACAAGAAGGACCCCGTGGGGGAGGTGTTCGGATATTCCGTTTCCACGGGCCTGATTAAGGATATAGACGATGCGCAGAACATAATCGTATTCGGTGTGGACATCAGGAACAGTTATCCCACGATAGGTTTGAGGCTCATCTCCGCAAGCAGGAGAGGGGCTTCCTTCTACGTCCTGCACACCTACAGGGAGAAGTATATAAAGGAGCGCTGGGCGAGGGGTATAGTGTTCCATCCATCCCGCCTCGAAGAATACGCATATAAACTGGGCCAGTTTCTGGAGACGGGGAAGGGTCTGGATATCGAATTGAAGGATGGGAAGACTCTGGTTATTCTTTCCGATGACCTTCCTTACGGTGCCATAAGGAACATCCTGTACGGCTCCCTCTTCAACGATAATGTGAAGGTGCTCATTCTTCGCCACAGACCCAATGCGCAGGGTTTCATCGATATGGGCTTTACCGGCGGCAATACCAGGGACATCCTGCTGAAATCCGCAGAAGGGCAGATAAAGGTCCTCTTCCTCTGGCAGGTGGAGCCCCTCATAGAATTTCCGAACAGGGAACTGGTGGAGAAGGCCCTCAGAAATGTCCCGGTGGTGGTTCAGATTTCGCCTTTCGCAGACGTGTCCTATCAATTTGCCAAGTACGTGCTTCCTGAAACCACCATTTTCGAGGAGAACGGCCTGAGGACCAATACGGAGGGCAGGGTTCAGGTGCACCGTCATGCTCTCTGGAATTACGAAGATGCCATGCCCGCATGGTGGATATTCCAGTCCCTTGCGAAGAGATTCGGAAGCAACTTCGGATACGCGGACGAAAAGGACATAAGGGATGCCATAAAGCGGGAGGTCCATCCATATTCGAATGTCTCTTTCAGTCTGAAGCCCCGCATCCGTCCCTATGCCGACTGGATTCCCTCCATCCGGAAGGTCTCCCGCTACTACGTGCACGACAGGGCAGATTACATCACGGTTCCCCAGAAGGTGGGATACGTGGAGCCCTCTCCCGTGGAGGGCGAAGGGCTGTACCTGTATTCCGCTCCCCACATCTTCAAGTCCGGATATTACTCCTTCCGCTCCGAAATCTTCTATCCCTACGTGAAGGATTACATCAAAACGGTGGAGATGACCTCCTACGACGCCGGAAGGCTGGGTCTCTCTGAAGGGGATGAGTTCAAAGTGGGGGATGAGGCCCTCAGGGTCCGGATAAACGATGACCTGGTGGAAGGGAGTGCCGTCGTCAGAACTCTTTACTACGACAGTGAGGTGAACAGGCATCTGGACATAACCGGAAAGTCAATCATAAAGTGAGTTTCTCCATTTCCCCGCCTCCGGCGGGGCTTTCCTTTAACATTAGGGAGTGGGTCGGGTCCGCAATTCCATAATCAGGTCCGGCATTCCTTCGGTGGATTACTCCGTCAATCCCTATCTGGGATGCGGTTTTGGATGCAGGTTCTGCTATGCGATCTTCATGTCCCGGTTTGCAGGTCGGAAACCGGAGGAGTGGGGCAGCTTCGCTTATCCCAAGGAAGGCTTCATCGAAACCCTGGAGAGGGAGCTGGTGAGGAATGGAAGCAGATACAGGGGAAAGAGGATACTGATAGGAACCGTAATGGACCCGTACCAGCCCATAGAGTCGAGGTACGGTCTGACGAGGGAGACCCTGAAGGTCTTCAGGAAATACAATCCGGGAGCCCACCTAGAGATTCTTACCCGCTCGAGCCTCGTTCTGCGGGATGCGGATTTGCTGAGGGAATTGAATGTCCGTGTGGGGATGAGCCTTTCGATAATCCGGAGGGAGCACTTCAGGGAGGTGGAGCCCAAGTCTCCTCCCGTGGAGGTTCGCATGGAAACCCTTTCTAAGCTGAAGGAAAAGGGCATCAGGGTTTATGGATTCGTGGCGCCTGTCTTCCCCGATGCTCCGGATATTCTGGAAGAAGTGCTTGGGGAACTGAAAAGGAGGGGAATAGACGCGCCCCTGTTCGAATTGCTGTCTCCGGGGAGGAATCCGGCCCTCAGAAATATACCTGCATATTCCCGATGGGTGAGACTCGTGAGGACGCCCGGAATCTTCGACAGGTTCCAGATGATAATACGCAGGTACTTTCCCCACTCCCGAATAATAAGGCACAGCTGGAGATAATCTCCTGAAACTTTTTCCTCCCCATTTCCGTATTGTGGTTGAAAGGAGGTGGGATATGCTGTGTCTTATTCTGGTTTATGCGGAAATTTCGGGGGTCGTTGTGGATTCGGAAGGCAGCCCTGTAGAGTATTGTGCGGTCAGTTTATTCGAGGGAGACAGTCTCGTGGGAGGAGCCTATACGGACTCGGATGGAACATTCGCCTTCTCCGGTCTGTCTGACGGTGATTACGTGCTGATTCTGGAGCACCTGTCCTTTCTTCCGGAGACCGTCAGGGTTCATCTCGAGGGGGAGAGTAAATCCCTCCGAATCGTACTCAGGGAGAGGGCCATAGAGGTGGGGGAGGAGGTGGTGACGGCCCCCAGGCCCATAGTGCGCATGGAGGGGAGCAAAAGGGTGGTTATACCCAGTTCGGCGAGCGCCGGGGGTAAGGTGGAGGATGTTCTGAGGGAAGTTCCGGGTGTTTCGGTGGTGGGGGATAACGTCCAGATTAAAGGTAGAAGCGACTTCGTGGTCTATGTGAACGGAAGGCCGCATCCTCTGGGAAAGCAGGTCCTCAAGCGGATGCCCGCATCCAGGGTCAGCCGTATCGAAATCATAACCAACCCATCGGCGAAGTACGAAGCCAGCGCTCCCATAATCGTCAACATCGTTCTCAGGAGGGCGCAGGGGAGGGAATTCTCCTCCAGTCTCAGTGGGGGCCTGTGGGACAGGTATTCGGCAGATGTCCTCGTGGGTTTCGATATGGGAAGGAGTGCGATATCCATGGCCTTTTCCCTCAGCAACTGGACCAATTACAGGTCCGATTCCGTGGTCCTGGACTTTCAGGGGATGGAACCTCTGGTCTATACCGGAGCCTCCTACCAGAGGTATCCGTGGGCCAGTGCCCGTATATCCATGGATTACAGACTCACCGACAGTGTGTTTCTGGAGGGGGAAATCGTCCCATCCCGATGGTGGATGGGGATGCACATGGATTACGGTGAGGATGGAGGGACGGCGAGTTCTGTGGGGGGATATCTCTCCGGATATGCGGGGATAAGGAAGGGGGATAACAGGGTCGGTGTCTTCTATTCCCGCAGTTCTTCCACCACATCTTCATCTGCAGGAAGCCTTTCATCCTCTTCCACTGATACATCCACGATACTGCGAATCAATGCGGATTTCAGATGGGGTGGATACTCGTTCGGATACCTCGGGGATGTGAGGCGGGTGGACAATGTATTCAGCAGCGGGGATTACGAAAAGAACGCCTCCTACAGTCGCTCCTCCCATGCTTTATACCTCATGCGCAGCGGGAGCATGCCCGCCAATATCAGGTACGAGGCGGGATTGAGGGTGGAATATCTGAGGATTATCTCGGATACGGGTCTCACGTATCTGAATTTCTACCCATCCGTGTCCCTGAGCAGGACCTTCCCCGGAGGCCTGTCTGCCAGTATATCCTATTCCAGGAGGGTAAAACTTCCTCCCATCTGGCTTTCCACCACTTACAGTATGTACGTCACTCCCTATTTCAAAGTGTACCGCGATGCCCCCAAATATCCCTATTTCATCAATTCCCTGGAGCTGAATCTGGGCAGTCCGATACTCTACCTTTCCCTCTCCTACGAGAGGAATAATAACGAGTGGGTGACTGATTTCCCCGTCATGAAAGGAGACACATTTTTACTTATCAATCGGGTATTCGACCGGGTCGAGTACTACACGATTACCGCTTCCATAAATTACAGATTCCTTAGGTTTTCGCCCACCGTTAGATATGCGATTTACAGTGGAGATGGTGAGACCTTCAGGGTTTTCAACCCCTCTGCCCAGATGTCCATCCGCTGGAGGAACTTCTATGTCTTTCTGGACTATGTGAAGCCCTATACCATGTTTTACAATACTCTGGAGCTCAAACCGCCCTTCTTCATCGGAGCGGGGTACAGGGGTCGAATCGGGAAGAGCTTCATGCTCAACGCGAGTCTGACCTTCCCTCCGGGAATCCTTATGAGAAGCGAAATAGGAGACAATACTCTCTACTATTCGTCCGCGTGGTTCTCCCCTGCCTTTTCCATAACCCTCACGTACAACTTCCAGGAGTATTCGAAGCTCTCGCGCAGGAAGTCCTACGATATGGAGAGGGAAGTCAAGGGGCAGTAGGGGGAATTTCCCCCTATTTCACCACTATGCTCAGCATCCTTCCGGGTTTGTAAATCCGCTTCACTATCTCTTTGCCTTCTATCCACCTCTTCAGGGCCGGATTTTCCCTGGCGATTTCCCAGACCTCTTCCTCCGATGCCTCCGCAGGCACCCTGACCCTGGCCCT
>WGAQ01000155.1 GCA_015494735.1 Caldifarciminota bacterium | reverse complement strand
TGCACCCAGGGAACATTTTCATCGTGATATGGTTCTGCTATCGGGAATTCTATGCTTCCATCCCCCGTTTTCCTGGTGAAGAATATGCCGAACAGTTGCGTGAAGTAGATTACCATGGCGGTGAACATGATTATACCTCCGATGGCGGTTACAGTGGTGTAGAGTTGCCAGTCCGGCATGTAGAGAGGGGAATCCGGATTCAGATAACTGAGTCCCAGATTGGTCCTCCTGGGCTCGCCGTGGAGCCCGCCCCTCATAAGACCCCAGGAGAAGAGGGCGATGCCTGTCAGCCACATGTATGGCACTATAACTGTCCACTTTTTGAAGGGTATTTCCCTCCCTGTCAGTTTATGCACCAGGTACAGGGTCATACCGGTGAAGGCCAGGAATACGGGACCGGCAACCGTCATGTGGAAATGCCCGGGGACCCAGGAAGTGTTATGCACGAGTAGATTCACGCTGTAGGAAGCCTGGACCAGTCCGGATATGCCTCCGAAGATGAAAATGAGCAGCCCCGCTATGAAATAGGAGAAGAGCCACTTGTTGCCCTCCGTGCTGAACCAGGGGAGTTTGAGCCACCATCCAAAGAGGCCATTGCCCCCATTCTTCCTGCCCGCATACTCCAGAGATGCCGCCAGCGTGAATGCTGTGAGGAAACTGGGGATGAATACCAGATAGGTGAAGAAGGTATGAAGGAGTTTCCAGTTGTGTCCTATGGAGGGGTCCGTGAACTGATGGTGCACACCAACTGGCATGGAGAAGAGGATGAAGAGCATGAAGACCAGTCTTGCTGCGAAGTCCGAATAGAGTTTTCCACCTGCCACTTTTGGAAGCATGGCGTAGTACATTATGTATGCCCCCAGCAGCCAGAAATAGACCAGGGGATGACCGAACATCCAGAAGAGGGTTCTGGCCAGTTCTGCATTGACTGTTTCCACCCATCCCAGGGACCAGGGGATGAGCATGAATATGATTTCGTATGCCACAGCAACGGAAGCGATGGTCCAGACTATGAACTGAACGAATAGACCCACTATACCGATGGGAGTCTTCTTATCGGGATTCTCCCTGCGCCATCGCAGATAGACGGGAATCCAGTTGAAGAATGCAACCCACGAGCCTATGACCACCAGAGCCAGACCGATGTAGAAGAGGGGATGACCTTTGAGGGGAGGGTAAAAGGTGTACAGGACAGATGCCTTTCTCGCCAGTATGGCCCATGAGGCGAATAGAGTTCCCGTGAGCATCAGGAAGAAAGAGAGCCATGCTACCTTCATGTTATAGCGCATCTTCAGAAGATAGGGGACGAGAATGTTCCCGAAAGCCACGGCAAAGAATGTGGTGAAGACGAGAGCATTTACAACTCCGTGCAGGGTAAGGCCCTGATAGTACTCCAGACCCCAGAATTCGGTGGCTTTCAACCATCCTGCCCTGTATATGACCTGCATCAGGCCGTGGTATATTCCCAGTACCAGCAGGGATGCAGGAATAAGCAGTTCGAGAAGAACGAGCAGCTTCAAACCCCTATCCACCTTCATTTTCCACCTCCGGGTTATATACGACGATTTTTGCGCTCATCATCTGATGCCCGATTCCGCAGTACTCGTGGCATACTATCCTGTACTCGCCTTCCCTGTCGAAGGTGACTCTCACGTGGTTGACAGCATTGGGTATGGCCATAAGGTTTACCGCTTTCTCGTGTATATTGAATCCGTGTATAATGTCCGTGGATGTCAGGTATATATCCACGGTGGAACCCACCGGAATCCTCACCTCCTGGGGGAAGAAGGCCCACATTCGCGCTATGTAATGGATTTCGTAATGTCTGTCGGAAACCTGAATGACGGTATCCCTTTCGAAGGGTTTCATATCCTTTATGCTGGTGGGAACCATGACCCCCATACCGTATGCGGCAAACACGATTCCAATGAAGGCCGTGGTGGTCAATGCTCCGGCTAAGGTCAGTGCAATCTTTTCTGCCTTATCCATGGCCCATACCTCCTCCAAGTCTCCTGACTATTACATCCCAGTACGCCACGAACCACAGAGCCGCATAGAGCAATGTGAGGGCCACCAGAAAGGCAATAGCGCCTTTTGGAAAGAATTTCTCGTCCCTCATGCCGAAAATTATAATGTTGCTTATTAACAAGAAGGATATTTAGGATATTTGCTCTACGTAATCGAAATTTTAGCGGTGAATGGAACGGTAAAATTATTTTATTGCCGACAATTTATAGCAAAAATGTAAGTTTTGTTCAGACAAACTGAGCGCCACATGGAAAAACTGAAAATGACTAACCCTTTACGCATCTCGCTCCGATAGTGAAACTCAGATGACCGCCGCGGGATACGACTGAGGAATCCACATGTCCTGTTCGAGCAGAGGGAGATTTCGACATGGATTTTTGCCATTCCGGACCTTCCGGAAAGAAGTGTAAACGATTGGTTTGTGGGCATTGGAATTTCGTGCCGGAAATGGGTGGATGCGGCGGGGGAAATCCTTTAAAATTTCTATCCGTCGGAGGGATGGCCGAGCGGACGAAGGCGCGCGCCTGGAGAGCGCGTAGGGGCCAAAAGCCCCTCGTGGGTTCGAATCCCACTCCCTCCGCTTCTCCTCTCTTTTAATGGAAATCCCCGGATTATTCCCCGTCTATCCCGATACCTATATCACCGGAGCGCCATGTGGAGCCATTCCTGCAGGGCATCCCCTCCGGATAAGTGTCCTTTCCGTCCACATCCACGAATACAGCGATACCCATGTACTCACGGGCTTTCTTCGATTTCATCGCCTGCCCGCAGGAGAGGTCCTTCTCTGTGAAGGAATAGGAATCGTCTCCACCACCGTCTATGAATATGCCCGTGGAATTGTAAAGGGAATTCCCTATCCCCCCCGACACGTGATATATGTCGTTACCTTCCCTGTCGTAAAGCACTCCCACGGACCAGTCGTGCCCGCTTCCGAGAGAAGGGCCTGCCTTGAATACGTATATGTCGCTTCCGGATAAATCGAAGAATCCACCACTTGCGAGGTGAATCCCCGCCCCCACTCCGTACTCCGTCCCCACGTATCTATCGTTCCCCTTCACATCCAGAAAGAGTCCCGTACCGTACCAGTATCCCGCACCAAGACAGTAGGTTCCGCATGTATAGACATCATTCCCACCGTCGTCTTCGAATACGGAGAGTCCACCCCCCAGCGGCTCCCTGTACCCCATGGAAAATCCAAGGCCCATCGCCACATATTCGTTTCTCCATAGGGGTCTGTGCTCCTCGTATCTGCCCAGTTGATAGATGTCGTTCCCGGACGAATCCACGAAATCGGCCAGTCCCATAAGACCGGAGAATCCGAAGGATGTGTTGACCCCCCTGTAGAAATCGTCTCCGCCTCCATCCCTGAATATGGACACTCCCAGGACAGCGGCAGCGAGAGAGAACTTCCCCACATCGTAGAAATCATCTCCGGAGGCATCCTCCACGTAGGAGATTCCCAGCATGCTCCCTCCGAAGAGCCGCACCCTTTCGTACCTGTCCATTCCATCTGCATCGAACAGGAACTTCCCTCCATCTATGGCGAGAAATTCCATGCTGTAAATGTCATTTCCGGAGAGGTCCAGTATCGCGCACACCCGACCGCACGGAATATCTTCGTAAGTGTCGGCTCCACGGGTGTCTATGAATACGAGGAAAGAGTCATCCGGGATTATGCTGTCGATGACTATGAGACCGCGGGGACTCTGGAGTTTCAGACTTATGGCGGAATCTTTCAGATACATGGCGGTATTCCTGAGGAGGAGGAATGCGTCCAGCAGGACCATGCTTCCAAAGAACATGTCCCTCAGGCGCAGACTGTCCAGGATTATGTACAGACTGTCCTCGAAAAAGGGCTCGTAATCGAGATTGTGGGCGTCCAGAAACCTCATGATTCCCACGGAATCTTCCTCCAGATACTCTGCGAGGAAGGTGTGGAGTCTGTCGCGGGATTTCTTTCCGATGGTGCCCATGGCGTTTCCGTAATAGAAGTCCCACATATCCACAGCGAGGACGAAATTCCTGAGGGCGTAAATCAGGGAATCGGGTAAAGTTATGGATGTGGACACGCTGTCCGATGAATCGATTTTCAGGGTGTCGGGCAGGATGGGATGGAGTTCGGGGAGTTGACGGGATATGATTCTGTAGGGACCGGTTATGGAGAGCTTGAAGTGCTCGTTCAAACCCAGTTCCGCCCGGGACAGGATTTCGCGCTTCTTATGGAGGGATTTCATCAAATCGAACAGGTATAGGGGATTACTGAAGGATTCTATTACTCCGGGGGGCTTGTAATAGGTCTCATCAGCCCTGTCCTTGCGAAAACCCAGATCCTGGATGGTTAGACCGTACTGCTCCAGGGCTCTGTTTAAGAAGAAGGTATCCGATACTTCGAGAAATCCAACGAGGAAGAGCATGGTTCAACAGGGGGCTCACGCCCCCAACAGCATCACTGCTGGAAATATGCTGCGTTCTTCTCTATGAAGTCCTTCCACTCGTCGGGGACATCGTTCTCGTGGTAGATGGCACCCACCGGACACACGGAAGCGCAGGAGCCGCACTCTATACAGGTGTTGGGGTCTATGAAGAGCTGGTCCACGCTCTCGAAATCGGGCTCATCGGGCCTGGGATGGATGGCATCCACAGGGCACACCTGAACACACTCGGCAGACTTGGTTCCTATACAGGGTTGCGTTATAACGTACGCCATATCTCCACCTCCTTTTTGCTGACAATTATAAAGGTTTTTCTCCGGGATAACTCTGGCAAGAATTTAGAGAGTTTCTTAAAATTTACATGTGAACTGTAAAAATATTCGGGACAAATTTTGCCTTGTATTATGGGCATTGTTGATATTCTCTGTTCACTATGTGTTTATTAATCGAGTATTGCTGGATAGAATCGTGGAGAGGTCCAAGTACGCATTTTCATACGTAAGGGCCTCGAAAAGAGTGGATATGCACTTTCCGTGGCAGAAGGTGGACCGTATTACCATGTACGCATTCTCTCCGTACCATCGGAATGTGCGTATGGTCCTTTTTGGAGATGGAAGGGTGGTGGATACTGTTGTACTTCGCGGTGGTTCCTGGACCCTGTGGGAGAGGATCGAAGTGGAGATTCCAGAAGGTGCCCACAGGATACGGATAATGGCTGTAGATGGAGATAATTTTCCATGGGCTCTGGCCGGGGTGGGATTCAGGAGGCTGGATGGGAGCGAGTCGTTTACGGATGTGATGAACAGGTATGGGGAGGTGAGGCTACACGGCGTGGGATATGTGGAACTGTATGGCTCTGGCAGGTTCAATAGATTTGCGTGGGATGGGGCATGGTACAGAGCCATATTCAGGCATGGATATACATACGATGGTAATCCATATAGAAAACAGAATCCCCAGTTTCCTCCCCTCTACCCCATCGTGTCAAAGATAATAGCGAAGGTCATTCAGAAGGGTGAATATGCACTCGTCATAACCAGTACCCTGTTTGCAGTGCTTACCTTCATACTCCTGGCCCTGATTACCGGTTGCTATTTCGGCAGGGAAGTCTCGTACAGGACTATAATCCTGATGGCCACCTATCCCGCATCGGTCCACTTCTACATGGCGTATTCGGAGTCTCTGAACATATTCATCCTTTTAGTGTCGATATATTTCCTTCTGACGGGAAGATACTTTCCGGCATTCCTGACCCTCGGAGTGGCTACTGCTGTCAGATTCCAGTCTGCATTCTTCCTGCCGGCATTTCTGCTCGTATATCTGATAGAAGCATTGAAGAGAAAGGAAGATGTGAAATCTGTGATTCTGAGAATCCCTGTATACGCAACGCTGGGAATATCCGGAATAATGGTTTTCAGTTTCTATCTGTGGCACGAATTTTCGGATCCTCTGGTATGGTACAAGTTGAACAGGTACGCATGGGGGAATGTTCACCACTTTTCATCTCCCTTCGAGACTATCTGGAAGAATATAACTGTTACCATACCGGAGAATCTCGGTTCCATCCTGATGACACCCAGAGGGGACCATGTGCTCTTCCTTTTCCTCATGATGTTTTCGCTCGTGTGGTATGCCATCAGGAGGGGGATGGATAGGTTATTCCTTCTATCTGCTATTCCTTTTGCACTGCTGGTTCTGGCCCTGTTCTCGCAGAAGGTCCCATTCTACGAATCTATGACCCGCCATATTTACAACATTCCCACGTTGTTCATCCTGCTTTCCCTTCTATTTTCATGGCGCATCATCTCCCTTCTGGTAGCCCTGTTTTCCGTTCTTCTGGTGTTTCACGCCCTGTCCGTCGATGCTTTCGTCATGGTTCACCTTCCAATAATACTGGACACCTATGTGCCCTGATACCCTATAATTTGGGCGGGTATGAGTAAACTATTCATCACAGGCTATCCCGGATTCATAGCCCGCAGACTCATGCGGCTCATAAGGGAATCCGGAGCCTTCGATGAGATATACGCTCTGGTGGAAGAGAGGTTCTACGAGATGGCCAGAACTCTTCCGGAATCCGAAGGAATTCACCTGATAGTCGGCGATATCACGGAGGATAATCTGGGAATGGAGGATGCCCCTGAAGGCATTACAAACGCCATCCATCTGGCCGCCATATACGACCTGGCAACGCCGCGGGAGCCCGCATACCGGGTAAACGTCGTCGGAACCAGAAATGTGATGAAATTCCTCGATGGTCAGGACTTGCTGCGTCATATCACTTACATCTCCACCGCATACGTCTCCGGCGACAGGACGGGCATCGTTAGGGAAGATGAACTGGATGAGGGACAGGGATTCAAAAATTACTACGAAGAGACCAAGTTTCTCGCCGAAAAGGTGGTGGTTGAAGAGTTCTCCCATTTACCGGTGGGCATAATCCGTCCGGGAATCGTGGTGGGAGACAGCAGAACCGGTGAGACTCAGAAGTTCGACGGACCGTACTTCGTTATGGAAGCCCTGTCTAGACTCCCCCTCTGGCTCCCCCTCCCCTACGTGGGAAATGATGAAGTGAAACCCAACATCGTTCCTGTGGATTACGTGGTGGAAGGGATATTCAAAGTCATGACCCGGGAACTGACGAAGACCTACCATCTGACCGACCCCGACCCTATGAACCTGCACGAAATTTACAGACTGATCAATTACCTGCTGGGAAGGAGGCGCATTCTGGGATTCTCCATCAGCGTCAGAACCTTCGAATTTCTGCTCAAATTCCCTCCCCTCAAGGGCTCCATGCCTCCTCAGGTCCTGGACTACTTCGAGACGCATGCCCTATACGATTGCACCAATGCCAGAAGGGAACTGGGATGGGACCCTCCCCGCTTCGAAGAATACGCCCCGGTCATACTGGATTATTTTCTGAAGAACAGAAACCGTCAACCCTGAAGCAGCCCCGCGACGGGAATTGCGAAGACATTGTCTCCCATACTTCCCGCTCTGTCCCCCAGATAGAAGACATAGCCATAGTGGAATTCGGGATGCTTCTTGGCAGATTCCTTTATCGCCTTCTCAGCCCTTCTTCTAATGGTGAAAGTGGCTTTGACCTCCACTGCCACGAGGGTATTTCCCCGCCGAATGATGAAATCCACTTCGGTGCCGCCGTTCGTCCTGTAAAAGAAGATTTCATCCCCTGGAAGGGAGGCATGTTTCAGCAATTCGGTGAATACGAATGTCTCCACCACAGGTCCCAGATAAGGGCTTTCCGACAATTCTCTCCAGTCAGACATACCAGGGAGATGGCAGAGCAGTCCGCTGTCCGTGATATAGACCTTCGGCGCCTTCCTCACGACAGTTCCCACGCTGGAATGGAAGGGGGAAGCGGATAAACCTGAAACACCATCGAAAGGAGATTCAGATAGCGGTTAACAGTCTTTATGGAGAGT
>WGAQ01000154.1 GCA_015494735.1 Caldifarciminota bacterium | reverse complement strand
CTGAAGGCCATCTCGTGGAACTGTCCCTCCGGTGTTATTATGGTTCGGGAAATCCTTCCGGCGTTGAAGAATGCCAGTGCAATGAGAGGTCCGGAGAGCTTCTTCTCGAGGTACAGGTACGTAAATGCCGGATACAGCAGTATGTACAGGAAGTTTTCCACTTTCAGGAAGGTGGGTATGTTCAGCAGGATGTTGGCGGCCCCGTAAATCAGGACCAAGACGATTGTAAGGCTCCACATGACGATGCGCATAGTTTAAAGTTTAACTGGAAAATATATCCTTCCGCACGGAGCGGATTTTAAAATCCCGATGATTCCGGGTCCCTTTCGTGGTTATCAGGGCATTACGGGCCTTCCACCCTTTATCACCATTTTCAGGTTGTTGATGGCGTAGTTGTAGGGTATGTATCTGTAGTCCGGGACATCGAATATGAGGATGTCCGCTTTCTTCCCCGCCTCTATGCTCCCCACCTCATCCTCGAGGCCCAGAGCCATGGCTCCCCCGATGGTGGCTGCTTTAAGGGCCTCTTCCACTGTGAAGTGCATGTATATTCCCGCCAGTGTGAGCATGAACTGCATGTTCTGGGTCATGGAGGAGCCGGGATTGAAGTCCGTTGCTATGGCCACCTTCACGCCCTTCTCCAGCATCCTCTTTCCGGGGGCATAGTCCCCCTTCCCCAGAAAGAAAGTGGTTCCCGGCAGAAGAACGGCTGTGGTTCCACTTCTGGCCAAGGCTTCCATGTCCTCTTCGTTGACGGCAGTCAGATGGTCCACGGAGACCGCTCCCAGTTCCGCGCCCAGCATGGCTCCTCCTATTCTCTCGAATTCCTCTGCATGGAGTTTCAATCTGAAACCCATTTCCTTTGCCTTCGTCAGGAGTTTGCGGGCGTGCTCCACGGAGAAGACCCCCTTCTCGCAGAAGATGTCCACGAATACAGCCAGGTCGAGGTCCTTTATCACGGGAAGCCATGAAATCACCTCTTCTATGTACTCGTCCGCATCCTTTCCTTCGGGAATCTCGTGGGCTCCCAGAAATGTGGGCACTATGTCTATGGGCTCGGTTTCGTCGAGTTCCTTCAGAACTTCCAGTTGTTTGATTTCATCCTTCAGATTCAGACCGTACCCGCTCTTCCCTTCCAGGGTGGTGGTTCCGTATTCCAGCGCCTTCCTCACCAGTTTCCGATTGTACTCGAGGAGTTCCTCCTTAGTCGCCTGCCGGACCATCTGGACCGTCCTCCTTATTCCTCCCCCCTTCGCCCTTATCTCCATATAACTCATCCCCATGTTCCGCATTTCGAATTCATCGGCCCTGTGCCCGTAGAAGGGAATGTGGGTGTGGGCGTCCACGAATCCCGGAGTTATGACTTTCCCCTCCGCGTCTATCACCTCCTCCGCTTTGTCCAGGGATACGGGAATCTCGTCGTCCGGCCCCACCCATCGAATCCTGTCCCCCTCCACCACTATGGCCCCATTTTCCACCACACCGTAATGGTCTGAAGAAGTGAAAATCTGCCCTGCTCTCCGGATTACCAGCATGGGCAAATTATAGAGTCCTACTCCTTTACGAGAATCGCAGTCAGTTTGTAGCCGTCCATGGGATACCGTCTCCTGAGCATGGACTCCATCTGAACCACGATTCTGCCACTGTATTTTTCTCCTATCTTCCCGAGGTGGGCGTATGTCTCAATGTGCTTCACCCGGAAGTATTTTCCAAAGATATCCGGGTCTATCCCCTCCCCCCGCCTCGTCATCCCCGCTGTTGGAGAGTGGAAGTCGATGTACGATGAGATAACGGCGTCCGGCAGGAATTCATCTATGAGGCCCTTCTGCTTCAGAATGCGGTTTATTTCCATGTACACGGGATTGCGTATGCCGCGAATGGATGCGATAATCCTCCGGAGACTCCTTACTGGATTGGCATTCCTGACGATTATGGACGCGATGGATGACATGTGCCAGAGGACGCTGTTTCTGGAAAATCGCAGGTTGGGCTCGTGATTCACGAACAGGATGCCTCCCTTCTTCAGGATTCTCCTGGCCTCCATGAGGAATGTCTCGGGCTCGGGGAGGTGATGCAGGACAGAGTTGACCGTTATCAGATCTATCGATTCGTCCTTCAGAGGAATGCTCATGGAACTGGCATTTATGGCCAGTGCTTCCGGATGGTTCTCCCTTGCCCTGACGAGCATTTTGTACGATATGTCCAGCATCAGGAACCTCTCGTACGTGGGAGTTCCGGCGATTTTTATGACAGACAGCATGAATCCATCCCCGCTTCCCGCATCCAGTATGACCGGAAAGTGCCCGTTCAGGTGCGTCCTTACGAATCGAATCAAACGGGAGTGCTGTACTTTGAATATCTCCGGGTGCACCCTGTGGTACGAGTCTGCTGTCAGGTCGTGGAAGAGTCTGTTGATTTCCTCCACAAGGTCCCCGTTTCGAACGGATTGCATGTGAACATTTTAATCCGGGAGAGGAAATTAATCAAACCATGAAATCTCCCTGCACGGTTTCCCCTCAATCGGTCAGCGCCGGAGCATTACTGCTCCAGTCTCACGGGAATGACTTCTTCTTTCCTGACGATTACGAGTCCCGGCGGTGCTCCTCCGGGTTTCCTGATGTACTTCACCAGAGTATGGCTCACCAGCCCCTTTCCCGACGATGCGGCCTTGCTGAACTGGAGGGCCAGTTTTGCAGCGAACTCTATGTCCTCCATGGAGGGCTCCCTCCCCCCTGTTTTAAGGATGACGTGGGAGCCGGGATTGTCTTTCACATGGAACCAGTGGTCTTCCGGGGATGCAATTCTGGAAAGGAGATAGTCGTTTCCCTTTGCGCTCTTTCCCACATATACGCGGAATCCCCCCGGGGATTCGAATACCCGGTAGGGTTTAGGGGACCCCTTCCTGACATCGTTCCCCTTCCTCTCCTCCTCGTGGGCCATGCGGCTTTGCCTCTGGATTTCCTCTATCCTCCTCCGGAGTTTCTCGATTCCCCTCCTGAGCTTCTTGTATTCTTCGAAGAACTTCCCGGCCACGCGGGCGGGATTTTCATTCAGCTCCACCTTTTCCCCATCCACCTCCACCACATCCCCCCTTTTCAGGATGTGCAGTCTTTCCATTATGCTATTGCCGATTCTGAAAGCCCTCTCCATCCGCGCTTCCATCTCCTGCATCCGCCTCTTCAGTTTCTCTATTTCTTCCTGCGGGTCTTTCCCCTTCTCCTTCTCTCTTTCGTCCTCCCTGGACAGAAGCAAACTGTAATAGACCTCTAT
>WGAQ01000153.1 GCA_015494735.1 Caldifarciminota bacterium | reverse complement strand
TGAATGGCTTTGCGTTGCCGTATTCGGGTTTTATCTCCACCCCTATCATGAGACCCTTTCCGCGCACCTCCTTTATGTATGGACTGTCTATCTTCTTCAGTTCTCCCATGAAGTATTCTCCGAGCTCCAGGGCCCTTTCGGGGAGTTTCTCCTCTATAATAACGTCCAGGGCCGCAATTCCCACGGCGGCTGCAACGGGATTCCCTCCGAATGTGGAGCCGTGGTCTCCGGGTTTTATCACATCCATGATATGGTCATCTGCCAGTGCCGCCGATACGGGATACACTCCACCTCCCAGAGCCTTTCCCAATATCAGGATGTCGGGGCGGGCATCCTCCCATTCGTAAGCGAAGAGCTTCCCCGTCCTTCCCAGACCCGTCTGAATCTCGTCCAGTATCAGAAGAACTTCCTTCTCCTTCGTTATCTCCCTGACCCTTCTGAGATATCCATCGGGAGGGACGTTTATGCCCCCTTCGCCCTGTATGGGTTCCAGCATCACCCCAATGGTCTTCCAGTTTATGGCCTTCTCTATCGCATCGGCATCCCCGAATGGAACGAATACGAATCCGGGTGTGAAGGGTCCGAATCCGTACCTGTACTGGGGCTCGGAGGAGAAGCTGACGACAGTAATCGTCCTTCCGTGGAAGTTATTTAGCGCAACGATGATTTCACCATCGTTGAGGGGTATGCCCTTCTTCACGTATGCCCATTTCCTTGCAATCTTCAGGGCTGTTTCCACGGCTTCCGCACCCGAATTCATGGGAAGGGCTTTATCGTATCCGGTGACATCGTGGAGTTTCTTCAGGAACAGGCCCAGTTTGTCGTTGTAGAAGGCTCTCGAGGTAAGGGTTATCCTGTCCAGCTGCTCCTTCATCGCCTGAATAATCTTCGGATGGCGATGCCCCTGATTGACGGCAGAATACGCCGCCAGCATATCCAGATACTTCCTCCCCTCCACATCCCACACCCAGACACCTTCTCCCCTGCTCAGAACCACATCGAGGGGAGCATAATTGTGCGCACCGTATTTTTCGTGAAGTTCTATGTGGTCCTTCGATGTCAGCGTCATACTTAAATGTTATACGAGGGAATCACATGCAGGAGAATGCCTTCCTCTTTCCCTCCTCGATGAAACTGCCGGGCTCCCTTTCCATCCTGTGAGCGAATTCTTCCGGAGCATGTCCGGATTTCTGCGGGGAAATTGAGTTCGGAAGGGCGTTTCTGCCCGTGCTTTTGCTTTATACTTTCTGCATGAAAGTCACATATCTGGGACATGCAGGTGTAAAACTGGAAATCGGCGGGAAAGTAATAATCATCGACCCTTTCCTTACTGGAAATCCGAAGGCCCCCTTTGGTCCAGAGGCAATAGATAAGGCGGATATAGTAATCGTGACCCACGACCATGGAGACCACCTGGGAGATGCCCTCGAAATAGCGAAGAGGACGGGGGCTGTTTTCGTCTCCCAGCATGAACTGGCGGTGATGGCCGCCGAAAAGGGCGTGGAGAAGACGGAGGGCATGAATATCGGAGGACCCATATCCGTCGATGGAGTGAAGATTGCCCTCACGCCCGCGTGGCACACTGCGCAACTGGGGGACCCCACGGGTGCGGTGGTCCAGTACATGGGTGTAACTGTGTATCATGCCGGTGATACCGGTCTCTTCTACGACATGAAACTCATAGGCGAACTCTTCAAACCCGACATAGCATTCCTTCCCATCGGTGGAAGATACACCATGGACGAATATCAGGCTGCCAGAGCCGTCGAATTCATACAGCCCGACACGGTGATTCCCATCCACTACAACACCTTCCCCATCATAGAGGCCGACCCGGAGGAATTCAGGAAACTGGTGGGTGATAAGGCGAAGGTGGTGGTACTGAATCCCGGCGACAGCTTCGTTTACGAGAAGGTGTAAAGGGGAACTGCACCGGCTGTGTCCATAAAGGAGAATTACGGGCGTCTTCTGGAGAGAGTGGAGGAGTACTGTTCCCTTGCGGGCAGGGGCCCGCAGTGCGTTTTCAT
>WGAQ01000152.1 GCA_015494735.1 Caldifarciminota bacterium | reverse complement strand
CTGACGGATGAGCTGCCCGCCCTCGCTGTGGGCGATGTGACCGTGGACCCCCATAATCCGGAGCGGATATATCTTGGGCTGGGGGAGGTGAATGCCAGCGGTGATTCCTATCATGGTGATGGGATTTATGTGAGTGAGGATGGAGGAAATACATGGAGATACCTGGGCCTTCGTGAGGGAAAGTACATAGCAGATATACTCGTTCACCCCTTCAATCCGGATGTTCTTTATGCCTGTGTGACGGGCGCCCTGTACGGAAAGGATACTGTCAGGGGTGTGTTCAGGAGTTCCGATGGAGGAAATACATGGGAGCATGTCCTCTTCGTGAGCGATTCCACAGCCTGCATAGACATGATTCTTGTGCCCAGTGGTCTGGATGTTACGATTTATGCCGCCATGTGGGAGAGACTGAGGGGTCCGGATTTTCGGCACTTTGCCGGACCCACGAGCGGAATCTACAGGAGCACAGATGGGGGAAATACATGGACGGAGCTTACGAATGGACTGCCATCGGTCGCCGGAAGAATCGGGATAACGGCGGCAACCCCCGATACACTCTACGCCTTTTACTGCGACAATACCGGCTACTATTTCGACAACATCTACAGGAGCATCGATGGGGGTGATACATGGAGTCCCACATCCGGACAGCCCTATTTTACTGCACCCTACTGCTGGTGGTTCGGAAGCATCTATGCGGACCCATCCAATCCCGATGTGGTATATGCCCTGGAACTGGACCTCTGGAGAACGACGAATGGGGGCTCCACATGGGACCAGATTACATACATGTACGATTACTTCAACGTGCATGTGGACCAGCATGCAATATGGGTTGACCCAACAAATCCGGACTTCATCGTTCTGGGGAACGATGGCGGGGTATATGTCTCCACGGATGGTGGAAGCAACTTCACCCATCAGAAGGGCCTGGATGCCACCCAGTACTACAGAATAGAACACGACCCCGCCACGAACAGGCTCTTCGGAGGTACACAGGACAACGGAACCCACAGGAGTGGAAACCCCGACTGGGAAATCATCTATGGCGGGGATGGATTCTGGGTCCGGGTTCGCAGGGACAGTCCCAATATAGTTTTCGCAGAATATCAGTACGGAGGACTTGCCCGCTCCAGACAGTGGGGCGACCCGGGGTCCTTTACCTACATCGATTACGATTTCTCATCCGATAGAACCAACTGGAACACTCCCTACATCCTGAACCCCCTTAACGAAAAGGTCATGTACCTGGGGACATACAGAATCTGGAGGAGCATCAATTCCGGAGACGACTGGTCACCCATAAGCGGAGATTTAACGGGTGGCTCTCCCCACACCATCTCCTATGTGGAGATATGCAGGGCTGACACTTCCATCCTCTATGCCGGAACCACGGACGGGAAACTCTGGAAATACTCCGGTGGAACGTGGACCGAACTCACGAAACTGCCCCTTCCGAACAGGTATCTCACATCAATAAAGACGCTTCCCGCATCATGCGACACATTCTTCGTCTCATTCTCCGGTTATCGGTGGAACGAGCTCATAAGCCATGTCTATGTCTCCTACGATGGTGGAAATTCCTTCCAGAGCCTGGGATATAATCTCCCGGATGCTCCGGTAAATTCTCTCGAATATTACGGTGGCGTTCTCATCGCGGGGACGGATTTCGGTGTGTATGCCCTGATGGACACCACATGGGTGCCCGTGGGTGATAACCTTCCCATGTCCGCCGTGTTTCATCTCGTTCTCGATGAAGGCACCGGAACCCTGTATGCGGGGACGCATGGGCGGGGGATATGGTCCTTCGATTTGAATCAGATAATAGCGAGCAGAGAGGCATTGAAGTCCACTATTCGTTTCGATGGAAGGATGCTCCACATTCCGCAGAATCTGATGGGCAGGAGGATGGAAATCTACTCCGCATCCGGACGCCTTGTGAGAAAAATCCATCTGAATTCCGAAAAAGTACATCTGAACTTGAATTCGGGCACCTATTTCTACAGAATAGGCGAAGTTGAGGGGAAAATCGTTATTCCGTGATTCAATCGTTCGGGGGAGTTTCTTCCCCCATTGCATTCAGAAGCTCCTGTAGAACCACATCGTATCTGAATATCTCCGGATTTTCCGGTCTCATCAATTGTCCCGTCTTCCAGTCCCTGAGTATTCTCATGAGCATACTTTCGATTTGACCGGCATCATCTATATCCGCCATGTATATTCCTCCGACCTTTCTGAAATCCTCTGCCATGGGATTATCCATCGGGATGGTGGCCATTATGGGTTTCCCTGTGGCGAGGAAACTCCTGGATTTACTGCTCGTAATCAGATGGTGCCCCTCGAATCGATCCAGACTCACCCACAGGATATCGCAGTTCCTGCATGCCCATTTGATTGCTTCCATGGGGGGCAGGGGAGGAAGGATTCTGGCCCCTTCCGGGGATATGTTCTTCACTTTCCCCCGTATTATGGGCCTTATCTCCCCCATCCGGGACATTGCGGGGAGAACCTTTTCCAGTCCCTTCATCCAGTCGGCAGTTCCCATGTAGCAGATGCGGATAACTCTGGAAGGGACAGGGGTGCATCCCTTCAGGTCTGCCGGTATGTAGAAGTGGGGCAGGACTGTGAATCTGGATTCGGAAAGTCCATGCTTTTCCATCATGTACTTCTTCTGGTTATGGTTGAGGGTTATGATTCTCCGGGCCTTTCTCAGGACATATCCCTCGTATGCATCCGTGAGCCATCTCTGGAAAGGGGTCCGGTAGAGTTTCAGAATCCTGTCATAGCTCCATACGTCCCGGAATTCCACAAATGCGGGCCGGTTGGTGAGGGGGAGAAGGAGGAGGATGCTGAAGGGCGGTGCGGTGATATAGACGATATCGGGGGAAAATTGCTGGAGGGTACTCCTGTACCGGATTGCATTCTTCAGGACGAATGGAAGCTGGGAGTCGGGCCATCCCACCCATCGCAGAAGGGAGGGACTTTTTCTGGATGCAGGGGATACTGGACTGCTGGAGTGGAATACCATGACCTCGTGGCCCCTTTCCCGTAGGTACCTTTCCAGTCCCCGGACCCTCAGAACCGCCGGAGCCGGATGGCTGTCCAGGTAGTAGGTGGATACGATGAGAATTCTGGCCATTCTCTCCCGATGGGGAATTTTAAAGGGTTTCTGGTATAAAATTTGTTCCGTTGAAGATAGCAATTCCCGTCGTTTCCCTCAGGGCACAGGGTGGTGTGAGACTCCTGGTGGAAATAGCCGGTAAAATGGACGAAATGGGGCATGAAGTGGCCTTCTTCGTTCCACGGGGTAAGTTCGATAGCCCTTTTCGAATAGATGTTTCTGTCCAGGAAATCGGATTGTTCGATTATATTAGAACTATAAGGGCATGGAAACCGGATGCCATCCTCTACAACTTCTTCCTCACCACGTACCTGCGTCCCTTCTTCCGGGATGTGAAGGGGGTCTATTTCATTCAGGACTATGAGGCCGACTTCTATCCCGTATTCCATCCTTTCCATCACATGGCCAGAACCTCCTATGGATTTTCCCTTCCCGGAATAGCCACTTCCCGGTGGCTGGCATCCCTGACCGGCGCACAGGAGGTGGTTTATCCCGGTGTGAGACTGGATGTTTTCCAGTACCGACCTTCCCGTCCCTGGAAGAGGAGGGTGCTCATGTTTCCCCGACGTCAGAAGCACAAGGGACCGGACAGGATTTTTCGCATTGCTCCCGTTTTGAGGGATAGGGGATATCACCTTATGTTCGTGACTGCTGATGAGGAACTTCGAAGGAAACTGAAGGTGTTCGGCGAAGTGTTCGCCCCTTCCAGCGATGGGGAGCTGGTGAAACTATACCACTCTGCAAATGTTCTATTATATACGAGCAAAAAGGAAGCCTTCGGTCTTCCCCTCTTCGAGGCGATGGCCACGGGTACCCCCTTCATCACCACCCATTACCCGGTTCTGGATGAATTGATTCCGGATGAGTTGAGGGGATTGATTCTGAGGGAGTTCGATGTGGATTCCGTCCTCTATCTCCTCGGGAAACTGGAGGATGGAGATTTCAGGATGGAGATGGTGCAGAGGGGAAGGCGCCTTGTGGAAGAGCGATACGAGATGGAGCGATTCCTGAAGGATTTCTACGGTGCTTTCATGAGACTCATCGAATGACTCCTGCGCTGCGGGCTGCCTCTTCCACCATGTCGTACAGGGAGTCTATTGCAGGGGCTGTGCCGTACCATCCATAGATTTTCATCTTCTCGTAAATGGTGCTGTCCTTCGGCATTTCCAGAAAGGCTTCTTTCAACTTCTCCACTATTTCCGGACTCAGATTGGGAGAGACGACAACACCATCGTTTGGAATGGGTCCTATGCTGTCTATTTTTACGACCACATCCATCACATCCGGATATTCCCTGAGGAGGAGTTTTCGGGCATCGGAGTAGATGGTTCCAAAATCCACTTCCCCGTTATAGACTGCAATTACCACATTCTCGTGGCTGGTGAGCTGGACCCTTTCGGGGAACCACTCATCCGGGTCTATGCCCATCTTTTTGAACTTGAGCATGGGATACAGGTATCCGCTCGTGGAAGTTATATCCGGATAACCCCACACCTTCCCCTTCAAATCGTAGATGCTCCTGTAGGGACTCTTACTGTTGACGACGAAGTAGCTCTGATAGAAGATGGAGCCATCCTCCCGGCGGGACATTATAATCATTTTGATTCCGCACTTCTTCCTGCCCAGTACATAGGGAAACGGTGAGAGGAAACTGGCATCGATTTTACCGGAGCATAAACCCTCCACCATGGAGGTGTAATCCGTTGCGATGAATGGCTTTACATCCATCCCCAGACGCTTTTCCAGATAGACTTCCAGTGGTTTCAGGTCCTCTATAATCTTTTCGCTCTCCGAACTGGGATAATAGCCCAGAATGAGAACATCCCTCTTATCCCCGCCGCCGCATGCCGTTATCAGTGTGGAAATCAGAAGCAGTGGAATTATCCTGCGCATGTGGAGAATTTTACAGAGAAAGGAGAGTCAGCCCTTTATAATTTGACTGCATGGATGAAGTTCTGAAATCCCTTGCCGATGGAAATCCCGATGCCCTGATTCGATTGAAAGGCCTGTTTCTGGAGAATAGAACGCCCTCCGGAATGACATCCACGCCGTTTTTGAACAGTCTGGGAAAGAAACTGGGAAATCTTTTGAGGGGGAGGGAAAATCCCATGGAAATCATTTCCACCCTGTGGAATACCGGGGAGAGGGATTACAGGTTCGTTGCCATCTCTGCATTGTCTGCCCTTATTCGCACGATGCCCGATGGGGTTCTGGGATTTGCATCCGGTGTGGTCTGTGATATCGACAACTGGGAAATTTGCGACCAGATGGCTCTGCGTCTGCGGGTAATGGATCCTCTTGCCGCCCGAAGCAGGGAGCAGATTTTCGGCATGATGGAGGAGTGGCTCGAATCCGATAACAGATGGCTCCGCCGCCTTGCTGTGGCGACCATCCCTCCCTATATAAGGAGTAAAAAGGAGGATGCCCGATTCTGCCTGGATTTTTTGAGAAGAGCCATGGATGAAAGGGATGGGGAGGTGATAAAAGCCATCGGGTGGGCTCTGAGGGAGGTCTCCAAAAAGGATTCCGGGGCTGTGTTCCGGTTCCTGCTGGAGCTTTCATCCACCACAGACAGGTACAGGCGGAGAATAATCAGGGAGGGGATGAAGAAACTCCCCATGGAATATCAGAAGAGGCTCATTTCCATTCTGGAGAAAAATGGTTGATATCTATGGTTTTAAGGTGCATGTCTATTTTCTGGAGAGTGGGGGCAGGGTATGGGCGTATGGATGGCATTACGAAAGGGAAAAGGCTCTCAATCATCTGAAGAAAATCCAGAAATACCATTCCCTGAAGGGGGAGATTGTTCAATCGGATGACCTGGAGGGGTGGCTGTCCCGTGAGTTGAAGTCCGTGGTGGAGGGGGCAGTCAATTTTCCATCCCCGATTTCCCCTATAAACACAGGGCAGTTTACGAATTTCTCGTTCGGATTCCCCTCGGGAAAACAGCCACCTATCCGGAAATTTCGAGGGCAGCCGGAGTTAAATTCCACGAAATGCTCGTTGCACTTATGAGAAATCCCTTTCAGATTCTCATTCCATGCCACAGGTTGATTACCCGGAAGGGGACGCTTATAGGTTTCTATCCGCTGGGCATTCAGGTTAAGAAGACCCTTCTTCGAATCGAAGGAGCCATTCGTGATTCGTGAAGTTCATGTAAAGAGCATTTTGAATCGCCATAAGAGGAGGGACCTATGGTTTCTGGATGATTACTCCATCAATCCATATTACGGATGCTCTTTCGGATGTATTTACTGCTGTACGAGGGGAATTAAGTACGGGGCATCCGGTCCCGTTGCCATAAAGGTGAATGCGGTCGATGTCCTGAGAAGGCAACTGAAATTGAGAGCCCGGAAAGGGCAATATGGTATAATCGCCATATCCACATCCACGGAGCCATATCAGGTATTCGAAATGGAGTATGGAATCACCGGGCAGATACTGGAGGTGGTGGAAGAGTACAGGTTCCCCGTCCACTGTTTACAGGAGGCTGGAGCCTGGTGCACCAT
>WGAQ01000151.1 GCA_015494735.1 Caldifarciminota bacterium | reverse complement strand
TCGAATGCCGCACTCTTACCAATCCAGATATGGGCCAGTTCGTGCATTAGTGTGAATATCTGTGCTGAGATGGCATCAGAGGAATTTACGAAAACCACAGGAGCATAATCATCGACCAGGACGAAACCCCTGAAATCTTCGACCTGTATTGGCCACTGCGTATTATTTCCGACTACACTGCTGAAAAATGTGAATATCCCGATTTCCTCTATGCGATTTCTTAGGAACCTGAGGGCATCCCGCCATGTGTTGAAATCCTCTCCCCAGTTGTCATCGAGGGATAATTTCTCTTTTATCTGTCTGGCAATCGTCCTTGCATCATTGTTTTCTCGAGCGGAACCGACGAAATCGAGGGGCTCCTCTCCGAGGAATTGGAGGTATTCCCGCAACCAATCCTGTCTGTGTGAAGCGATTCTCACCGTTTCCATGAGGGTATCGCTTATCCCGCCTCTGCGCGGTTCTCTTACGGTCCTGAAGTAGGGAATGGGCAGATTCATTTCCGGAGGCGAGGAAAGGAACAGGTATCCAAATGGAATTCGGGCGAGCCTTGCCAGTTTCTCTAACTGCTTCAGGGTGGGCTTTTTATCACCCTTTAACCACTCTTTCCATAGAGGAAAGTACCTGTCCAGATTCGTTCTACTCCGGGCCCTCTCCAGAGCCCACTGGAGGACTTCTCTATTTACAGGAACCTCTGCGGATTTTCTGCTCATCCCTTCTTACTATCTAATTTTAATGCTTCATGGATTCAGCATGATGATTTCCCATTCCCCATCCCGCTTCACATACAGGTATCTTTCGTGCAATCTGCAATCTCTCCCGATCCAGAATTCCGCCTGAAAGGGTATTAGTTTGTACCCTCCCCAGTACGGAGGGCGGGGAACCTCCTTCCCCTCGAACTGTTTTTCGAATTGTCTGTATCTCTCCATCAATTCATCGTAATCCCTCAGGGGTTTGCTCTGGCGGGAAGCCCATGCCCCTATACGGGAGCACCTGGGCCTCGTCGAAAAGTAGAAATCGGAACGCTCCGGCTCCACCTTCACCACTTTCCCCCGCATCCTGACCTGTTTGAAGAGTCTGTCCCAGTAAATGGTGAGGGATGCATGGGGGTTGCTTTCCAGTTGATGTCCCTTTGCGGAATCGTAATTGGTGTAAAAAATGATGCCGTCGCTGTCTATCTCCTTTATGAGAATCACCCTTCCATCGGGTATTCCATCGGAATCCACTGTCGAGAGGACTGCGGCATTGGGATATTCCATTCCGGATTTCTGCTCTGCTTCTTCCAGCCACTTCCTGAAGAGTACGAGGGGGTGGACCATCTCGGAGAAATTTTACATGTCCCTTTTCACAGCAGTGGGGAACGATGCCGAACCCGACGGGGGAAATCACGTATGGGCCTCTTCTCCTCGGAACCATAATCGAATACCTGTCGGAAAAGGGATACCGGATTCTCTGACACGCGTTCGCTTAAAATTTTCAGTATGATTACTCTTCTCCTTTCCCTCACCGGCAATGGAATAACCATCACGCTGGAAAAGGATTCCCTGTACGGTCCTCATTTCGAATTGCCCGTTGTTCCGCAGAACATGCCCTATGAGGATTTCAGAACTCTGGCCTGGAAGTTCGACCCTTACGATTATATATTCGCTTCCCTCTATCCGGGTTATTTCCACTTCATGATTCGGGAGGGGAAGTGGGGATGGATGGTGGTTCTCGGGAGACTGCTCTCCACGGGTGTAATGGTGTACGGGGGAGCCAGGCTTTATTCGGATTTGAACGGGTATGTGGCCCTTCCCGAGGATTACAGGAAGCGCCTTCTGGTGGACATGTCGGTCCTCCTGTCCGGATTTGCCGGTAATCTCTTCTTTTACGCCTTCGATATAGGGCATGCCAAGTGGCTTCTGAGGGAGAAACAGCTGGAGACCTATTACAGATACAGGACCTTCCCTCCGAAGGAATGAGGGCGGAGGAATCCGCCCATCACAGAGGTTGCGTGAATACGTCTCTGATTCTCTCTATGGCCCAGTCCAGTTCCTCTTTCTTTATGACCAGCGGAGGTGCAAACCTTATCACCCTTTCGTGGGTCTCTTTCACCAGTATGCCCTTCTCCTTCAGTTTCTTTATGAATGGCTTTGCGTTGCCGTATTCGGGTTTTATCTCCACCCCTATCATGAGGCCCTTTCCGCGCACCTCCTTTATGTAGGGACTGTCTATTTTCTTCAATTCCCCCATGAAGTATTCTCCGAGCTCCAGAGCCCTTTCGGGGAGTTTCTCCTCTATAATAACGTCCAGGGCCGCAATTCCCACAGCGGCTGCAACGGGATTCCCCCCGAATGTGGAGCCGTGGTCTCCGGGTTTTATCACTTCCATGATATGGTCATCTGCCAGTGCCGCCGATACGGGATACACTCCACCTCCCAGAGCCTTTCCCAATATCAGGATGTCGGGGCGGGCATCCTCCCACTCGTATGCGAAGAGCTTCCCCGTCCTTCCCAGACCCGTCTGAATCTCGTCCAGTATCAGAAGAACTCCCTTCTCCTTCGTTATCTCCCTGACCCTTCTGAGATATCCATCGGGAGGGACGTTTATGCCCCCTTCGCCCTGTATGGGCTCCAGCATCACCCCAATGGTCTTCCAGTTTATGGCCGTCTCTATCGCATCGGCATCCCCGAATGGAACGAATACGAAGCCGGGTGTGAAGGGTCCGAATCCGTACCTGTACTGGGG
>WGAQ01000150.1 GCA_015494735.1 Caldifarciminota bacterium | reverse complement strand
TTCCATCGGAAATCAGAAGAGTATCCCCCGAAACCGTGGCCATCCAGACAGGGATATCACCTTCTCCGGAAAAGGGACCTCCATTCAGGGAAAGGAGCGTATCCAGAACCGGTGTCAGAGCGAGAATCAGGGTTAACATGGGGCTATTTTAAACCCACGGGCGAATCCCTTTCCACCTGCTCCCGGTTTCCATTAGGATGTCGTCACCTCCATATAAAATTTCCCGACGCATGGTGATAAAACTAATTCTGGAATTCGATGGAACCGACTTCGAGGGGTGGCAGATTCAGCCGGGCAGGAGGACGGTGCAGGGGGTCCTCATGGATGCTCTGGGGAAGCTCACGGAAGGGGATTTCAAACTCACAGGAGCCAGCAGAACCGATTCCGGCGTCCATGCCCTGAACTTCGTCGCCAGTCTGCATCTGGATAATGCTACCCTGAAACCGCCGGTGAATCGTCTGAAGGAAGCCCTCAATTCCATACTTCCGGATGACATTTACGTAAAGGGTGTGGAAGAGATGCCGGAAGATTTCCACGCCAGATATTCGGCCAGGTCCAAAGTCTATCTATATCGCATAGTGCCCTATCCCTCCCCCATCAGACGCAGATACACGTACCATTATCCAGTGCGGGAATCCATCGAATCCCTGAATGAGAAAGCCCGCATATTCCTCGGGGAGCACGATTTCACGCACATATCGGCCCGCTCGGACAGGGAAGGTATATGCAGGATATTCCAGTCCCGGTGGGAAAGGGATGGGGACGAATTGCACTACATCGTGGAAGGGAACAGATTCCTCTACAAGATGGTCAGGAGCATGGTGGGGTTGATGCTCAGATACTCCGCGGATGAGATAAGGAAGATCCTCAAGGAAGCCCCTTTCAATCCATTCATGGTTCCCGGAAGGGGACTTACCCTGGTGGAAGTCAGGTACTGACCGGAGTACCCACCAGCTTCACATGGTAACGGTCAGCCCTCACCAGGGGAAAGTACTTCCTCAGGAGAGCGGACAGAGTGCGAGAATCCAGCTCCAGGCGGGACATGGATCCGGACTTCAGGAGTTTCCTGAAGGCGTCATCCACCATGGAACGACCCATCTTTATCTTCCTGCTTCCAATCCAGACGCAGTCCCCATCGACCCGGAAGGAAGGAGGGGGAAGGACAGGCAACAGGACATCGTACCTGTAGGCCCTTATGGATGACGGAGGTCTGAGGAGCACATACTCGTGGAGCGGGAATATCATCGAATACCTGCGGGCATAGGATACGGCCCTGCCCATGTCCTGCTTCATCCAGTACCTCAGGAGCACCTCCCTCGGTGTGTCCCTCAAAACCCCGTAATCTCCTTCCACTATGGCCCTGTACACCCTGAAAAGGATGCCCTCCTTCGAACCGGAAAGGAGTTCCCGGAGGTAAGACATGGCTCCATTTCTGTTACCCTTCCTCGCCTCCCTGAGGGCCAGATACCGGAGATAGTGGAATCGAGATACGGGATTGGTCTCCAGGAGTTTCATATATTCTTCATCGATAGGCTCTTCCTCCAGCCCCACCATGATGCGGGCCACATTCCTGATGATGGACAGATGCAGGGCGTAGAGTTTGCCGGATGAGGTTCCCCCCATGTATGCCACCTCCTCGTACCGCCCGGATCCCAGCAGATGCAGGGCCCTCACCAGGGGATTATCCCCATCCTCCAGGAGGGACACCCTATCGTATATGCCGAGGAGATGAAGGGAGGAAAAGTAAACCTGACGGGTCACCTGCCTGTGCCATTCTGCATGGAAATCGTCCTTCACCACCAGTTCGTGCAAATACCTGACCAGAGGCCCATATACTCCCCTGAGGGAAAGACT
Source organism: Caldifarciminota bacterium (assembly GCA_015494735.1). GTDB lineage: Bacteria > Hydrothermota > Hydrothermia > LBFQ01 > DSFT01 > S143-66. Next base: position 6,387 of record WGAQ01000150.1, on the reverse strand, counting down.
CACGGCAGCCTCCACCACGGGAGCAATGAGGTTGATTCTTATCCCAAATGGAAGACCCATTATGGTCTTTCTGTACCTCCTGTAAAAGGAAACCGTCTCATGAAACCTCCCGTAGTGGTTCAGGATGGAGAGCTTCAGGATGTGGCCCTGATAGTAGTACAGGTAGAGTTTCCTCCTTCGAAGGGCGTGCAGATATTCCTCCAGTTCCTCCAGAATCTCGTTGAATGGCACTCCCCAGTTGAACATCTTGTACCGGATTTTGGAAAGGCGATACGAGGGCTCCAGAAGTTCGTCTGGAATCCTCATGAGAATCCAGTGGTCAGATGGAAGGAGGGTTATCATATGGAGGAGTCTCGCCGCATCCTCGACTCTCCCATCATCCAGCAGGTACCGGACCAGTTCCAGAGCCTTCCTGTCCTCTTCGGTCTGTGACGGCACATCGAGGAAATGCCTTATGACCTTATACACCCTGTACAAACTGACACCGAGTTTTCGGGCTATGGTGGAGGGAGAATGGTGGGGATGCCTCTCGATGTATTTCTTTATTTTCCCTTCCTCCTCATCCATTCGGGTTATGGGTCTCGATGCCACGTACTGGACGGTCCTGCGGGAGACTCCCATAATCCTGGCGACCTCGGCAGTGGACTTCCCCTCATCGAGGAGCAACCTGATTCTGTACCTGTCTGCAAGGTCCAGTTTCACTTTAATTAAGTTTAAACCTGTGCGAAAGGATTTCGAAAAACCGGATTCTGCCGGAGAGAAATCCGGATAAAAGTGACTGATAAGATACCGATTCCCTTCAAAAACCTGGTACGTATGATTAAAGCAGGCATACTGTTCCCCGAAGGTGTTGTTGAAGTTTTTCCACGAATATACGAAAATTATGGCATGAGGTGGAGCATATTAATCCCACTGTTATACCTTTTCATCGGATGCAGCAAAACCACCCAGCCCCCCGACGATGGGGGAGGATTCCAGGTGAGCGGTATCCTGCTGGCCATAAAGAAGCCCGCGTCCACCGCGGAATCGGACACCACCTGGAACATATACACCCTGGACCCCTCCACTGGCGACCTGAGGATGCTCCCCATATCCACTACACAGTACAGCGAGACGACACCCGTATTTTCCGATGGATATCTGTACTTCGCGTCCAACCAGGATGGGGACATGGATATATACAGAGCAAATCCGGAAACGGGAGAGGTGACCCGGTTAATCGACATGCCCCTATCCCAGTCCGGTCCCACCATCGCACAGGGAGGAAATCTGGTGGCTTTCAACTCTGAAGATGGGTACGGAGCGGTGGACGTAATAATATACGATGTGCAGAATGGAACGAGCAGGACCCTCGGCACTCCGGGCAAGATGGACATAGACCCCTTCTTCGTGAACGATACCCTGATGGTGCTGATACTGCAGGATTTCGGGGGATACTACAGTCAGGACATCTGGCTATACAACCTGAGCAGGGATACCTTAACCATACTGGAGAGCACCCCCAACAACCAGAATGCAAGGCCATGTGTATCTCCGGACGGCAGCAGGATAGCCTTCGTAGAATCGGACCTCTACCTGAATTACTCGTACCTGTACGTGGCAGACTTCCCCACGATGGAGAACAGGACCCTCATCCTGGGAGGAGATGGAGTCTTCGTAAAGCACATAGCATGGTCCCCCGACTCCAGATACATAGCAGCATCGGTATCTCAGGGAAGTTTCGGCAATCCCGCCAATACCCTATACATAGTGGATGTGCAGAGTGGGGATGCGAGGATTGCATATCAGGGTAATCCAGCCGAATACATAGTGGTGAAGGACTGGGAGTGATAAGAGCCATGGGCGGAGGGAGACTATCAATCGGCAGGACACTCGGGGCCCGGGGGCATATTGATTCGTTCAATCGATACCCCTCCGCCCCATGGAAAAAGTTTCGAAAATCCAGGGATAAACGGAGAAAAAATTCAGGCCCCATTCTAAAAATGGCCTCCATCAACAGATTAAGCGGGCCTCATCCAGAGGGATACGGGATGAAAAATTAAACTAAAGCAAAAAGGAGGGATGATATGAGGAAATTTTTGCCCATTATTCTGAGCCTGTCCATGGTATGGACCGCATGCTCCAGAACCCCTACCGAGCCGGAAGAGGGAGGAGGAAACGAAACCCCACCGACCTCCGGATACAGCATGTATGCAATGGTCTATAAGACAGGAACGGCCAGCGGAGCCTTTGCCAAAGTTTACGATTCCACAGGAGCACTCGTATCGGACGCCATAATCACCATCAACGGCACCAGTCTTACCTACTATTACGGTGCATATTATTCAAACGACATAACCTATTCCAGCGGCCAGACGTATAATCTCGTGGCCATAATAGACGGAGACACATTCACCGCAAGCGCCACCGCTCCACAGATAGACGATGTGCAGATTACTTCGCCGGACAGCGGTGCCACCTTCCTCACGGGAAGCGAAATACCCGTCAACTGGCAGTACGTGGGAGGGAGTAACGATAAATCGGTGATGGTGATGCTATACAACAACGATGTGGATTCCACCGTCTATTATTCCGACATCCTCAACGGCTCCACCGTGGCGTACACAATCCCCTCATCCGTCACCGGAACCCCCGGAAATTATAGCATAAGTGTGGCTGCGGGTGAAATTTCCACCATTTCCGGCCTCTCTGACCCGGACCCTGCCGATGGAATAAATGGTTCCTTCTTTGCCGTCTTCACAGAGGACATAGTGGACATCTCCATAGGGGACACATCCGGAGGCGGCACCCCCACGGATGTGAGCGGAACCTGGTACGGAGGGTGGCAGAGTCTCATGAACGCCGATTCCACGTGCAATGCAGATACCCTCATCCTGGACATCCCCTCCGTGGATGCGGATGGAAATTTCTCCATGACCATGGACGGCGGATGTGCCGGAATCCTTTCGGGTAGCGGAACAGCAGTGGATTACACGATAACGATGAACGTATCCTATTCTGGAGCCACCATCAACTACGATGGGCAGGTCAACACCACGATCGACAGCATGGGCGGAGTGTGGAAAGTGTACTACGGCACCGTGGTGGTGGACAGCGGTCTGTGGTGGGTGAGGAAATAAAGGAGGGGAATTATGCTGGCATTGCTCCTGGGCCAGGTTATGGACTGGCAGCCCCTGAAGTTCCACCCGAAGGAAATGTTCGAATACTCCATAGTGCAGGAGGAGAATGGAGAGAAAACTGAAGGTAATTACACCATACGGATAGATGGAAAGACCCTCTCGATAAAGGGAAAATGGGGAAACTCGAGTGGAAAGGTAACGATTCAGGTGGATGACCCGGAGCAGATTTCCACATATCTGTTCGGCCAGATGATGTTTAACCCCTGGCTTGCTCCCCTGGGGGTCACCGTATTCGCCGCCATCCCATATCAGATTATGGGCGCAGGGGAGTACACCATGGAGCAGAGCGACGAAGAGGGCACCATAAGGGTGAAGAAGGGAAGTTCCTGCTCCTATGCGGGACAGAAGGGCAGGAGACTGGTGGTGGAAGAGAATGGAAAGGTGACCTACGACCTGTGCATCAAGAGCGATATAGGACTGCCCCTTTACCTGAAGACCGTTTCGGAAGACGGCTCCGTCTATGAAGCCCGGATGATAAAGTACAGCAGGAAGTGATTCGGTGGGGGTCTCCCCACCCTAAATCCTCTCACGCGAAGGAAACAGGAAAAGCATTACCCAGGGCATACTGCTCTCCCCCATCGAATTATGTTAGCAATCGAAGCACCCTCCCGAAAGCAATATCCATCCTGCATCGTTAAAAGGCCCTGGAAGAGGATACGGATTCCATGGGTGTCGATAAATATCCCCGGGGGAATACAGGTCCGAACTGCAATGCTCTTCTTCCGGATAAGGTGCGCAAAAGCCCTTTATCGTCCATATCCGGGCATTTAAAACCGGAGGTGGATTCACCTATAAACTTTGGTATCATGAAAGTGGGAGTACCGAAAGAAATCAAGACAGAAGAGTACAGGGTGGCTATAACCCCTTCGGGAGTCGAGGAACTGGTTAAGAGAGGGCACACGGTGTACGTTCAGAAGGATGCAGGACTTGGAAGCGGTATATCCAACGAGGAATACGAAAAGGCAGGAGCCACCATACTGGAAACCCTGAAGGATGTTTACGATGCCGCAGAGATGATAGTAAAGGTGAAGGAGCCCCAGCCGGAGGAATTCGAACTCCTCAGGGAAGGACAGATACTCTTCACATACCTGCATCTGGCCGCAGACGAAAACCTAACCCGCAAACTGATGGAGAGGAAAATCATAGGAATAGCATACGAAACCGTGGAACTGGACGATGGCTCCCTTCCCCTTCTCATCCCCATGAGCGAAATCGCCGGGCGTATGGCGCCGCAGGAGGGGGCCAAGTACCTGGAGAAGCCCTTCGGAGGAAGGGGAGTTCTTCTGGGTGGAGTGCCCGGAGTGCCTCCCGCCAAGGTGGTCATACTGGGGGGTGGAACGGTGGGGATGAATGCCGCCATAATAGCAGCCGGAATGGGGGCCGATGTGACCATCCTGGACATAAACATACCCCGGCTCAGGTACCTGAGCGAGGTGATGCCCGCCAATGTAAAGACCCTGTATTCGAGCAGGTACAATCTGCGCGAGAGCATTAAGGATGCCGACCTGCTGATAAGCGCCGTCCTGATTCACGGGGCCAAGGCTCCAAAACTCATAGACAGGGAGCTCCTGAGCGAGATGAAGGATGGTTCCGTCTTCGTGGATGTGGCCATAGACCAGGGGGGCAGCTCCGACACCTCCAGACCCACCACCCACAGGGACCCCGTTTACAAGGTGGACAACGTTATTCACTACTGCGTTGCCAACATGCCGGGCGCCGTACCCAGGACATCCACATTCGCCCTCACCAACTCCACCATCAAGTACGTGGTGAAACTGGCCGACCTGGGATGGCCCGATGCGGTTCTCAACGACCCTGCCCTCTACAGGGGAGTGAACCTGTACAGGGGATACATCACCTACAAAGCCGTGGCGGAGGCCTTCGGACTGGAATACACCCCCCTCGATGAACTGCTGAGAGCAGAGTCGGAGGGCATGGAAATATAGAGCAGAAGAGCGGTTCACTGACGTGAAGGTTCTGGACTTCTTCGAAGCCCGGATGGAGGAAACGGGTATAACCATAGGGACATTCGACGGAATCCACATAGCCCACAGGAAACTCATAAACGAGACCCTCTGCACATCCAGCAAGTGGGGCCTGAAACCGGTGGTGCTGACCTTCTCCAGACACAAATACAAGAAGAGCGAGAAACTGACCACTCTGGAGGAGAAACTGGAATTGCTCCAGAACCTGAAAGTCCCCACCGTCATCCTCATGGACGAGCGGGTCTTTTCCATCAGGGCGGAGGACTTCCTCAGGGAGCATCTATCCAGCCGATTCGGACTCCGGTGGCTGTTTCTGGGATACAATCATCGATTCGGCCTGAACAGGGAGGGGGACGCGGTATTTGCCACCCGATACATGGACGAACTGGAATTTTCCCTGACGGTCCTCTCCCCCATAAAGATAGACGGTATAACGGTGAGCTCATCCCGAATCAGGCAACTCCTGAAGGAGGGCAATCTGAAAATGGCCAACAGACTCCTGGGATACAGGTACTTCATCACGGGAAAGGTGATTCCGGGAGCGGGCATGGGAAGGAAAATCGGATTTCCAACTGCCAACCTGGAGGTTCCGGAAGAGAAACTCATTCCGGCCGAAGGGGTATATGCCACCAGGGTCCACATAAACGGGAGAGTGTTTCCCGGTGCCATGCACATAGGAAAGAGGGAAACCCTGAATCTGCCTCCCAGTCTGGAAGTGCACATCTTAAACTTCACGGGAGATATAACCGGGGAAAAAATCAGGGTGGAATTAATCGAATTTCTGAGAAAGCCCATGAAATTCCCCTCCATAGACGAACTCAGGAGGCAGATAGAGAAGGATATAGAGAGGACTCTGGAGATTTTCGAAGCAGATTAAACTTTCCGGGATGGGTCCGATTCCGGTTGCCGAAATCTTCTACTCCATTCAGGGGGAGGGAAGCCTTGCGGGGAGACCCGCCCTCTTCATAAGATTCGGGGGATGCAACTTAAGATGCGTGTGGTGCGACACCACTTCCGTGTGGAGAAGGGGAAAGCCCCATTCCTTCGATGAATTGATACGAAAGGTGGAGGGATTCGCCGGAAGGGATATCGACATCGTATTCACCGGAGGGGAGCCCCTACTTCACCGCAGATGGATGGAGAAGATAATAGAAACATTCGACCAGAAATTCCTCATATACCAGATAGAAACCAATGGAACCATTCCACCGGGAGAGTTCCTG
>WGAQ01000149.1 GCA_015494735.1 Caldifarciminota bacterium | reverse complement strand
AGTCCATATCTGCGGGCTATGAATTTGCTCATATCTATGGCATCTTTGCTCGGGATATCGACGATTTCGTCTATGAGATGGCGGTTGTTCTCGATTATCGGGGGAACGAATCCCTCGCCGATTCCCTGAATCATGTGCATTCCCGGTATCCTGGTCTTTCCCGATATGACGGCGGATTCCGCAGGTTCCACGGCCACTATGCGGCTTTCTATTCCCGCATCCCTGAGGGCAAGGGCCACCCCTATGAGGGTCCCGCCAGTTCCCGTTCCCGCGACGAATGCATCCAGTTGACCCTCCATCTGTTCTATGATTTCTCTCCCCGTCCCCAGTCTGTGGGCTTCTATGTTATCCGGATTCTCGAATTGCCTGGGAAGGAACACGTCCCTTCTATTCTTAACCATCTCTTCGTATCTCCGCACCGCCCCTTCCATGTCCTCAGCTGCGGGTGTCAGGACGACGTTTGCTCCGAACAGTTTCAGCATCTCTATCCTTTCCCTGCTCACGAATTCCGGCATTATCGCGGTGAATCTGTGGCCCAGACGGGCGGATATGGCGGCGAAGGCTATTCCTGTGTTGCCACTGGTGACCTCTATGATTTCCATTCCCGGTTTCAGGATACCCCTTTCCATGGCTCTGGAGATTATATGGACGGCCATCCGGTCCTTTATGCTTCCGGTGGGATTGTAGGTTTCCAGTTTAGCATATATGCCCTCTATATTCACCATGGGGGTGTTCCCTGCCAGTTGAAGGATGTCCATGGGTAAATTTTAAGAATCTCCGGAGGATTCTCCACCGGGGAATGTAAACTTTCGCAATGAGATTTCCATGGGTTGCGGTTTCTCTCCTCCTGATTTCCTGTGCAAAGATTGCGCCACCTCCCGGAAAACCGGAGATGAATCCCCCCGTACTGGAAGTGGTTTATGACTCCTCATTCTCCGGATTCCCCATAACCCTGTCCGTGAGCGTGAAGGACGAGAGTCCTGTGAAATTCGTCAGGGTGATGTCCGCGGATGGCAGGAAGTATGGGGAAATAAAGCCCATGGTGAGGGAAACGACCCTGACGTTCCTTCTGGATACCCTGTTCGATTACACTCCCGTCGATACCGTCTGGAAGGGGAGTAATCTTAAGGTGGAATCGGCTGATGTTTACGATAATACCTCCACCATCCGAATCTTCATAAAGAACCCCGATTACGTGCCTCCCGCCCCCGATACCACGGGAGGGGAGAAGAAGAAGCATCAGTAGTAGCCCATCTGGAAGTGGGTCTTCCACTCCCTGTTCTTCAGACTGTAGGCGAAGTCGAAACCCATGACTCCCAGCATGGGAACTTCCACCCGAAAGCCCACGCCCACGGCATCGTACAGTCTGGTGAAGTCCACGGTCTTCAGGGACCACCATGCATTTCCTGCCTCATAGAATGCCAGGAGGTAGAGCTGGTCGTTTACCCTGAAGTGCTCTTCGAAGGTGAAGCGGAAGAAGTGTCTTCCACCCAGAACCGTCTTTCCCACCCGGGTTCCTATGCTCCTGAGGTCGTATCCCCTCAGTCCGAAGTATCCCACATCACCCAGAGCGAAGTACTCATCCGGAGGAATCTGCTGTGGATACAGGATGGAGAAGATGCTTCCCCAGTTGATTCTGGTCCACGCCACGATTTTGTCCCTGTACTGGGGGATGTAAATCTGGAATTCCGGAAGTATCTTCGTGTACCCTATGTCCCCTCCCAGGGGTCCTCCCGCCACCTTCCACGGGACCTCCACCTTGAATCCCCTGCTGGCGTTGAAGATTCGGTTTCTGGTATCGTAGGTGAAAGTGGTGGTTATGGAACTCAGGAGAATCTTCTCGTGGGTGGTCCAGAAGTCGTAGAAGGGAGTTCCCTCGTAAAGGGGGCTTATATCGCTCACGCTGATGTACTCGAGGGCGTACCTGAGGCTGATTTTCGAGAAGACGTTCCACAGCCTCTTTCCATAGGTGATGGACAGCCCCGTATTCCTCTGGTTGAAGGTGTAGAGATACCGGGATGTGCTGTATATGCTTCCTCCCAGCATGGTGGGCTCCCCTCCGAACCATGGGTCCGTGAAGGAAAGGCTGAAGTTCTTGCGATAGATTCCATACTCCACCAGGAGGGACAGATTCCATCCCCTCCCCATGAAGTTGGGCTGCCTTATGGATGCGTTGACGAAGAAGCCCTCCAGCTGGCTATAACTGGCTCCACCTCCGAACTGTCCGGTGGGTTTCTCCTCCACCTTTATCACGAGGTCCACCTGGGTGGAATCCTCCGGAACGGGTTTGAAGTCTATCCCTATGTTCTGGAAGTAGTTGAGATAATACAGGTTCCTGTATGACAGCATCAGTTTGCTGCGGTTGAAGTAGTCTCCGGGAAAGACGAAGAGTTCTCTCCTTATGACCTCTTCCCATGTGCGATGATTATTCACGATGTTGACCTTCCGTATCTTCACCTTCCAGTTTTCCTTTATGTGGAATGTGATGTCTATGACGGAATCCCTCGTCTTCTCCTCTGGATTGACCTGAACGTAAAGGTATCCGCTGTCTGCATAGAGGCCGGATATGTTCTGTAGGGATTCCATGACCTTCTTCTGCGAGTATGCTCTGGGGTCATAGGGGAATTTGTACACGAATCTGTATTTGGCCCTTGTCAGGATGTCGGGAGGTTTATTGAAGGTTATGAGTCCATACAGGGTGGAGTCTGAGAATTTCTCGTTCCCCTCGAAAGCCACATTACCGAAGTACTTCTTCCGCCCCTCCGTGATGTATATGTTGATGGTTGCCATGTAATCCCTGCTGTCATATATCACCCTGAAACTGTCCACCTCCGCATCCGGATATCCGTTATCGTGGTAGAATTCCTCTATCCGCTTTATGTCTTCCCTCAACTTCTTCATGGAGAGCCATCCACCCCGTATGACCTTTCTCCAGAAGTTGAGTTCCCTGTTCTGCATTATGCTCCTGAGGGTGTGGTCCGGTATGTTCTCGTTTCCATGAAATACGATTTTCTTTATCCTGTACTTTTCCCCCACGTTCCCCTCCACCACCACCCTCACTCCGGCAGGACCCGCCTTCACTGTCCTCAATCTGATATCTGTGTTGACATAACCGGCCTTTTCGTAGAATTCTGTAAGCTCTTTTTTCAGTTTGAAGAGGTTGTAATCGGTGGCGGGAAGGCCCTTGTAGAATTTCAGGAGGCTATCGTTCAACTCCTTGGAGTTCACCTTCTGAATCTTGAAATCGAATCCCACTATGCTGGGGACATCCACTGCCTTTATCAGGAGGTCCACCGTATCGTTCCTTCTGCTGGAGTAAATCAGGAGGGTGTCCAGAAAGCCGGCCCTGTAGAAGTTGTACACGTACGTGCGGAACATCAGGGGTGAGAAAGGTCTTCCCGGATATGCCTTGAGATAACTCTTCGCAGTTTCCTGAGGCCTGTACTTCAAACCCTCAACCTGAACGTCTCCGATGACCTGGGCTGTCAGGAATAGCCACATGAATGCTGACAATTATAATCTCTCCTTTAAACCGTACTGGAATCGCGTATCTCTCATTTTTTTGGGGCAAATCCGGAGCACCACCATCGACCCTGCTTCTCCGAATGCGGGAAGGGGCTTTCCGATGCGGAATTCCCGCGCTCGTAGGCTCCGTTCCATCTGCCCCTTCGTGTAATTTAAACTTTGGTTGTTGAAGAGGGAATTTGCCTCGTTTCTCCTCGCCACATACGTGTGGTGGTTTGCATTCTCCGGACAGGTGAATTTCTGGTATGGAATCTTCTTCGCCGCCTCCGTTCTTCTGGCTCTGTCCCTCACGGACATAGAAACTCTCGAGAGCATGGAGCCTTCGTGGACGGATATACTCATCGGGGCAGTCTCCGGGTTCCTCATGTATCTCCTTTTCCTTTACGCTGCCCGTGTCGTCCATTTTGCCTTTCCCTTCCTCTATATGGAGGTGGAATCCATAGAATCGCTTCGCATGCTCACCCCCGCATATATATATGTTCCCGTCACCCTCACCGTGTCCGTTTCAGAGGAGTTCTTCTGGAGGGGATACATACTGCGCCGTTTCTACCGGAGGATGGGCGCGTCCGGATTTCTGCTTTCCATTCTCCTGTACAGTCTTGCCCACGTTCCCACTGGAAAGGCTTCCCTGGTGATGGCTGCTGCCGGGGCGGGTACCGTATGGTCCCTCCTGTTCATCTGGAGGAGGAATCTCATAGTTCCACTGGTATCTCACGTTGTATGGGATGCTTTTCTCCTGATGGGCGGGCTCTGAAAATTATCGATTAAAATTGTAGGAAAAGGAGGAGGTGATTATGAGAGGATTTGCAATAATCGCAGGGGTGTTGCTGGGTATATCTTCTCTATCCGCCCACTGCGAGATACCCTGTGGTATATACCACGATGAACTCAGGTTCCAGACTCTGGAGGAGCACATAACCACCATGGAGAAGTCCATCGATATGATAAAGGAGCTCAGCAGTAAGACGGATGCCCTGTCGAAGAATCAGCTCACCAGATGGATTATGAATAAGGAAAAGCATGCAACGGAATTCCAGCACATACTGTGGCAGTACTTTCTGACCCAGAGGATAAAGCCCGTATCCAGGAAGGACATGAAGAAGTACAAATCATATCACGAGATGTTGGAGTTGATACACAGGATGACCTTCCATGCCATGAAGGTGAAGCAAACGGTGGATTACACCCACACCACAGAACTCCGGAAACTCCTCACCCGTTTCGAAAAACTGTACAACGAAGTTTACGGACACAAGCACTGAGGTCCTGCGGGGCCTCTTCGTAAATAAAAAAGCGGGGAAATCCCCGGCTATCCCTAAGATTCCTCCACCACTTCCTTGAAGCCCTCTATCATCATGGGGACTATGTAGTTGATGAGAAGACCTATCTGTATCTTGGATATGTCCGCGAGGATTCCCTGGATAAATTCCGGATGGAGGTAAACGATTACGACCACCTTGTTGTCCACGGTGTCGATGAGGTAGTAACGATTTACGGGAGGGAAATGACTCTCTTCCAGAGTTTTGTCCAGATATTCGGAAATCCTGTTGAACAGGGCCACTGCTACCGGCTGAGTATTGTGGGCAATTATGGGGGTAGCCGTCTTCCTGTCCCAGATATCGGATGCCACCAGTGCATCACCCATCTCGCTCTTGAATTTCTCGAAGAGCTCTTCCAGTTTCTTCCTGTTTATTCTTACCATAGTCATGAAATTTTAAGGTCAATCGTGAAATTTATATCCGGAGTCCGTTCTGGATGCTCTTCGAATCTTCATGACGATACTCGACCGTTATGTATGTAAATTTGACTTCTGCGCGATATGCATATAACTGCCATCGCTGTATCGTTTTCGACCATTTCTTTAACGTGCCTGCTCGACGGGACCCATTCGGGATGCGGGATATGGTTCAGGAGGGGTTTATGGAATTGCCCCGGAGTGGAATGAGAAGGCCTGGATAGAATTATCCATTTTCTTCCTTCGACGGAAGGGGTAGACGTAAAGGACCGACTTTAAACTTAAAAAGTATGGTGGATTCTCTGTTTATACGGAATTTCAAGAGCATAAGGAGCATGGCCATAAATCCCGGAAGGGTGAATATCTTTATCGGCAAGTATAATACGGGAAAGAGCAATATTATCGATGCCCTGGGTCTATTGAGCGCACTGGGAAACTTTCCGAATCAGGCTGGTTTTATTTATAAGGTGGTTAGAGCAAAAAGTTTTTCGGAGTTATACTTCTTCAAAGATATAACGGGACCTTTGATTATAATGACGAACCATGGGGGAGTGGTGGGGGTTCGCAATAATCTATTGGTTTTCGGATTTTCGGAGCCTGTTTCCGGGAACACAGTGGAAGCAGTGTATGAACTTCTTCAATCGAAAATTCAGGGAATGATGGATGGAAGGAAACTTGTGGAAATTGTTGGAGATGTTTTCGATAAACATGGAATTTCCGTTGATATATGGCTATTTGGGCTGGAACGCGGACTGGGTTTTGGCTCTAAATACTTTGATGCTTTTTCTTCATTTAAAAAGTATATTTTCGACCCGGATGTAATTTTTAGCGAAGATTATTTCGCTTACGAAGAATATGTCCATTTGAGACCCCCGGATGGACGGAACCTGTATTACATGCTGGAGTATTATCCGCAAATCAGAGAATTCCTTCAGGAGATTCTGGAGGATTATGGCTTAAAGCTTGTGCGGGACGTGGAGAATAGGAAGGTTATGCTTATGAAGAAGGAAGGCATAGAGGATACACTTGTTCTTCTGCCCTTCTATCTGACAGCAGATACCATTCAGAGGATTTTGTTCTACTATGCAGCGATAAAGTCCAATGGGCATTCCATTATCATCTTCGAGGAGCCGGATGTGTATATCTATCCCTTTTATATCGAGACCCTTGCCAGGGAGATTGTAGATGGTGCCACCAACCAATTCTTTATCACCACCCATAACCCCTACTTTGTAAATGGTATCCTGAATTACGCATACGAGACCGGAAAAATCGATGAATTGGGACTTTACATAACGGATATGAAAGACCATGCCACTTTCGTCCGCAGGTTAAATGAAGAGGAAATTTCTAAAATCGTGGAGGAGGGTATCGACATTCTTCTGAATCTGGATGAATTTATAAAAACCTGAAGGGTGTTGAATGCAGAAAGTTAAACTGATAGCGGAGTGCTGGTGTGAGAAGTCCTTTATGAAGTTTTTCAGGGATGAAATCATTAAGGGAAAGGTAGATTGGCGGATGTCTATAGAGAAAGAGAGTGGTTTTGGAAATGTGCTTAATCGCCTCGACAGGATGAGAAAATTCGCGGGAAAGGATTACAATTGCATAATCGGTTTTCTGGATGAATCGGAGCAGGGTCAGAAGGTTTTACGGGCGCTGGAGAGGCGGGGATATAGAATTCTGGATTCGACCTGTATATCAGAGATATTCCCGGAATTTATGTGATACTCCTTAAGGAGACTATCGAAGGGTTTATAGCGGAATGCTCCGGTAAGCATTATACGATGGTCAAAGAAATTTGTAAGAGGAAGGAGGGGAGTGTGGATAGATTTCGGGGCGATTTGAGGAGATGTCGGCATATTCAATCGCTTCTGGAATTGTTTACGAGCATAGGGGACTGTTAATTTCTCATTTATTTTATCGGAATATCCGTTAAACTTTGGCGATGCCCATTCTCTTCATTACTGCATTCAATATAATGCTCAGTTTCAGCCTTCTGTTTCCGATTTTTCCTGCCTATGTGCAATCCATGGGAGGGGAACCCTTCCATATCGGTCTCCTCATAGCCATTCAACCCTTCATGCAATTCGTCTTTTCTCCCTTCTGGGGATGGATGTCCGACAGGGTGGGAAGGAAGTGGCTCATATTCGCAGGGCTCATCGGATTTGCCATCGGATTCGTCCTGATTGCCCTCGCCCGCAATCTGGAAACCCTGTTCGCTGCCCGAATCGTGGGGGGTCTGATATCCTCTTCGGCATTTCCCGCCGTATTTGCGTACGTGGCGGATATAACCGAGGGGAAGGAGAGGAATGTGGGGATGGGGATAGTGGGGGCGGGATTCGGTCTGGGCATCGTCTTCGGTCCGTTCGCTGGTGGTCTCCTGGGGCATATGGATATCCGACTTGCCTTCTGGGTCTCTGCTCTCGTGTCCTTCCTCAATGCCCTTATGGTTGCTGTCTTCCTGAGGGAGCCTGTGCGGCACGTGAGGCGCAGGGTTGCAATCCGTCTGAGGGAGATTCTGGAGAGGCATATAGTTCTGCTCAACATCATGTACTTCGTCGTGGTGTTTGCTATGGTGTCAATGGAGGGAATTCTGAGCATCCTCCTGAGGTACGAGTACAACCTCGATGTCATCCTGATAGGGCTGATTATCGGAGTGGCGGGATTGACAGGGGCAGCAGTTCAGGGAAGCATGAGGTTCATATCCGGACGATTCCGGGAGGAGAGGATTATACCATTTGCCCTCATCCTGATGGCCATTTCCATGATTCTCGTTCCCCTGGTTCCATCCCCCCTCTGGCTCATACCGGTTATGGCCCT
>WGAQ01000148.1 GCA_015494735.1 Caldifarciminota bacterium | reverse complement strand
CCACAGCAGAGATTGCCGTTATGGGACCCGAGGCGGCAGTTAGAATCATCCACAGGAGGGAAATTGCACAGGCAGAGGACCCCAAGGCGGTGGAGGAGGAATTTGCCCGGAAGTACAGGGAGAAGTTCGCCAATCCATATTATGCCGCCAACCTCGGATACATCGACGATGTAATAAAGCCATCCGAAACCCGCTCCTGGATTTACAGGGCATTGCTGCTGCTGAAGAATAAGCGCCAGTCCCTTCCACCCAAGAAGCACGGGAATATACCGCTGTGAGCGTAATTTACATTTCCATATTTGCCGTTCTGGGAGCTCTTTCCAGATACTACCTGGGATACTGGATTCAGAAACTCTATCCGGACTTTCCAGCGGGGACGCTGTTCATAAATACCATAGGTTCCTTTTTCCTCGCCCTGTTCATGTCCCTGAGCCTGGGCAAACTGGTGATTTCTCCGGAAATGAGAACGGGCATCGCTGTGGGATTCTTCGGCTCTTTCACAACATTTTCCACATTCTCATACGAGAGCTTCATGCTGATGAGTCAGGGGGATTACATCCGTGCAACCCTGTACATACTGCTAAGTATCTTTCTGGGTATAGTATCGGCACTTCTGGGCTTTAGAATTGGAGAGATGCTATGAAAGGGAAGCAGGTCGTCCTCATGAGAATCCACATTGGGGAGCACGATAGGTGGGATGGAAAGCCCCTCTACAGGGCAATCGTGGAACTTCTCCGTCTCAAGGGCTTCAGGGGGGCAACAGTCCTGAGAGGCATAATGGGATTCGGAGGAAGCAGTATAATACACACCAGTTCCATCCTTCGCCTCTCGGAGGATTTGCCCATAGTGATTGAGGTGATAGACGAGGAGGAGAAGATAAGGGAGATACTTCCAGAACTGGAAAGGATGATAGAGGGGGGAATCGTTACTCTGGAGAGGGTGAGCGTCGTCATAGACAGGAAGCACGGGGAAAAGTAGTCGAATATGCGACCAATTTTGAGGATTTTTAGTCGATTTTCCGACCACTTTATAATTTCAGCATGAACGGAATCGAGGAATTGATTCTGCTGTCCAGCTCCCTGAAGGAAAGGGTCAGGAGAATGAAGGAAAGGTCATTCGTGAAAGAATTGAGGGAGAGAATTGGAAAAGCCCCCAACATCGTCTTTCTGAAAGGGTTGAGAGGAGTTGGAAAAACGACGGGAATGCTCCAGATCCACGCAAAGCTGGAGAGTAGCATATACCTGTCAGCAGACTGGCCACAGGTCATCGACTACGGATTATACGAAGTTGCATCCGAGTTAATCAAATTGGGAAGAAAGCATCTGTTCATAGACGAAATCCACACCGTTCCGGGATGGTTCAGAATCATAAAAGCCCTTTCCGACCAGTTTCCCGACACAACTATAGTGGCAACAGGAAGCGCAGCCGCAGCCTTCAGCCCCGAAAGGAGGGTAAAACTCATGGATGTGGAACCCATGTCCATGAAGGAATTCGCACTGCTCAAATACAACGAAGAAGTAGAAGTCTCTCCCCGAATCTGGAAAGACTACGATAAAACCCTTAAAGAACTGGGAAAATTCTTCCCCCGCATAGAGGGATGGTACAGGGAATACCTGAAGGTGGGCGGATTTCCCATTTCCCTGACGATGAGCGAAGAGGATGCACTGGAAGGGATTTACGCCGCAATTGAAAAATCGATAAAAGAGGATGCCCTGAGCATTCTGAAAATGGATTATGGAAAGCGATTTACCATGGAAAAACTCCTTTTCATGCTCGCCACATCGCCACCCGGAGAAAAGAGTATCACATCCCTATCGACAAACCTTCAGGTTTCCAAGACAACGGTTTACGAAATACTGAATGCCCTGGAAAACATGAAAATCATCCGGATAATCAGACCCCACGCCCGGGGCAGCGGGCTTATTCGAGGAGAACCGAAGATGCTCTTCCGCCATCCGAATCTGAGGGTTGCCATCTGTCATAAACTTCGCAAAGAGGTTCCAGTGGGTGCGATAAGGGAGGAGGCAGTTCTCTTTGCACTGGAGAGGATGGGAATTTCCTTCGGAACTGTCAGGGGAAAGAAGAAATCCCCCGACTATATGCTGGAAGATGGGACCATTATAGAAATCGGCGGGCCATCCAAAAAGTCTGGGCAGATTAAAGATTTCAAGAAAGGCATTGTCGTAAGGGATTATCAGATAATGGCAATGCTCCTGTCGTTTTAGTCGCATATGCGACCAATTTTATGAATTTCTGGTCGATTTTTCGACCATTTTTAAAACTTTCTCAATTCCTTGAAGAACTCGCCTACCGTTTCCACCATGTCCCCCTATTCCCAAACCCCGACGAGCCTTATAATTTCGATATGAACAATAACCCCCAAATTGTCGAAATCCTTCAGGAAATGAATAGACAACTTAAGAAACTCGACAAACTCGACGAGATAGCAGAGAATACGAAGGAAATAAAGAGCAACACCGAGGAAATAAAGAAGAATACCGGTCTTATTTATCAGGTTGCCCTTACCACCAAGGCGGAGATAACCGAGAAGAGCCTTTTAGGT
>WGAQ01000147.1 GCA_015494735.1 Caldifarciminota bacterium | reverse complement strand
GCATCCTCAGGAGCATGGAATCCGGAAACCTCACTGATATAATGGAAACCACCGCCCGAAAACTGGCCAAGCCCGCCCAGTTCATCCCCTTCAATTTCACCATTCTGGAGGCCATAGAGGTCCTGAAGGAGGAGAGGATGCCCATAGCCCTTGTGGTGGATGAATTCGGTGTCGTGGTGGGTATGGTGACCATGGAGGACCTGGTGGAGGAAATCGTCGGCGATATACGGCAATCCTATCAGGAATCCCCCCAGAGGTACAGGGTGGTAATGCACGAAGGGGAAAAGGTGTACAGGATAGATGCCCGGATGCCCATAGATGAATTCGTGTCCTTCCTGGAGAAGGAGATGGGTATAAAGTTCTCTCCCAGGGATGTGGATGACGATGTTTCGACCCTCGCAGGCCTGATACTCAAGGAAACCGGGGGATTTCCGGAGGTGAATTCCGTTGTCAACCTTCCGGGGCTCGATGGTGTGGAGATAGTCATCAAGGATGCCGACAGAAGGCGCATAAAGACGGTCCTCGTCCGAAAGAAGGTTGAAAACAGGTAGAAAATTGCTAACATATTCATCTAATGGGGGAGGCGATGTGGATGTATCTTTTGATATCGTTCGTGCTATCGATTGTGTTAACGTATTCCTCCATAAAAATAGGTTGCAAACTGGGGATATGCGATAAGCCTTCTCGCAGGAAGATACACACCGGGCCCAAACCCAGACTGGGAGGGGTGGCGATAATTCTCTCGGCTTATCTGGTATCCCTCTTTATCACAGACATATTCGCCCGCTATACCCTTTTCACCGCGGGAATGTTCCTCATACTCATCGAGGGCCTTCTGGACGATATATTCGACCTCCATTTTTCCCAGAAGATGCTGTTCGAATTCTTCGCTGCTGCCTTCATCTTCCTGTCGGGACTCGGCATATACACCATCGGTTTTGGAATAGAACTTCATCCCGCCATTTCGTTCATCCTGACCATCGTTGGAGTCATGGGGGTAATCAATGCCATGAATATGATAGATGGGGCAGATGGAATTGCGGGCACCGTATCCTTCATCTCATTCCTTACCTTCGCCTATCTATTCAACTGGAGCGGAAACTGGACCCTTTACATGGTATCCCTTCTGTTCGCCGTATCGGTGCTGGGATTCCTGATATTCAACTTTCCGCCTGCCCGGACATTCATGGGAGACAATGGCTCCCTCACCCTCGGATACATACTGGCAGCATTTTCCATATTCCTGACCCAGAACCCGAATTCCAGGGTCTGGCCCATAATACCCGTCCTCATCCTCTCCATACCCATATTCGATACCCTGTGGGTCATATATCGCCGATTCCGCTACATATACGGCTCCTACAGGACGCTGAGGGGCGCCTTCAGAAACATTCACATGATTTTCTATTCGGATAACAGGCATCTCCACCATCTGCTCCTCGCGAGGCTGTCTCCCATCGGGGTGATTCTGGTAATCGGTCTTCTGCAGGTCCTGTTCTCCATAGAGGCTATTATCCTCGCCGGAAAGCCCGAAGTGTACGGATGGATTGCAGCCCTTTTAAACTTTATACTGGTCGGCAATATCCACAAGTTATGGAAAGAAAGAAGGTCCTTATCTACGGCTTCGGGGAAGCGGGAAAGCAGATCCTGAAGGACTCCCGTGGCAGGATTCAGGTGGTGGGTTTCCTGGACGATGACCCATCCCTTCGCGGGAGGGAGTATCGGGGAGTGAAAGTTCTCGGAGGGGAGGAGGATATAGAGAGGGTCATCGGGGAATACGGTGTGGAGGAGGTCATAATCGCCATACCCTCTGCCCCCCTTGCTCGCATCAGAGAAATAGAAAAGCGGCTCATAAGGGCCGGGGTCAGGGACATAAAGATTCTCCCCACCCAATTCGTGGGGGACGAGAGGGTCTATCTGCGTCAGGTGGTGGAACTGGACCCCGTCGAACTCATAGGGGAAGAAGATTTTCACGTGGATATAGGTAATCTCAGGAATTTCTTCCGTGGCAGGAGCGTCCTCGTGACCGGAGGGGCCGGATTCATCGGGTCCAGAATAGTGAAACACCTTCTGGACCTGGATGTGAAGAGGGTTATCTCTATGGACATAGACGAGACCAGACTCTTCGAGCAGAAGGATGAATACCCATCCGTGGAAGTATTTCTGGGAGACGTGACATCCAGATTCGACCTGGAGCAGGTATTTTCCAGATACGATATCGATGTGGTTTTCCATGCTGCTGCCTACAAGCACGTCCCCCTTCTGGAGGACTTTCCATGGAAGGCGGTGGAGGTGAATGTATACGGCACCAAGAATGTGGTGGAGGCTTCCCGGAGGCACGGAGTCGGGAAGCTGGTCTTCATATCCACCGACAAGGCAGTGAATCCCGCCGGTATTATGGGAATGTCCAAGAGGGTGGCGGAGGAGGTGGTCAGAAGGGCCGGGTATATCAGCGTCAGGTTCGTGAATGTGATAGGCTCGAGGGGGAGCGTGGTTCCTCTCTTCATAAGACAGATAGAGAGCGGCAGGAAGATAACTCTGACCCACGAGGAGGCCAGCAGGTACTTCATGGATGTCAACAAGGCCGTCTATCTCATATTCCAGTCCACTCTGATGGGAAGGGGAGGGGAGATATTCTTCCTGAAACCATCCAGACCCATCCGGATAAAGGACCTGGCAGAGAAACTCATTCGCCTTTACGGATACGAGCCGTACAGGGATGTGGATATAGAAATCGTGGGTCTTCGCAAGGGGGAGAAACTGGAGGAGGAAATATTCGAAAACAATGGAAATCTGCTTCATACAGAGCATCCGATGATTTACGCATATCGGGAACTGGATGGTCTGGAAGAGGTCCTCGAGGCGATAAGGGACAGGTACGGTATCTCCGTGGAGATTTGAGTTCCAGTTCAACTCACCATACCTTAAAATTATTCCATGCGTATCGAGATGGACATAGAAGGCATGTCCTGTCCCGGATGTGAAAGGACAGTAAGCAGAATTATAGAAAGGAATGGAGGCTCGGTGGAACTGGTGTCGGCGAGGGAGGGGAAGGCGGTGTTCACCATAAGCGATGTCGATTCTGTGGAGAACATCGTGAGAGAAATCCAGGAGAAGGGCTACAGGGTCATGGGGATGGAGAGGAAATCCGATTAACCAGTTCTTCCGGAATCGGATACGGTGCCCGGTGGGATTTCAGTGAAGGATTGCTCGAAAGTGTAAACTTATCCCTATGAACCTTCCCAAGACCTACTCCTATAAAGAAATCGAGGAGAAATGGTACGACTGGTGGCAGAAAAAGGGTTATTTCAGAGCCAATCCGGAAAATGTTCTGTCCGGCAGGAAGAAACCCTTCGTGGTTATGATGCCTCCTCCCAATGTCACGGGAAAGATTCACATGGGGCATGTGCTGGACAATACGATTCAGGATATAGCGGTACGCTTTCGCAGGATGCAGGGATACGAGGTCCTCTGGCAGCCGGGAACTGACCACGCTGGAATCGCAACCCAGAATAAGGTGGAGAGGGAACTGGCGAAGGAGGGGAAGACCAGATTCGACCTCGGAAGGGAGGAGTTTCTCAAGAGGGTGTGGGAGTGGAAGGAGAAGTATGGGAACATTATAGTGAACCAGCTCAAACGCCTGGGTGTGAGTGCCGACTGGAGCCGGGCCAAGTTCACCATGGATCCGGACTATTACGAGGCGGTCATAACTGCTTTCGTGGAACTCTATAAGGCTGGATTAATCTACAGGAACCTCTATCTCATCAACTGGTGTCCCCGCTGCGGAACCACCCTTGCGGATGACGAGGTGGAATACAGGGAGGTGGAAGGAAAACTCTGGTATATCCGATATCCCCTTGCGGATGGCAGTGGAGAAGTGGTGGTGGCCACCACCCGTCCCGAGACCTACCTGGGTGATACTGCCGTTGCGGTGAATCCCGATGACGAGAGGTACAGGCACCTCATAGGGAAGAAGGTCAGATTGCCCATGGTGGACTGGATTCGAAAGGGAACCCTTCCGGATGGAACAGAAGTGGAGGTGACTCCCGAGATTCCCATAATAGCGGACAGGCGGGTGGATAAGGAATTCGGGACAGGAGCGGTGAAGGTGACCCCCGCCCACGACCCCACGGACTTCGAAATCGGTAACGAGCACAATCTACCCCGTGTTATAGTTATGGACACCGAGGCCCGTATGAACGAAAACGCGGGCATCTTCGAGGGGCTGGACAGATATGAGGCCAGGAAGAGGATAGTGGAACTGATGAAGGAGAAGGGTTATCTGGTAAAGGAGGAGGAGCATCGACATTCCGTGGGCCATTGCTACAGGTGTGGAACAGTAATAGAGCCCTACCTCTCCGAGCAGTGGTTTTTGAATCTGCGGCACTTTGCACCGGATGCCATAAAGGTGGTTAAGGAGGACCGCGTGAAGATTATCCCCGAAAGGGGTAAGAAGATATACTTCAACTGGATGGAGAATGTCCGGGATTGGCCCATCTCCAGACAGATATGGTGGGGGCACCGGATACCGGTTTACTATGGTCCGGATGGGAAGATGTTCGTGGCCAGAACCTACAAGGAGGCCCTGGAGGAGGCGAAGAAGCACTACGGCAGAGAGGTGGAATTGAAACAGGATGAAGATGTTCTGGACACGTGGTTCTCCTCCGCCCTGTGGCCATTCGCCACTCTGGGATGGCCCAAGGACACGCCGGAGTTGAAGGCCTTCTTCCCCACCCATCTTCTGGTGACCGGATGGGATATCCTCTTCTTCTGGGTGGCTCGAATGATAGTAATGAGTCTCTTCTTCATGAAGAAGGAGCCCTTCCGGGTGGTCTATCTCCACGGTCTTGTGCGGGACGAGTTGAGGCGCAAGATGTCCAAATCCCTTGGCAATTCCCCAGACCCCCTGGACCTCTTCGACAGGTACTCGGTGGATGGAGTGAGGATGGGACTGATGCTCATCGCTCCGGAGGGACAGGATATCATATTCTCCGAAAAGCGTATGGAGACCGGGAGGAACTACGCCAACAAGCTGTGGAATATAGGAAGATTCATCATCGGAAATCTCGAGGGTATCGAGTACGATTCGTCCTATCTGGAGGATGTGGATAATCTACAACTGGAGGACAGGTGGATTCTCCACCATCTGTCCCGCCTCGTGAAGGATGTGACGGAGGGCCTGGAGAATCACGAATACAACGCTGTTGCCAGAGCCCTTTACGATTTCACCTGGTCCCGTTTCGCCGACTGGTACATAGAGGCCATAAAGACCAGAGAAGACAGGGAGAGGGCCTTTTCCATCGCTGCTTTCATTCTGGACAGGATTCTTCGTCTGCATCATCCCTTCATGCCCTTCATCACAGAGGAAATTTATCAGTATCTTCCCACAAAGGATGCGGAATCCATCATGATAAGCAGCTGGCCCGAAACCCTTTCCTATAATTTCCCCGAAGATGTGGAGGCATTCGAATTCCTCATGGAGGTTATAAGACAGGTTCGTGAAATCAAGGGAATATTCCGTATATCTCCCAGGAAATCCGTCAAACTCCTCATCGATACATCCAGAAGCGGAGAGCATCTGGCCCGGATTGTGAAGGAAAATATGCGGCTCCTGAATCACCTTGCCAGGGTGGAATCCATAGGGGAAACGGGCGATATAGTCAGGGGAAGCGGAACGGTAATTCTGCCCGGATTTGCTGCATATGTTCCCCTCGAGGGTGTGGATGTGGAAGCCGAGAAGAAGCGTCTGGAGAAAGAGTATATGTCCCTCAGAAAGCATGTGGAAAATCTGAAGAAGCGTCTATCGGATGAGAACTTTCTGAATAAGGCCCCTTCCCATGTAATCGAGGCCCAGAGGGAGAAACTCCGCGATATGGAGGAGAAACTCTCCAGGATAGAGGAAGCCCTGAAGGCCCTCTGATGCTCCGGGAGGGTTGTCCCTCCCTTTAGAATGTTTTTATAGGCGCAGATATTCTTTTCGTCTCCCCTCCTGATTGAGAAGAAGAAGAGCAGGTCTGAACCTCCTCTTAAGCTCCTGAATAACCTTCTCTATGGGATTGGTGGTATAAGTGGTATAAATGGACCCCCAGAGCTCCCTTGGAAAATCATAGAAACTCAGAAGGTCATCGTACAAAGCCATAAACGAATTCCTGACGGAGCGATACTTTCTGCCCCACTTATTTAAAACCTCCTCAAGAGCCTTTAGAGCCTCTGCTTTTGAGCCAGCCTTATACACCCTCTTCAAATCCCACATAAGGGCAGAAATGTCTTCCATCCAGCCTGAAGACCCCTGGATATGTGATTCCAGCAGGGCGAAGTGGAATCGAGCTATATAGCAACAGGGCAACTCTTATGAGAATGCCCGATATTTTCTCCCTCCACCGGAAGGAGTTGCTTACACACACAAATGGTGAAGGGCCGTAAATCGAGACATGTTGTACATCGGTTTTCTGTGTTTATTAGTGATGGGATTTATAACGGGTCCGAAGGGAGAATTATCCACAATCTTAATCCGTCTGCTTGAAATCCGGAATGGGATGTGGTAAACTTTTGCTGCCTGGATTTATTCCGAATCCGGTCGGGATATGACTTGACAGGGGCTGGAAGATGCTTTAAACTTTTGATGCAAACGGATAGCACTCGATTTATGGAAACAGCGCCCCACTTGACAGGGGGCTGAATTTCCTTTAAACTTTCAATCGCTCTGATATAAACCTCGTTTTATATAAGCAGGTGGCGTACCGCCGAGAAGGTAGTATTGTTAAGAACTCTCCTTTATGGAGGGTTTGATCCTGGCTCAGGGTTAACGCTAGCAGCGTGCCTTAGCCATGCAAGTCGTGGGCGAAACCCCGCTTCGGCGGGGGAGTAGACCGGCGGACGGCGGAGTAACACGTGACTTACCCGCCCCTGGGAGGGGGATAACCCGGGGAAACCCGGGCTAATACCCCATATGCCGTATGGGGGACACCCCATACGGTGAAAGGGGGCCTCTGCTCTGCATGCTCCCGCCCAGGGAGGGGGTCGCGGCCCATCAGGTAGTTGGTGGGGTAATGGCCCACCAAGCCTATGACGGGTAGCCGGCGTGAGAGCGCGGCCGGCCCGAGGGGCACTGAGACACGGGCCCCACCCCTACGGGGGGCAGCAGGCTGGAAATTTGGGCAATGGGCGAAAGCCTGACCCAGCGACGCTGCGTGCGGGATGACGCCCTTCGGGGTGTAAACCGCTGTCAGGGAGGACGAAGGGGGGCAGGGCGAATAGCCCTGTCCCTTGACGGTACTCCCAGAGGAAGCCCTGGCTAACCTCGTGCCAGCAGCCGCGGTAATACGGGGAGGGCAAGCGTTACCCGGAATTACTGGGCTTAAAGGGGGAGTAGGCGGCCAGGCAAGTCAGGTGTGTAATCTGACGGCTCAACCGTCAGGCTGCGCCTGAAACTGCCTGGCTAGAGGGCGCCAGAGGAGAGCGGAACTCCCGGTGTAGCGGTGAAATGCGTAGATATCGGGGGGAACACCGGTGGCGAAGGCGGCTCTCTGGGGCGCTCCTGACGCTGAGTCCCGAAGGCCAGGGGAGCAAAGGGGATTAGATACCCCCGTAGTCCTGGCTGTAAACGATGTGGGCTAGACATGTGGTCCACCTTCGGGTGGACTGCGTGTCGCAGGGAAACCGTTAAGCCCACCGCCTGGGGAGTACGCCCGCAAGGGTGAAACTCAAAGGAATTGACGGGGGCCCGCACAAGCGGCGGAGCGCGTGGTTTAATTCGATGCTGACCGAAGAACCTCACCTGGGCTTGACATGCCGGTGGTACCCCGCCCGAAAGGGTGGGGGACCCTTCGGGGAGCCGGCACAGGTGCTGCACGGCTGTCGTCAGCTCGTGTCGTGAGATGTTGGGTTAAGTCCCGCAACGAGCGCAACCCCTGCCCTTAGTTGCCAGCAGCGCCCACGTGGCGGCTGGGCACTCTAAGGGGACTGCCGGCGATGAGCCGGAGGAAGGAGGGGATGACGTCAAGTCCGTGTGGCCTTTATGCCCAGGGCTACACACGCGCTACAATGGCGGCTACAATGGGTTTGCGACCCCGCGAGGGGGAGCCAATCCCCAAAAGCCGCCCCAGTTCGGATTGCAGGCTGCAACTCGCCTGCATGAAGACGGAGTCGCTAGTAATCACCTATCAGCTATGGGGTGGTGAATACGTTCCCGGGCCTTGTACACACCGCCCGTCACGCCATGGGAGTCGGGGGCACCTGAAGCCCCGCGTGGAAGCGGGGTGAGGGTGTCCTCGGCGACTGGGGCGAAGTCGTAACAAGGTAGCCGTACGGGAACGTGCGGCTGGATCACCTCCTTTTATAAGGTAAAAATCCTGATGGCGGTACGCCACCTGCTCTTTATATCCACTTCTTCGGAGGTTTCATCATGGTCTATCGAATCATCCTCATGCTCGTCTTCTTCTGGTTTGGAATCTATTACATTTTTTCCTTCTATCACCTCTTCAACCTCTCTTCTCAGATTCGCTTCCTCGAGGAGGAGATAGAAACCTACAGGACAGGATATGTAATCTATAAATCCCGTCTCAGGAACATGCAGGATTTCCTGAAATCTGTCAGGTGATTCCTCCGATTTGAGGTCATAGAATTCATTCGCCTATCCAGATGCCGTTTCAGGATTATAGATTTATGCGGAATCGAATCCGGTTCGGTCTGGAAATCCGCACGAAATTTTTTTGAGCCATCTGGAGGATGGTCATCTCTGGACATGGTTAAGGGATGCAGGGTTCTGGGAGAAGGATTGTCATTTTTCTC
>WGAQ01000146.1 GCA_015494735.1 Caldifarciminota bacterium | reverse complement strand
GTACAGCAGTAGCATGGCTCTCTCAAACCCCACCTCCTCTATCATCTCCATGGCTTTCTCTATCATCCTTATCTCTTCTTCGTCCCTCTTCTCCCTCCTTCCTCTCCTTCCCATACCATCCCTCCTTTACACAATTTTAGGGGTATGTCCCTGTGGTACGGGGTCGGGGGGATTGTGGGTGTGGAATTCATTCCTGCATCCATGTTCTCCAGAGCGCTGGGGGCCGGTGAAGGTCAGTTCCTGTGGATTTACGTGAAACCGTACTTCGCATCGGGGTTCGATTTCCTGTCGAGAAGTGCATACAAAAGGTACGGCGTGGAGGTGGGTTTCAGGGTGAATATGGTTTATTCCTGGTGAGAGTGCTGCGGTGCGGGATATCATAACCCGTTTCCGATTTTCCGTCCGGAGATTCGGGGGAATGTCCCTTTTCTCCTGAAAGAGACAGTTTAAAATTTGGTACCATACGGAAGGTGGTTTATGGCGTTTATTTTGATGAGTTTTTTCTATTCGGCCGGGTGGAGGTATGGTTTTATGGAGCAATTCTACTATGGATTCGAGGAAAGGGAAAGCGGATTCCGAACCTCTGTGAGCAATTACATCTCGGGCATGCTGTTCGGGGACCTTGCATTCGATATAAAGGACGGAGTACGGGTAAGGGCGGAGTGGTTCAATTCCGGGTCCGTGGAGTTGAGGGATGAATATGGCAACCTCGTGAGTATAACGGATTTCACGTTTATCAATCTTCGCATATACAGGGGCGATGTGTGGGTCAATGTTCACTATCAGCCCGTTTCCGGAAGCGATGTGGGCATCTCCCTCGGTTTTCTATACAGACTCTGGAAAGTGGCCTTCCGTGTGGATAATCTGGGAATAGGCACCCCGGTCGTTGTGGGGGCCGCCCTCAATCTGGAGGATAGGGGTCTCTTCCTTGCGGGGGGATGGGAGTACCCCTACGGTCCCGTGTGGGATATAACGTATCGGCGGCCGGTTATGGGGATGGAGGTCTATCTGAATAAGACCAACAGGTACGATTACATCTCCGGAGACGGAGGTATATTGTCCGGTGTTGCGGCTGGTATCGAGATTTCGAAGGGACATATAACCTTCAGGTATGCGGTCAGGAATCTGGGAGAACTGGGGATTATGAATACGGTGGAAATTCGCTATGGGCAGTCCCGGTAAAGTTCTGGCCACGAATAAGAAGGCTTACAGGGATTACGAGATTCTGGAGACCTATGAGGCTGGAATCGAATTGAAGGGGGCAGAGGTCAAATCGGTGAAGGCTGGAAGGGTATCTTTCAAGGACAGCTTCATCCTGCCAAAGAATGGAGAATTGTTCGTCATGAACCTCCACATTTCCCCCTGGGAATACTCCACCCATGAAAAACTGGACCCGGAGCGTCCCCGGAAGTTGCTCCTGCACAGGTGGGAAATCGATAGAATAATCGGGAAGGTGAAGGAGAGGGGC
Source organism: Caldifarciminota bacterium (assembly GCA_015494735.1). Taxonomy (GTDB): domain Bacteria; phylum Hydrothermota; class Hydrothermia; order LBFQ01; family DSFT01; genus S143-66. Next base: position 8,180 of record WGAQ01000146.1, on the reverse strand, counting down.
CTTACCATAATTCCGCTGAGGTTCTACCTGAAGAAGCATCTGGTCAAACTGGAAATCGCTCTGGCAAAGGGTAAGAAGAAGTACGAGAAGAAGGAAACCATAAAGGAGAGGGATATACAGAGAGAAATGGAAAGGGAGTTGCGGGGTAGATGGTAGTTCTTGCCCTGACGACGCTGATATCCATACAGGATGCCGCCTCCGATTTCGGATTCCGGATAGTAAAGGGCGGATGGAAGTACGGAAAGAAGGTGCTGGTGTTCCATCCCCCGGACAGCTCCTACACTGTGGGGAGCAAAAAATTCCGCCTGTACAGATTTGCTATTCGGGAAAAGAAACTTTACATACATCCCGATGAGGCCGCCAGTGCCGCGTACTGGCTATCGGGGAAGGGATGGTTTTACGACAGGGATAGGGGCAGGTTCTTCTCCAGAAAGCCCACGGTTAAGAGGCTCGTCTTAAAGGAGTTTCCGGACAGCGTGGTCCTGTCTCTGGAAGGAAGGGGATTCCAGCCGTCCCTCATAAGAAACGACACATCGCTTGTCTCCCTGCATATCAGGGGGGCATTCTATCCGAAGTACTCGTACATCCGTGGGGATGGGAATATACTCAGGACGGTGGAGATTTCGCACACTTCCGAAGGTATGGTTCTCGACCTCCGGAGGGGAAAGGGTTTCGGATTCTTCCACGTACAGGAGACCCGCAATGGACTGCGCATAGTTCTGTTCAGGGGCCTGTTGGGTGGTGTGGTGGTTCTGGACCCGGGACACGGGGGGAAGGACCCGGGGGCTGTGGCCAATGGGCTCAGGGAGAAGGATATAACCCTTTCCGTTGCGAGGAAGGTCAGGCATATACTGGAGAAGGAGTATGGCCTCAGGGTGGTGATGACGAGGGATGACGACAGATTCATATCCCTCGCCAGGAGGAGCGAGATAGCCAAGGAGAACAGAACTCTGGTATTCGTGAGCATCCATTGCAATTATTCCAGGAACAGGAAGGCCAGGGGACCCGAGACATATTTCCTTTCCACTGCCCGGACCAGCCATGAGAGGGCGGTGGAGTTGCTGGAAAACTCGGTCATCAAGTACGAGATGGAGGGGCGAAAGGATGATATAGAGTACATCGTTTCCGATATGCTCCAGAATGCGTTCATGAAGGAGTCCCAGAAACTTGCATTGAGTGTCCACAGGCACCTTGCGAGGGGAAGGAGCGACAGGGGGGTGCGTCAGGCGGGATTCTACGTCCTGCGAAAGATTTATGCTCCCTCCATCCTCGTGGAACTGGGATACCTTTCCAATAAGAAGGAGGCGAGGTTGCTGTCCAGTAAAACTTATCAGTGGGAGCTTGCCAGGAGGATTGCCAGAGGTATAAGTGAATACCTGCAAGAATATGTAAGGAGGTAGGTATGAGTGTAGAGCAGACCCTTATATATGATAAGAAGATTCACCCGAAGATAGTCAATGCCCTCATCAGGAAGGGTATAACCGATGAGGAATTGATACAGGTTCTCTTCTCTCCCACTGTAGAGAACCTGATTCCTCCCAGGGGCCTGCCGGGAATGGATTCGGCTCTGAAGGAGATTCTCAAGTACACGGGAAAACCGGGACAGATACTGGTGTGGGGGCATGATGACGTGGATGGAGTCTCCTCGGTTGCCATAATGATAGAGACCCTGAAGATTCTGGAGGCCACGCCCCTGTACTACATACCCAGGAAGGATGAGGACGGCCATCGCCTCAATCGAAAGGGAGTGGATTATGCGGCCGATAAGGGGGTTAAGTTAATTATTACCGTGGATACGGGAATGGGGAGCGTGGAGGAGGTCGAATATGCCCGCAGTAAGGGAATAGATGTCATAATAACGGACCATCACGAGATTCCGGAGCAGGTTCCGGATGCTCTTGTTATAAATCCGAAACTGGGGGGTGGTTATCCATACCTCTCTGGCTCCGGAGTTGCGTTCAAGGTTGCATGGGGTCTGCTGGGTACCAAGTTGGGATATTCCATAAACGATATCATCAGGGAGCATCCTCAGCTGGTGGTGTTTGCTGCCCTCGGGACGCTGGCAGATAAGGTGCCCGTATTCGCTGAAAACAAAGCCATAGTGGATATGGGAAGGGAACTCCTGAACAGGTACAGCTTCGTCTTCGCAAAGGCCTATCAGAACATAACCGGTCAGGAGGCAACCCTGGACAACCTCATTCCCGTGCTGGCGAGCGGCGATACTTATGGTGAGAAGCACGAATCCGTCGAACTCCTGATTTCCGACGATGAAATCGTGGCGGAGGAACTGGTGAAGAAACTGGTGGAGAAGAGCGAGAAGTGGAACAGGGAGGTGAGCAACATCCTGAACAGAGTCCTGAAGGATATTCGCAGGGTCAGAAAGTACATCCTCGTGGATTTGAGAGATGTGGACCCCAAGTACATAGGGTATATCGCTTCCAGAGTGAGGGATAGATTCAAGGTTCCCGCCATTGTCATATCCCGCAACAAGGAGGGGATGGTAATAGGGGAAATTCGCATGCCCTATGGATATAATGCTCTGGACCTTCTGGAATCGGTTTCCTATCTTCTCGAGGATTACGGAGGGCACAAGCAGGCTGCTGGATTCACGATGGATGAGAGGAATCTTTCGGAATTCGTGGATGAACTGGAGTACTACTTCTCCGAATTCGAGCCCAGGGAAAATCTCGAGGAATACTTCGATATCGTGATAGACGAGCGCTCCCTCGAGGATAAACTCTTCCACGACCTGGACCAGCTCAGGAAACTGGGCGTTAACTTCAAGATTCTGTATGAAGGACGTCTTGGAGAACTCCAGAGCCGTCTATTCAACATACCCGTCATAGACCCCCAGCAGATGCTGAGTCTGTATTCTGCCGATACGCTGGTCAGGGTCATCATGGAGACCATGGAGGAGGGCTTCCGCATAGAGGAAGTTATTCCCCTATGAATATCGCCGTACTGAAATTCGGTGGCTCGGTCATCGGGGGGCTGGATGACATCGGAAGGGTGGCCCGGCGTATAAAGGAGAGGATGGACGGGGGAGCTTTCCCCGTCGTGGTGGTGTCTGCCATGAGGGGGATGACGGATGAGCTGATGGGAATGGCAAGGGCCCTCTCCCCCCATCCTCCGGGCAGGGAACTGGATATGCTCATAAGCGTGGGGGAGAGGATATCCATGTCCCTCCTCGCCATAGCATTGAACGAACTGGGGATTCCGGCCCGCTCCTATACGGGCTCCCAGGTGGGTATCATAACGGAGAACAGGCATACATCCGCCCGGGTATATGAGGTGAAACTCTACAGGATTCTCGATTCCATCCGGGAAGGGGTTGTTCCTATCGTGGCCGGTTTTCAGGGGGTCAGTCTGGAGCGGGAGGTGACCACCCTGGGAAGGGGTGGCAGTGACCTGACCGCCGTTGCATTGACGGTGGCCCTCAGGAGGCATTTCGATGAGGTGGAAGTGGAATTCTACAAGAATGTGGAAGGGGTCCTGCCTGTGGCACCATCCATAGCCCCTTCCCGCCCCATACCACTCATGTCCTATGAGGAGATGATAACCATGTCATCGCTGGGGGCCCGCATAATTCACTCGAGGGCTGCTTCCCTCGCGGCCCGATACGAAATACCCCTCCATATCCATGGTCTGGAATCGAAAGGAGGCACAGTGGTGAAGAAGGTGGAATTTCTGGAAGCTCCCCACGTAAGGGGAATAGTGAGCATGCCTGCTGTTTCGGTGTATCTCAGGGTTAGGGAGGACAGGAGACTTCCGCAGGTGATTTCCCGCCTGTCCTCTGCAGGTGTTTCTCCGGTGCTCTTCTACCATACGTATCTGGACGATGAACCTCAACTGGCTTTCGTCATAAGGGAGAGCGACCTGGGGACCTTCATGGATATAACTTCCGGATACGATGTGATAGAGGAAGTTATGCAGCTGGACAGGGTTCTGGTATCCGTGGTGGGATACGGGGTTGGCAATTCCTCCGAGGTGAAGGACACCATACTCTCCACGTCCGAGAAGTTGGGAATACACGTGGACGCATTCATCTCGGATGATTACAGGGTAAGCCTCCTGATAGACAGGAGCAGGGAGGTGGAACTGGTCAGGGCCCTTGCGGAGGCTTTCGACCTTATTGCTCCAGATTCAGCCGAATAATCTTTAGCCCTTCCGTTCCGGCGCTGACGTAGGCATATCCATCGCTGTAATCCACCGAGTGGGCATTCCCGGGGATGTCCACCTGCTCCACCTCCACGGGTGATGCCGGATTCGTGACGTCTATGACCCTCAGGCCTCCATCCAGGTCTGCCACTATGAGGAATCTGCGCTCCACCGTATTTACCAGTTCTATATCCCTCGCTTCCCCCTGTGTGTCCAGACGGGACAGGAGAACGATGCTGTCGGGATTGGTCCTGTCGAAGATTTTTATTCCCCTGTATCCATCCGCCACGTAAATATAGTTGCCGCTCACGATTACATCCATCGCATAACCGTCGGTGTAGATATCATCCAGAAAGATGGGGCTGTCCACGGTGGTTATATCGATACGACGGATATCGCCATTCGCCACGTATATGGTGTCGTTCACCGTGTGGGTGTGGCGGGATGCTATGGTGAAGCGGGCTATGGTGTGGATGGACTGATAGTCCTGAAGGTCCAGTAATTCTATACCGGTCGATGTGCTCACTATGGCCATGTTATCGTAAATCTCCATCGAATTGACCGGCCCTTCCGAGGTGTAGAGGCTCATGAAATAGGGATGGTATGGGTCCCTCACATCGTAGATGTCTATCCCCGCATCTGTCCCGACGAATGCGTAGTTCCCCGTTGCCAGAATTGCCCTTGCACTTCCATGTGTGGGCTCTGCAGTCGCCAGATAGGGATTGGAGGGATAGGATATATCCAGTATAACCAGACCATTCTCCACGTCTGCGATATATGCGTAATCCCCGGAAACGCTGATGTCCAGCGCCACTCCCAGACTATCGAATTCTCCGGAGATGCCGGAGTAGGAGAGTCCATTGCATCCTGAAATCGATATCGCTGCTATGACGGCGATGACCAGCCTTCCCATCATCCTAATTTTACAGCAGAGTGACGGAACGGGTATAGGCTCCTCTCCTCATTTGATGAAGGAAGTCCGGACTCATGGAGTCCATTAAAGGAGGATTCTGTACCTCCACGGACCGCCTGTTGAGTTGCTCCGATGGGTTTAATGAACTGATATGCCCTCCGGGTTTGCAGGGGGTCTGCTCCCTTGTTTAAACTTTTTAACCGATGAAAATAGAAATAAAAGGAATCCTTTCGCAGGACGAACTGGTGAAGCGCTACAACGAAATGGTGGAGAAATTGAGGGAATGCAGAGAGGAATACCTGAGAGCCCTTGCCGACTTCGACAATTACCGCAAGAATGTTCCCCGCAGGATAGAGGAGGAGAAGGACAGGGAGAGGGTGAAAATTTTCTCCGACCTGGTGAGGGTTGTGGATGATATAGACAGGGCAATGAAGATGCTGGAGAGTTCTGATGTGGATGAGCAGTTCAGGAAAGGGGTCCAGATGATTTATCAGCAGATTCTCCAGTTTCTCAGGAATTACGGGGTGGAGCAGTTTTCAGCCCACGGAAAGGAATTCGACCCGGACTATCACGAAGCCATGATGGTGAAGGAGGGGAAGGAGGACAACGTGGTGGTGGAGGAATTCGAGAAAGGATATACTTACAGGGGCAGGCTGTTGAAGCCCGCCAGAGTGGTGGTATCTAAGAAGAAGCAGTAATTAATCCCCGAATATTGAGCGGAAAAAGGCGTCCAGCAGTCCGAAGAAGATTACTACCGCCAGGAAGATTATCCACGCCAGAACAACTATGGAAGCGACCGAAGCGAATCCTACCAGGAACCATTCCATTGCATCCATTCCTTCTGTCCAGGATACGAAGGCGAGGATGGCGCCGAATCCCAGCGCTATGAGTAGCGTCTTTATGCTTATATCGATGAGCGTTTTGAGTACGGCTTTCATGGGGAAATTATAACCGGAAGCTGGTGATACAACACCTGTGCGACATTGATGGATGATTCTACGTGTTTGATTTTTCGGGAAGTCAATCGTCTTAATGCCTGAAAACCCCATCGATTTGTAGGGATATTCCTTCTCTGTAAAATGCCGAATTCGTATAATCGAATTCATTCCATGGTTTGCCTTTTCGGGTTTTTCGCTGTGAAAAAGTTTAAAATTTATTGTTAACTGAAAAAGAGGAGGGAGGTGAAGATGAAGGAGAAGATAATCGGAATAGACCTCGGGACAACCAACTCGGTGGTGTCCATTGTCCAGAACGAAGAGAGCATAGTAATGCACAATCTAGAAGGGGAGAGGATAACGCCTTCCGTCGTCGCCTTCAAGGGAGGTGGTGAGGTTATAGTGGGGTCCCCTGCCAAGAGGCAGGCGGTGATGAATCCAGAGAACACAATATTCTCCATAAAGCGCTTCATGGGACGCCGTTACGATGAGGCTCTCGATGATATAAAGAGGGTTCCCTACAAGGTGGTGCGTGGAAAGAACGACCGCGTGGAGGTCTATATTCCTGCCGAGGGGAGGAATTACACACCCGAGGAGATATCTGCTGAGATTCTCAAGTATCTAAAGAAGAGCGCAGAAACCTTCCTTGGAGAAGGGGTTCAGAAGGCTGTCATAACTGTTCCCGCTTACTTCAACGACGCCCAGAGGCAGGCGACGAAGGATGCGGGGCGCATTGCGGGTCTGGATGTGGTCAGGATACTGGCAGAGCCCACCGCAGCCGCCCTCGCCTACGGACTGGATAAGACGGATAGACGCATAAGGGTTGCCGTTTACGACCTTGGTGGTGGAACGTTCGATGTCTCCATTCTGGACCTGGATAATGGTGTATTCGAGGTAATTGCGACGCATGGAGATACCCATCTGGGTGGTGATGATATAGACCAGAGGATAATCGAGTGGCTCATCGAGGAATTCAGGAAGGAGACGGGAATAGACCTTTCTCAGGACAGGCAGGCACTCCAGAGATTGAAGGAGGCAGCCGAGAAAGCGAAGAAGGAGTTGTCCTTCCAGCAGGAGACCGTCATAAGCCTGCCCTTCATCGCCATGGATTCATCCGGTCCGAAGCATCTGGAGAGGACGCTGACGAGAGCCCGTCTGGAGGCGATGGTTCAGGATTTGATAAAGAGGACAATCGATATAGCGAAGATTGCTCTGGAGGAAGCGAAACTCACGCCACAGGATATAGACGAGGTTATTCTGGTGGGCGGTCAGACCAAGATGCCCCTCGTCCAGAGGATGGTCTATGAATTCTTCGGAAAGGAGCCCCATAGGGGAATAAATCCCGACGAGGTTGTGGCAATCGGCGCTGCCATTCAGGCGGCGATAATAGCCGGTGAATACAAGAGCAGGGACATTGTTCTCCTGGATGTAACGCCCCTTTCGCTGGGTGTTGAGGTGGTGGGCGGTCTTTTCGACGTGGTCATACCGAAAAACACCACCATACCCACCAAGAAGACCAAGATATACACCACCGCAGAGGATAACCAGACCAGCGTCTGGATTAAGGTCTATCAGGGCGAGCGCAAAATTGCATCCGAAAACAGACTCCTTGGGCAGTTCGAACTGTCCGGAATACCTCCGGCTCCCCGTGGTGTTCCGCAGATAGAAGTGACCTTCGACATAAACGCCGATGGAATCCTGACCGTGACGGCGGTGGAGAAGACTACTGGAAAGAAGGCAGATATCAGAATCCATGCAAAGACCGGCCTGACGGAGGAGGAAATCGAAAGGATGATAAGAGAAGCGGAGGAGAAGGCCGAGGAGGACCGCAGGAGGGCGGAACTTATAGAATTGCGCAATCAGGTGGATGCCTACATCTACTCCGTCGAAAAAGCAATGAAGGAACTGGCCGATAAGATAACCGATGAGGAGAAGAAGAGGGTGGAGGAGAAGCTCCAGAAGGCGAAGGAAGTCCTGAAGTCCGACGATAAGGAAGAAATCCAGAGGGCTTACGAGGAACTTCAGAATACATGGAATGCCATAACCACCAGAATTTATCAGCAGTACGGTGCCCAGAGTCAGGCATCCGGCCAGTCGGAATCCACTTCAGGTGAAAAGAAAGAAGGGGACGATGATTTCAGGGTGGAGGGGTAATCTGCCCCTCCTTTAATTAC
>WGAQ01000145.1 GCA_015494735.1 Caldifarciminota bacterium | reverse complement strand
GTCTTAATATAGTCGACGAGATACCCAATGGGAATTGGCGACAGAACTGTCCGAACTACTGGGCATGGAATCGCTTGGTCGACGAGATACCCAATGGGAATTGGCGACTGAGGAACCCAGGGGCGGCTTTGTTGAGGGATTTATGGTCGACGAGATACCCAATGGGAATTGGCGACTCATTCTGGGATTATCATCCAGTAGCATGGCATCAAGGTCGACGAGATACCCAATGGGAATTGGCGACTCAACCAGAGCTAAAATTCCTAAAACTATTCCTAGTCGACGAGATACCCAATGGGAATGGAAACGGGAGGAGGTAACCACCCTGCCTGAAGAAGGTATCGGTCGACGAGATACCCAATGGGAATGGAAACAGTTCCTCATGGCTTCTACCTCCTTTTTTGTTCTCTCTTTCGTCGGAGAAATACCCAATGGGATGTTAGGGGTGGTTGAAGGGGGTGGGCATTTAAACTTTTCCTGTGAAGCGTCGCATAGGGATTTTAGGGGCGACCGGTAGCATTGGAACGCAGGCTCTCGATGTTGTAGAAAGGCACAGGGATAAGTTCGAAGTCGTATTTCTGACGGCACACCGCAATTACGAGAAACTCTTTTCTCTTGCCCGAAAATTCGGCGTTAAGAGACTGGGTTTTTCCGACCCGTCTCTGGAGATTCCCTCCAGCGGTGATTTCGAGATTTTCAGAGGGGTCGAGGGTCTGGTTGAACTGGTGTCGAATTCCGGGGTTGACAGGATTCTCGTTGCCACGACCGGAACTGTTGGAATTTTCCCGACCATCGCCGCCATCCGTAGGGGCATAGATGTGGCCCTTGCCAACAAGGAGACACTCGTTTCGTTCGGTAAAGTGGTGATGGAGGAACTTTCGAACAGCAAATCCATGCTCATCCCCGTCGATTCGGAGCACTCGGCCATATTTCAGCTGGTGGAGGGGAGGAGGGATGAAGTTAAAAGAATCATCCTCACGGCATCCGGAGGACCTTTCAGGACCTGGACCCTCCAGGAGATGGCCCGTGCCCGCCCGGAAGATGCATTGAAACATCCCACATGGAACATGGGAAAGAAGATAACCATAGATTCCGCCACCATGATGAATAAGGCCCTCGAAATCATCGAGGCCTACTGGCTCTTCGGGACGAAGTCCATAGATGTGGTAATCCATCCAAAGAGCATCGTTCATTCCTTTGTCCAGTTGAAGGACGGAGTTCTTCTCGCCCACATCGGTTTTCCCGATATGAGGATACCCATTGCCTACGGCCTTTCATATCCAGAAAGGCTCGAAGATGTCGGAAAGGAAACCCATCCTTACGATTTGACCGCTCTGGAATTCGAAAAGCCGGACTTCGAAAGATTCCCCGCACTGCGCCTTGCGTATGAAGTTCTGGAGAAGATGGGATGGTATCCGGCGGCCATGAATGCCGCCAACGAAGAATCTGTTTATATGTTTCTGGAGGGGAAAATCGGATTTCTGGACATAGTGAGAATCGTGGAGGAAGTGATTCGAAAGATGGATGAAGAGTCTCCGCGGGATGAAACCCTCAGGGATTTACTGGAAGTGGACAGGAGGGCGAGGGAACTGGCCCGCCGTATTGCGACCCTTTAAACTTTTTCCGGGATGAAGATAGACATTAAACTCCTTCAGGAGCTGGCCAGAATACGTTTGACCGAGGAAGAGGAAAAGGAGATGCTCGCCCATATCGAAAGGATGATTGCATCCTTCGAAAAATTGAAAGAGGTGGATGTGGAAGGGGTGATGCCCCTCGTGGACCCCCTTGAGAGACAGGCACCCCTCGCGGAAGACATGGTGGGTCGCTCCATGGACAGAATAGATGCCCTGAATCTGGCACCGGATGCCTACATGGAGTACTTCAGGTCCCCATCCCCTCTGTCCGATTCAGAGTAAATTGAATTTGAGCAGAATTTTTTTACAAAGACCCTCGAGATGGCATCCCCTGAGCAGTTATTTTACGTGACGGATGACGGCCTTTATATGGCTTACCGTCCCGGGGGTTATAGCAGACACAGGCCTGAGCAGTAATATTCCGGGTTTACAGGACTTTTCCTTTTTTCGGCTGCATCCTTAACAATCTATAGGCCTATCCATTATGCCCATCCTGAGTATGTGATGGGAGGGTATATGGACCTTATCATCTGGTCCATTGGTCGTTTCGAAAGCAGGCACTATCTCCATACCTCAGGATATGCTCACGAGTTTATCTTCATTAAGCGGATTTCTCTATCAGGGCAATGTAGAAGGGTTCCATGTCTCCGTACCATATAATCCGGCCGTGGCCCTTCGAGTCCAGTTTATTTTTGAACTGCAAATCGAATGGAATGACTCGAGCATTAGGGAAGTTCTCCAGAAGGTATTCCACCACGAATTCGTTTTCGTGGGGAGTGATGGTGCAGGTGGAATAGACCATGCGCCCTCCGGGTTTCAGGGCTTTGAATCCGGATTCTATGAGTCTCCTCTGCGTTCGAACCAGCTTCTGAACATTCTTCCAGCTCCACCACCTGGCCACCTCCCTGTTCTTGTATATGGTCCCGATGGCTGAGCAGGGGGCGTCTATCAGCACCCTGTCGAAATACTCCGGATACTTCTTCCCGAATATGGCACCGTCGTACTGGGTCACGATTACGTTGATGCAACCGAGCCTGTCTATGTTGGATGCCAGGGCGGATGTCCTTGCCACATCCACATCGTTGGCCACCACGATGCCCCTGTTCTCCATCAACTGGGAAAGCAGAGTGGTCTTGCTTCCCGGTGCCGCGGATATATCCAGGACCCTCTCTCCGGGTTCGGGAGCCAGTATAATCGGCGGGAGCATGGAAGAGACCTCCTGCACGTAAATGTATCCCAGATAGTGCTCCAGTGTCCTCCCTATCTCGAAGGGGTAGAATTCGACCCGGAATGCGAAGGGAATGCCTTCCACCGGTGAAAGGATGAAGCCCTGATTTTCCAGACGTTCCTTCACCTCCTCCACAGTAACCTTGAGGGTGTTGACCCTTATGGATGGGCGCAGAGGACTCAGGGAAAAGGACCATTCGATGAAGTCCCGATATTCCTCCCCGAAGAAATCCTCCAGAAATTCCTTCAGTTGCTTATTGGACAGATGCATCGTAAAGTTCCAGCTGGAGTTTAAAGAATTGCCTGTCCCTGTCCATGAGGGAGTTGAGGGGGAACTGCTGGAGGAGGAATTCCATGAACCTGTGGGAGAGGAATAGACCCTTCTTATTCCCGAACCATTCCCGGAACAGTACAGGGGCACACACATCCGCATCCGATACGAAGCGATGCAGATAGGAGGGGAGGTTATTCTCCATGGACATCATCCAGATTCTGTGGACCGTGCGGTTGTGCTGCCAGATGCAGAGGGTCTCGTCGTTGTAGGCAGTCCTCAGACACAGACTCACCGCCATTCCATACAGGGGTATGGCCCTGTCCATACAGAAGAAATCGCTCCAGTTGTGGGGGGCAAATGCGTGATTCCTCTTCATCATGTATCCCTGTGGAAAGAGGAAGAAGAAGCCCAGTATCAGCTGGCGGGTGTTCTCCACAATCTCCAGGGGAAAGTAAACCACCACATCCCCCGTGCTCACATCGGCCCATCCTCGGCTCCTGCCGAATCCCACGATGGGGATGAACTGGAAAGCATACGCCTTCAGGTTGAGTCTCTGGTAGAACCTCTCGCTCAGAGATGTGAAGTTTTCCCTGAGCATGAGCAGTGCCGATTCTATGCGCATGCGGAAGTCCCTTTCCCTCCACTTTTTCCTTATCTGATAGAGGTCCATTTCTCCCCATATATCCGTGTATCGCTTGAGGAGGAATCTATACTGGGCGAAGTACTTTTCAGGGGACTGGAGGAACACTTCCACAGCCCGCGTGTCCAGCATCGGCAAAGTTTAATGTTTAACCGATTTCCCCTTTATACTTTTCCGATGAAGAGGCTTCTGTGGCTTGGCCCTTTCGTGTTTCTCGCATCCTGCTCCTTCAACATCTATCTGCCCATGGGCTCCGTGGTTCCTATTCCCGCCGGGCGGGATGAGGGGTATGGCAGTCAGGTAATCGTGTACGGAGGGGATGGATATAATGATGGAGAATCCACCCGGGGTATGGGTGTGAGCTTCCACAGGGGTATGGAGAGGCACCGATACAGGATGAGATTCGGGGGATATGTGTACGGTGGCACTTATGAGAAGGACAGAGGTTATCTGTATTGGGGCGGTTTTGGATACATGGGGGCGGAGTACGTATTCCCCTACGAGAATCTGGAGGTATTCTTCGGAATCGAAAATGGTCTCGGTGTGGAGATGGGCCCCTATGTGGAATCCCTCGTTTACAGTTACGAATTGTTCAATCCGTCCACCATGGTGATGATTCCAAGAGCAACCTGGATTTCCGGTCTCTCCGTCCATTCGGGGGCTATCACTTCCACCATTACGATGAGCTTCGGGCTTCCCTCGGGGATAGGTGTCTCGGTTTCCCATGAATCCGGACTTTTCATCGATGCGGGTACCATATTCATGAGCACCAGCCCGGGCGAGAGGCTCATGTGGTATATGAATCTGGGGATGAAGTTCAGGTGAGGCCTTCCATCCATGATTATGCCCCTATGGGCTGATTCCTGCGCTGAGCGTGTTTGTCATAGTGATGCTCTGTATCGGATTTTCGGCGGGGGATATCTTCTCCTCCTCATGCGGTATTCCGGGAGGCACTCATCCGGTTGTCTTTCTGGAGGGAGGTACCGGTCAGGAGAGGATTCTTTCTATGAACTTCCTTATCCCTTCGCGGGCGGGCCAGCCCCCGGGGAGCCTCTCCGGATGCCACTGGATTGCCAGTATGGGCTTCTCCCTGTGGATGAGACCTTCCACTATTCCGTCGTCGGCGTACGCAAATACAGTGAGATTTCGCCCCGGCCCTTTCACCGACTGGTGATGGAAACTGTTGACCTTCAGTCTCTGACCCACGGGAAATACGGGGTTTTCCGCCCGGATAATCACCTCGTGGAACACATCCCTTTTCTCGCCGGATGAGTACTTATGCCGGGTGGTCCCCAGTTGCTCCGGAATATCCTGCCAGAGGGTCCCTCCGAAATAGACGTTGATAATCTGGATTCCCCTGCATATACCGAATACCGGAAGTCCCTGCCTTTCGAAGTGCTCTATCGCGGACAATTCCACCCTGTCCCTTTCGGATTCCAGTTGAGTTATATCGGGAAACAGATTCTCCTCCCCGTACAGGGAGGGCTCTATGTCGTCCCCGCCGATGAGAAAGAGGGCATCGAACCCTTCGAAGGAAGGAATTCTGCTGTGGTGAACGAATTCCACGGGCAATCCGTCGAAGAATCGTATATAGTTGCGGAGTTTTTTCGAATCCTCAGTTCCCGTTATCACTATCGCTTTCTTCATACCGGATAACGTCCTCCCCCGTGAAATACAGTTTCGCCAGCCGGTATATGGCCTCCCGCTTGCTCCTGTCCCGCACGGTATATACCACTTTTCCGTCCACGAGAAGGGAGACCCTGTACTTCTTCCCCTCTCTCACCACCTGAAAGTGGTAGTCCTCCACCTCCGATTTCAGTTTACCCACGAAATCGTCGAACTTCTCCAGGAAGAAGTCCCTCCTGCTCCAGAGGATGTCCTCCAGGAATTCCTCCACCTTCTCCTGTCCGTACTGCATGAATACGCCTGCTATGTATGCCTCCAGGAGGCTCGCCATCAGATAATCGGAGAGTTCTTCCGTTCTGTGAATGAGATGCCTGTCGAGGTGGAGGCTGCGGGCTATATAGGCCAGTGTCCTGGTGCTGGCCAGAACTGCCCTCTCCCTCGTGGATTTCTTCAGGTCCTGTGGATACAGTTTAAGGAGTCTCTTCCTCAGGAAGACTTCGAGAATGGCATCCCCCAAAAACGCCATGGGATAGAATTCCTTCCCTCCGGCCGAGGGATGCCTGAAGACCTTTTCCCTTATCGGCTCTTCCAGAGGGAGCATTCAGCCTTCGAATTTCTTATAAGCCAGCGTAACGTTGTGTCCTCCGAATCCGAACGAGTTGGACAGGGCCACCCTCACGTCCTTCCTGCGCGCCTTTCCGGGAACGTAGTCCAGGTCGCATTCGGGGTCGGGATTCTCCAGATTGCGGGTGGGGTGTATTATGCCTGTCTCTATGGTCTTCACCGTGGCAACGCTCTCCGCACCACCAGCCGCTCCCAGCAGATGCCCTATCATGGATTTGGTGGAGGATATGGGGATTTTGTAGGCATAATCACCGAAGACCTTCTTTATGGCCCTGGTTTCCATCACATCGTTGAGCTGGGTGGATGTTCCGTGGGCGTTGATGTAATTCACCTCTTCGGGCTGTATGCCTCCGTCCTTGAGGGCCCTTTCCATGGCCAGAGCGGCTCCGGAGCCATCCTCGAGGGGAGCCGTTATGTGGTATGCATCCTCGCTCAATCCGTATCCCACTATCTCCGCGTATATCCGGGCTCCTCTCTTCAGAGCATGCTCCAGTTCCTCCAGAATCAGTATTCCGGCCCCTTCGGCCATCACGAATCCATCCCTGTCCCTGTCGAAGGGACGGGAGGCTTTATCGGGCTCGTCGTTTCGGGTGGAGAGGGCGCGGGCTGCGTTGAATCCTGCTATGGCAACGGGTATCACGGGAGCCTCTGCTCCCCCTGCCACGATTATGTCCGCATCTCCATGCTGAATCAACCTGAAGGCCTCCCCAATGGCGTTGGCTGCGGAAGAGCATGCAGAAATGGTGGTGAAGTTGGGCCCCTTGAAACCGTACTTTATGCTCACCAGTCCGGATGCCATGTCGGGAATCATCATGGGAACGAGATACGGGGATACCCTTCCCTTCTTATCGTACATGAGGGCTTCCCTGACCAGGGTCTCGATTCCACCGATGCCGGAGGCGATTATGACCCCCACTCTCGTGGGGTCGGCCTTCCCGAGAAATCCGGAGTCCTCTATGGCTTCCACGGTGGCGTAAAGGGAATATATGAGGAATCGGTCCATTTTGGAGAGCATCACGCCCGCTTCTTTCTTCTCCAGCCTGTCCAGGGGGTCGAAGTCCTCGGGTACGAGTCCGGCGATTCTGGTCTTCAGATTGGATGTGTCGAATCGGTCGATGGGCCTGATTCCATTCTTCCCCTGTATCAGATTCTCGAAGTACTCGTTAACATTTTTGCCGAGGGGCGTGAGGGCCCCCAGGCCAGTAATAACTACCCGCCTCATCCACCGAGTTTCTCCTGTATGTACCGTATGGCATCGCCAACGGTCTGAATCTTCTCTATGTCCTCATCGGGAATGGTGACGCCGAACTCCTCTTCCAGTTTCATCACCAGTTCCATCAGACCTATCGAGTCGGCGCCCAGGTCCTCTATGAATCTGGCGTCTTCCTTTACTTCGGAAGGGTCTATGCCCAGCTCTTCGGCTATTATCTGCTTGAACTTTTCAAGGTCGAAACTTGCCATAGTACTACCTCCTTTTAATCTTGCTGCGGAAATTTTAAAGGGCTTCCAGGAAATGCTCTAAGATTCTGTCGGAGACCCTTTCATCCCAGAACCTGGGTATCCGTGCCCTGAGTTTCAGTTGCCCGTTTATCGCCCTTTCCATATATCGGGAAATCCTCTCCGGCTCCGTCCCCACCAGTATATTGGTTCCTATTTCCACAGTTATGGGCCTTTCTGTGTTTTCCCTCAGGGTCAGACAGGGAATCCTGAGGTATGTGGTCTCTTCCTGTATCCCTCCGGAATCCGTCATCACGAATCGGGCGTGCATCTGGAGGGAGACGAAATCCAGGTACCTCATTGGTTCCACGAGTCGAATCCTGCCCGTGTCCATGCCTTCCAGTTTCCTGAGGGTCCGGGGATGGACGGGGAATATTACGGGAAAGTGCTCCGCATGGGGCTTTATGGCCCCTATTATGCTTTCCAGTTTCTTCCTGTCGTCCACATTCGAGGGGCGGTGGAGGGTGAGGAGGGCGTATTCCTTTTCCCGGATGCCGAATTTCTTCTTCAGGTCTTCGAATCGATTCGCCGCATCGGGCAGGATGGAAATCAGGGTTTCTATCATGGTGTTGCCCACCCATTTTATGGTGTCCGGGGAATGGCCTTCCCTGAGAAGGTTCTCTATGGCGGAGGGCTCGGTGACTAAGTGCAGATGGGAGATTCTGTCGGTCAGGATGCGATTTATCTCCTCCGGCATGGTCATGTCGAAGCTCCTGAGCCCCGACTCCACGTGAGCGATCTTTATGCCCCTCTTTATGGCGGTGAGGGCTGCTGCTATGGTGGAATTCACATCCCCGAATACGAAGACCCATTCGGGATTTTCCCCGTCGAACAGTTCGTCCAGCGCCATCATTATGCGGGCTGTCTGGCGGGCGTGCGTATCGGAGCCCACTCCCAGATAGTGGTGGGGCTGTGGCATGTTTAGGTCCTCGAAGAAGACCCTGCTCATGTTGTAGTCGTAATGCTGTCCGGTGTGGATTATGCTGACGTGCAGGCGGGGATGTGCAGACAGTTTTTCGTAAACGGGCTTGAGTTTCATGAAATTGGGGCGGGCCCCCGCGATGAGAAAGACTCGTATGGGTTTCATAAATCGAAATCGAATTTTAAAGTCCTGGGCCCTTTACCATTTTATGTGTAAGTGACCCCTTCCATTGGAGGGAGGGATTTTCCCCAAACAGGAGGGGGAGAAATGAGAGACAAATTCCTGAGTGAAGGGCGAACGGATACTGCGGGAGGAAACTGCTGACCAGATGGGGATTGATGGAGAACCTGAGAGTGTTGGGGACGAGGCATGGAGAAACAGACCCTTATAGAGCAAATACGTTGCTGTATGGCTCGATGCGAGTTATAGGAACCTCGTGGCAGTCCTGCTGCAATCACATATTTAGGGGTTTTCAGGTCAGGAGGGTGTATAGGGCTGACTCGAAGGAAGAGGCTCTAATGGTTCTTGAGGAGGTTTTGAATAAGTGGGGCAGGAGATGCATGATGACCTTGTGAGTTTCTACGATTTTCCGAAGGAGCTCTAGAGGTCTATTTACACCACCAATCCCATGGCGGTTTTCCCATCGACTTAGAAGGTTGAGTCTGGAAGATTGCTCCTGACATGTTCCTCGATTGTGGAAGGACGGATGCCCCGATACGCATTGATTTTCCCTTTCCATGAAATTCCCCGAACCGTCAAGTCCGGATAAAAATCTGGACACGAGGAAATAGGAGAGTTGCAGGGTGGAACCACTCAAAAAATCTTGAGAGGAGCAGGCCAAAATGGAATGCCGGGGAAAACATCTGCAGCGATAAAAGAACATCGTCCAGACCCATTCACAGGAAAGCCAGAAGCAGGGGCGGTTATATCACAGGACATTATCTCCTTCCTTCTCTCCAGGACCTGCGTCCCTTAACCATTACTCCTATGTCCAATTTCATGCATGTTCGAAAGTAATCCGAGTCGGATGTCGATAGCTTTCCCGTTACCTTTATCCTTTGGCCTATCATGAGGGAACTCACGGTATATTCCATACTGGTGGGTATCATCCTTGCGGTTGTCTTCGGTGCTGCCAATGCGTATCTCGGTCTCAAGGTGGGGATGACTGTGTCGGCTTCCATTCCGGCTGCGGTCGTGTCCATGGGCATAATGCGCCTTCTCCTGAAGCGCCAGAGCGTGCGGGAGAACAACATAGTTCAGACCATTACATCTGCCGGGGAATCCCTTGCGGCGGGTGTCATATTCACTGTTCCAGCCCTGATTCTCCTTGAGTTCGATGTCTCCATCCTTTACATCACCACCATAGCCCTCGTGGGCGGTCTCCTCGGGGTTTTAGCCTTCATACCTTTCCGGAAGCGCTTCATAGAAGAGGAGGAAAGGGAACTGATTTATCCGGAGGGTAGGGCCTGTGCAGAGGTCCTTCAGGCTCCCGACAGGAAGGGGGATTTGCCCTTCATATTCACCGGTCTTCTGATTGGATTCGTGGTGAGGTTCTTCATCAACGTGGTGAGCCTCCTGAAGGGTGTCTCCGGTGTCATGGTTAAGGGGTTCACGTATCTGGCTATGGACCTGTCTCCGGCCCTTCTGGGTGTGGGCTACATACTGGGCATGAGGATTTCATCCTATATCCTTGCCGGAGGTCTTCTCTCCTGGATTGCCCTCATACCGCTCATAGGATACTTTACTGGAACCCCTCTCGATTCGGAGGAGGTGGCTTTCGAAATCTGGAATGCCTATATCAGGTACATAGGGGCGGGGGCCGTTCTGGTGGGAGGTATAATCAGTTTCCTGCGAAATATCAGGGCATTCGAGGCTTTTATCTCGCTCAGGACCGGAAAGAACGATTTGCCCTTCTGGGTGGTTATGGCCGGTCTGGGATTCCTGATCGTCTTCATGTCCCTCTCTCCCGTATTCCACTTCGGCATTATCGGAACGGTTATAACCGTATTATTCGCCATCGTTTTCGTTGGTGTTTCCGGGAGAATCGTGGGAATAGTGGGCTCCTCCTCCAATCCCATATCCGGAATGACCATAGCAACCCTGGTCATAGTGGCTTTTATCATAAGGAAGATGGGTCTCACCGGTCAGGAGGGGATGATTGCTGCCCTGACCACGGGGGCGGTCGTGTGCATCGCGGCGGCCATTGCGGGTGATACCTCGCAGGATTTGAAGACCGGTTATCTGGTGGGGGCCACACCCCGCAACCAGCAGATAGCAGAGTTGATTGGCGTAATTGCATCATCTCTGGTAATTGGATGGGTCCTCATCCTTCTGCATCAGGCTTATGGCATAGGGAGCAAGGAACTTCCCGCCCCTCAGGCCACCCTTATGGCCCTTATACTGGAGGGCAGCTTCGGGGAGGGGCTTCCCTGGATGCTCATTGCCGTCGGTGGTTCCATTGCGGTTATATTCGAACTTCTGGGCATAAATGCCCTGGCTGTGGCGGTGGGACTGTATCTCCCCCTCGAGCTGTCCACCACCATATTCGCCGGTGCCCTCGTGCGCAGGTTTTTCGACCATCCTTCTGGTACAGTCTATGCATCGGGCATAATAGCGGGGGATGCCCTTATGGGTATAGTGGCGGCCCTGCTCATAGTGGGCGGATTCAGGGTTCAGATGCCCTCCCTCGGTGGAGCCGTTTCCCTTCTGCTGGTGATGGCACTGTTTATAATGCCTCTGTTGAGGGGTGTAAAATTGTTCGGAAGATAGGGATATGGTGAAAGGTGTCCATATCGAAAACTTCAGGAGTTTCAAGGAACTTACCGTCGAAAATCTGGCCCCTCTCAACATCGTGGTGGGCAAAAACAATACTGGAAAGAGTTCCTTTCTCGAGGCCGTTTTCCTCGCCATCGATGCTGTGCCCATAGTTCCCTTTCGCTCTGTCTATTCGTATATTCTTGGAAAGAGGGGAATAGAAGTGGGACTGTTCTCATTTTACCCGGTGGAGCACCTTCAGGAACTTGCGGAGTTTCTACGAATTCATTTCTTTTATCGGGATGCCACAAGGGCCAGAGTTCAACTCGGACTTGATAATCGAAATGTTTCCCACGAATTCGAATTCAGGATACGCGATTCAATCCCTTTGAATCGGGAGAAAAATGGTAAAGAATCTGAAGTATTCGAATTCGCCTCTCTGATGGATAATGGTCAGCCGGTTATTGGAATATTCGTTAATCCAGAAGGTAGGTTTGCTTATATCGGTCCCTATAGAATCTGGTCTGCGGATGGGGAAGATGGGGGAACCCTGCGTGTCTTTCTCGAAACATGCATAATGTGCAGGACAATTGAGAACTTTATTCAGACCATAAAGCATCTGGAGACTGTCAATTCGCCGGAAGTTTACGATTCCATAAAGGACATCATAAGTCCGTTTTTCAGCGCTCCGGTGGAGTCCTTCTCTCCGGGAATTGGGGATTTCTATGTGAATCTGTCTGGCGGAACCCGCATTCCCCTTTCCATGGTCGGAGATGGTATCCGCTCGCTCATTCTGCACTATATGGCCCTTGGCATATCTCCGCAGAGGAAGGTTTATCTGTTCTTCGAGGAGCCAGAGAATTATCTCCATCCGGAACTTATGTCCATTCTCGCCCGCACAATGGTGGAATCTCCTCATCAGATATTCGTTGCAACCCACAATCTGGATTTTCTGAAGAGAATTCTTTATTACGCAAAGGAGCGGGAAAAAGATATTCGTGTTCTGGCCTTCAGAGATTTGAAGGAGGGGATTCCGGAAATTAAGACTTATGCTCTCGAGGAGGCGTTTACTGCTCTGAACGTTCTGGAAATGGATTTGAGATGAATCGAATCGTTTTAAATCTGGAGGGGTTCCTGGATGTGGAGTTCTACAGGGCCATTTTCCATAGAATCTTTGGCTTTTCTCCTGTTACGGGGAAAGCGTACGATGAACTTGTGGAAAGGGATAATGCCTTTAATATCTGCGGAGAAGCCCACAGCCGGAAATCGGTCGTTCTGAAGAGGAATGACCTGAGACTGGTCCTCAAAGGCCATGATGGTGGAGACTCTATGCTCGGGAGGTTTAGGAATTTGCTCAAAGTGATTGGGCCGGATATGGATAACCTGAAAAAAGCCTGCTCCATTGCAGATGATGAGAATTTCATCGAAACCATCGGAGCATTTATCTATGTTTTCGACAGAGATATGAAGGGAAAGGTATCGGACAAGGACGGAGAGAAGTGCAGGACCAGCTCCCTGTGTAAGATTTACTTCGCTCCATATCCTGAAGAGGTTATATTGCATCTTTTCGAAGGGAAGTTCAGCGGAAGCGAGGAATTTCTTGCATTCGAGAAATGCAAACATGAATTCGAGCAGATGTTTCGGGACAGGGAATCGTACATGTTGAAGAGATGGACCACACTGATTAAATCCCTCGTGGGACCGGGGTGCTTTCGCGAAATGCTGAATGTGTTAATAAGAGAAGAAGATAAGGATGACATCCTCGATTGGAGCTGGTGGTTGAAGGGATTCGAAAAAGAATTCCTGTCCTCGTGAGGGGAAGTGCTCAAATACTCTATGGCATTAAACTTTTCCCATGAAGGTAAGGGTCAAGTTCCCCGATGGAAACATAAAGGAATACGAAGCATCCGAAGACAAATCACTCATCGAAATCGACCCCGGTTTCAGGGATTATGTGGTGGCGAAGGACATGGACACCGGCCAGCTATTCGATTTAACAGTTCCCGTCGATGGGCATAAGAATATCGAAATCCTGACCTTCGAGCATCCCGAGGGAAGGGAGGTCTTCTGGCATTCTTCCGCCCATATACTGGCGCAGGCTGTTAAGAGGCTCTTTCCTGAGGCCAAACTCACCGTAGGACCTCCAATCGAAAACGGTTTCTTTTACGATATAGACTTTGGAGGAAAGACGCTGACACCCGAGGACCTGGAGAGGATAGAGGAGGAAGCATATAAAATCATAGAGGCGGATTATCCCACCCGCAGGGAGGAGTGGGACAGCGAGTATGCAAAGAAGTTCTTCGCAGAGAGGGGAGAGGATTACAAGGTCCAGCTTATAGAGGAATTCGGAGAGCCGAAGGTTTCCGTTTACTGGCAGGGAGAATTTGTGGACCTGTGCAGGGGTCCCCATATACCCAGGACCGGTCTGGTAAAGGCTTTTAAGGTCCTGTCCGTCTCCGGTGCATACTGGAAGGGGGATGAGAGGAATCCACAACTGCAGAGGATTTACGGCATATCCTTCCCCACGAAGGAGCAACTGGACGAGTTCCTCCACATGTACGAGGAGGCGAAGAAGAGGGACCACAGGGTTCTGGGCAAGCAACTGGAATTGTTCGACTTCTACGAAGAAGCCGGTCCTGGACTGGTCTTCTGGCATCCCAAGGGGGCATTGCTCAGGAGCATAATAGAGGACTATTCGAAGAAGAAGCATCTGGAGAGGGGTTATCAGCTGGTCCAGACTCCCCATGTTTTGAGGACCAGACTCTGGGAGATTTCGGGACATCTGGAGTACTATAAGGAGAACATGTTTCTGGTGGAGGCCGGAGATGAGACTTATGGCGTCAAGCCCATGAACTGCCCCGCCCATATACTCATTTACCGCTCCAGAAAGCACTCCTACAGGGAATTGCCCATCAAATTTTTCGAACTGGGGACGGTTTACAGGTACGAGAAGAGCGGAGTTCTGCATGGACTTTTGAGGGTTAGAGGATTCACTCAGGACGATTCCCATATCTTTGCCGCTCCGGAGCAGATAGAGGAGGTTGTTCTCGATGTTCTGGAACTGATGAAGGAGATTCTGGGCAGATTTGGATTCGATAAGTTCGACATAGAACTTTCCACATACGACCCCGCTGATAAGGATAAGTACATGGGCTCGGAAGAGGAGTGGATAAATGCCCAGAATGCTCTGGAAAATGCTCTGAAGAGGGCGGGACTGGAATATCGCATAGCCCCCGGTGAGGCGGCATTCTACGGACCGAAGATAGATGTTCAACTGTACGATGTACTGGGGAGGAAGTGGCAGTGCACCACCATACAGCTGGACTTCAATCTTCCAAAGCGATTCGGTCTAACGTATGTGGACAGGGATGGGAAGGAGAAGACCCCCGTCATCATCCACAGGGCCATATTCGGCTCGGTGGAGCGCTTCATAGGGATACTCATAGAGCATTATGCAGG
>WGAQ01000144.1 GCA_015494735.1 Caldifarciminota bacterium | reverse complement strand
GGATTTGCTTCCGTCTGTTCTTCTCTTCGGGGGAATCCTCTTTGCGATTTCTTCCCTTTACAAGGGATACACCCTTGGTTTCGATACCCTGAGGGGGAAATTCTGGCTCATATTCAGCGGTTTCGGACTCCTCGGAGTTGGTGTGTTCACCGGCATCCACGCCGTGCATATACTGGGCAGATTATTTCTCCTCCTTGCTGTCCTCTTCATGTTCCTTGGAGTCCTTTCGAGGGGAATAAGGTTCTCCGGATGGAGGATAGCCGCCTCTATCGGGGCATTTGTGGTTTCCACCCTTACGGTTCTGGGGGTTCACCTTGCCACTGGTCTTCATGGATGGAAGCTGCTGATCGGTGCGGTCGATGTGGTCATATTCACCCTCACCTTCATGAACCTCTATGCCTATGTGGGTAGTGACCTGGGAAGGAGATGGTTTGCCGGAATTATCGCCGTTATCACATATCTCCTGGGGGACCTATTTTTCCTCATGGGGTACGACTCCACATCCCGTGGAATCTTCTTCGTGACCTTCCTCATTACCAACTTCATCGCCCAGTGGGAGGATTGAGGTCTTTAAACTTCTGGGCATGCGTGCTGTTGTTGCACTTGGAGGCAATGCTCTTCGCAGGAAGGGAGAGCCCTTCGACATCGAAACCCATGAGAAGAATGCCCGCATCGCTGCCGAATCCCTGTACGATTTTCTTCTGGAAAACGAGGTGGTCATAACCCACGGAAATGGTCCCCAGGTGGGGGAGGAGTTCTTTCGAAATGTCTTCACATCCGGAAAGGTGTTCACGATGAGCTTGGATTACCTCAATGCGGAGACTCAGGGCTGGATAGGATACCTTCTGGAGAAGAATTTGAGGAACGTCTTTCTCCGGCATGGGGAGCATAAGTCCATAGCCACCCTCGTGACCCTGGTCAGGGTGGATGCCGGCGACCCCGCATTCCAGAATCCCACGAAGTACGTGGGGAGGTTCTTCAGCAGGGAGGAGGCGGAGGAATTGAGGAAGAAGTACGGCTGGACTTTCAGGGAGGATGCCGACAGGGGATGGAGGGTGGTGGTTCCATCGCCCGAGCCCATGGAGGTGCTCAACGCCGATGCAGTTTCGGCCCTTTTGAAGTCCGGTTTCGTCGTCATAGCCGCCGGAGGTGGCGGGATTCCCGTGGTGGTGGAGGATGGTCAGATCAGGGGAGTGGAGGCGGTCATCGATAAGGACCTGGCATCTGCCCGCCTGGCGTCCCAGATAGGGGCCGATACCCTCATCATCCTGACAGAGGTGGAGAAGGTGTATCTCAATTACGGCAGTCCACAGCAGAAGCCCCTGGACCGGGTAAGGGTCGATGAACTGGAGAAGTACTATGGGGAAGGGCACTTCCCCCCGGGAAATATGGGGCCAAAGGTGAAGGCTGTCATCGATTTTCTCCGCAGGGGTGGAAAGCGGGCCATAATCACCTCCCTGTACAGGTTCGGTGATGCGCTGGAGGGGAAGACAGGAACCCATATCCTTCCATGAATGGCGGGGTATTGCCCGCCTGTAAAATTTTTCCATGAGTTACTATGTTTCGGTATATCTATCGACCACTCCGGAGGACAGGGGTGACAAGCCTCCGAGATACGAGATAAAACTGAAGGACCTCATAAAGGCGGAGGAGGACTTTCGCAGGAAGCACGGTATAGACATAGACCAGTTTCAGGACGATTTCCAGAGGATTCGGGAATTCATAGCCGACCCGAAGAATCTGGAGAGCGACAACGGCCTTCCCGTATGGGGAATCGGAATATTCAGCAACGTGAAGGAGAACTACTTCGAGGTCAGGAAACTCCCCTACATCTTCAGGGAGATGCTCGAAATCGACCGTACTCCATACATCAGGGCGGCCATCGAGATAGAATCCGAATTCGGACGCAATCTGGTGGTTCACTTCTCCCGCAAATGGGTGCGCTTTTATATAGCCAGCGTTTCGGAGGGGTTCAAACAACTGGGTGAGGAGATTTCTCTGGAGCAGAGAGAGATTCAGGAAGGGGTGTACAAGACCCGCCTGAAGGCCGGTATCCCCATAAGCCGGACCATTGGAGGGCAGAATCTGGAGAACATAATAGAGGAATCCGACAGGAGGATTCTCCGAATCGTGTCCAACGAGATTTTCGAGGTTTACAAGCGCACCCCCGTGGACAACATATACATCGCCGGTCCGGACAAGCTGGACCACATGATACTGGATTACCTGCATTCCTACGTGAAACAGCGCCTGCGTGGAATTCTGAAACTCCCATCCAATCCAAGTAAGAACGACATCGTGGAGACCCTCCTGAGGAAGGTTCAGGAGCTGGATTACAGGGACGAGAGGAATAAACTGGAGGAACTGGAATTCGCACTGAGCAAGGGGATGGGGGCGGTCAACAATCTGGAGAAAATCATAGAGAATGCCCTTATGGCCAACATCAAACTCCTCATCGTTGACAGGGACTATCAGAAGGAGGGATACGTCTGCTATCCGTCCGGATTTATCTCCATAGGCGATAAGAAGTGCCTCCTTGACGATGACGAGCCCTGGCCCGTGAAGGACATAGTGGATACCCTCATCGAGCAGGTCATATCCACCGGCGGCAATATAGAGATTGCCCACTACGACGAACTCCGAAGGGCCATATACAAGGGCGTGGGAGCCATATTCAGGTACAGCATCTGATGCCGGGCATCCGCCCGGTTTTTCAATCGAATTTCCCCCGGAGCCCTGATTTTACAGTTCTGCTGTAAAATTCTCCCCATGGATGTTCGAAAGGCCATATTGAACCGCTGGAGTGCAAGGAAATATGACAGAAATCGCCTCCTGAGTATCGATGAAGTGAAGACACTGCTCGATTCGGCCCGCCGTGCACCATCCTCCTACAACGACCAGCCCTGGCATCTCATACTGGGGTTGAACTTCGATGAGACCCACGGGAAGATACTGGAAACCCTCTCCCCCTACAATAGAGAGTGGGCAAAGGATGCCCCCATGCTGGCCATACTCGTGGCGAGGGTGAAGTACACTTTCGAGGACAGAATAAATCCTGCCCGCCAGCTGGACTGCGGCACATTCTGGGGGTTCCTGAACGTGCAGGCTTCGGAGATGGGAATAATGTGCAGGGGAATGGGAGGATTCAGCCCGGACCTGGCCCGGGAGATTTTCGAGATACCCGGGGAGTACGAGGTTCTTATGGCTTTCGCATGCGGATATCCGAAGGAGGACTTCAATCAGAAGCCCAGGAAGAGTCTGGAGGAATTCGTCTTCAGGGGGCGTTTCGGGGAGCCCTTCGACATGGAGTCCGGGGGCTGATGTCCTCCAACGTTAAAATTTCTCCCGAATGCCCATAGACCTGGATACCCCCGTCAAGTACATAAAGGGAGTGGGGCCCCGCAGGGCCTCCCGTCTTTCCCGTCTGGGAATTCACACGGTGAAGGACCTCATACTGTTTCCACCCAGGAGGTATCTGGACCGCAGTCGCCTGACGCCCAGGCTGGAGGCGGGGGAGGAGGCTGTGGTGGTGGGGACTGTGGTGTCGAAGGGGGAGGAGGGAAACGAGCAGATAGTGACCCTGAAGATACACACGGGGGAATTCCTGAATCTGGTATGGCGAAAGGTCCCATTCGTCCTCAGGAGCTTCAGGGAGGGAGACAGGGTCATCGCCGCCGGGAGGGTTTACAGGTACGGGGGCATGTGGAGGATTCTGTTTCCCGAGTACGAATTCATCACCGACGTTTCCAGTTCCAGCATGATGGGAGTTATTCCGGTTTATCCATCCACGGAGGGGCTGAAACAGGGATTCATAAGGGGCCTTATAAGGGATGTGCTCCGGGAGGTGGCCCCCCTCGTGGAAAGGGAGATGGAATTCCTGCCCGCGGAAATCAGGAAGAAGCGGAATATCCCCTCCAAACTTGCCCTCCTCAACATGCTTCACAACCCCCGCACGGTGAAGGAGGGGGAAGTGGCCCGTCAGGCCCTTGCCTACGAGGAGATGCTCTTCTTCTTCCTGAACCTCTTCCGATTTGCCACCTACAGGAAGCAGAAGGCTCCTCCCATCGTGAAGAAGGGGACCCTCACTGACAGATTCATCGAGGGACTGCCATTCCAGTTGACCGGTGCCCAGAAGAGGGTCATAAAGGAAATAGAGGAGGATATGGCCAGAGATACCCCCATGCACAGGCTCCTCCAGGGGGATGTGGGGAGTGGAAAGACCATCGTTTCTGCATATACAGCCCTCCTTGCGGTGGAGAACGGATATCAGGCGGCCATAATGGCTCCCACGGAGATTCTGGCGGAGCAGCTGTACATGGTCATAAAGGAGTTTACAAAGGATTTGCCCGTCAATGTGGAACTCCTCATAAGCGAGATGCCCACCCGTCAGAAGGCTTCCATCCGCCACGGCATAAAGATGGGACTGGTGAACATCGCCATAGGGACCCATGCCCTCATAACGGAGGATGTGGAATTCCGCAATCTGGGTGTGGCCATCATAGACGAGCAGCACAGATTCGGGGTGGGGCAGAGGGCAAGGCTCCTCCAGAAGGGTCGGGAATTGACCCCCCACTTCCTGGTCATGACAGCGACCCCGATTCCCAGGACCTTGGCACTGACTATCTACGGGGACCTGGACGTTTCCATCATAGATGAGAAGCCCCATAAGGGGAAGGTGATAACCCGGTGGGTGCAGGAAAGGGACAGGGGAAAGGTGTACCAGTGGCTCTTCCAGAAGGTGCGGGAGGGAAAGCAGGCTTATGTGGTGGCTCCACTGGTGGAGCAGAGCGAAAAACTGGAGGTAAAGGCCGTCTCCGAGGTGTACGATTACCTGAACAAAATAAAGCCCACGGGGATAAGCATAGGGCTGGTCCATGGCAGGATGAAGCGGGAGGAGAGGCAGGAGATAATGCAGAAATTCCGCAGGGGTGAAATCCACATACTGGTGGCCACCACGGTCATAGAGGTGGGGATAGATGTGCCCAATGCCACCATAATGGTGATAGAGCATGCAGAAAGATTCGGGCTGTCCCAGTTGCATCAGTTGAGGGGAAGGATAATGAGGAGCAGGGAGACCGCATACTGCATACTCCTCACCCCTCCGGAGTACAAACTTTCCGAGGAGGCAAAGGTGCGCCTTCAGGCCATGGTGGAGTACTCCGATGGTTTCAAACTCTCTGAAATTGACCTGAAACTGAGGGGACCGGGGGAACTTCTGGGAAAGAGGCAGCATGGATTGACCCAGTTCAGATTTGCGGACCTGACCAGTGCGGAGCACAGGAAGATAATAGTCTCCGCCAGGAAGGATGCAAAGGCCCTCCTCTCCAGGCCCGGAGTCCTGGAAATCCCCGAAATCAGGAGAGGCCTGAAGTTCTATCATCCCGAAGAATCCATAGCGGTGGGGTAGGTTCTCACAGGGTGGATTTCATTGGAGACTTTATACTTAACTTCCCATGCTGAAAGTGATTCAGGTGAAGGATAAGCGTCAGAAGATGCAGTTCATCAAATTCCCCTTCCGCCTGTACAAAAACTGCCGCAACTGGGTTCCCTGGTTCATATCGGACATGCTCACCTACATGGACAGGAATAAGCATCCCTTCTACGAGCACTCGGATGCGGATTTCTTCATCGTCGAGGATGGTGGTGAGGTGGTGGGGAGGATTGCGGTTCTCGAAAATCGCCGGTTCAACGATTACCACGGAGTGAAACAATCTTCGTTCTACTTTCTCGATGCGGTGGATGATGGAGATGTCTTCCGGAAACTATTCGAGGTGGCTGTGGACTGGTCGGAGCGGAGGGGCCTGAACACCATAGTGGGCCCGAAGGGTTTCGGTGCCTTCGACGGTTATGGTATCCTGGTGGAGGGGTTCCAGTACCGGCAGATGATGACCATGATGAACTACAACTATGCATACTATCCGTCGAGGATGGAGGAACTGGGTTTCGAGAAGGAGGTGGATTTCCTCTCCTTTCACATCACCGCGGAAGATTTTCAACTCCCATGGACCCTCTACCGCCTCGCCGAAAGGATTAAGGAGCGATTTCATCTCAGGGTGGTCTCCCTGAAGTCCAGGAGGGAAGTCCATTACTGGGCACTGAAGCTGGGGCATTCCTACAATGAGACCTTCGTGAACAACTGGGAGTTCTATCCCCTCACGGACAGGGAAATCGAATTTCTGGCGGATAACCTCAAGTGGGTGGTGGTTCCCGAACTCATGAAGTTGATAGTGCACGAGGGGAGCGATGAGGTGATGGGATTCCTCCTGGGATTC
The DNA here is from genome assembly GCA_015494735.1 of Caldifarciminota bacterium. Lineage (GTDB taxonomy): Bacteria > Hydrothermota > Hydrothermia > LBFQ01 > DSFT01 > S143-66. The sequence continues at coordinate 1,645 of WGAQ01000144.1, read as the reverse complement.
CCCGACATATCTCCTGCCATTCAGAGGGCAAAGGGTCACCTGTATCCATGGAACATACTGGACATGCTGTGGAGTCTCAGGAGAGCCAGAACCATTTCCCTCAATGGCGCGGGGGTGCACCCCAGATACCAGAAGAAAGGGGGAAATGTCCTTCTGTACACCGAAATGGAGAGGACTGTTCGAAAGAGGGGATTTCTCGATGCTGAACTGACGCAGGTGGCGGAGACCGCTGTAGAAATGCAGAAGGACCTGCGGCGCCTGGGAGTTAATCCCTACAAGCGCCACAGGGTTTACAGGTACGTATTCAGGTAGATTACCTGCCCACCACCAGTTTCCTGGTGAATTTCCTTCCCTCTTTCGTTTCCATGTGAATTATGTATATGCCCGGCTTGAGCATTCTCGATATGCTCTTCGTATCCATCGGGGGATACCTGCCCACCATCCGTCCCCTCACGTCGAAGATGGTTATGCCCGTTATATTCCGTATTACGGGAGTTTGCTGCTCATCGGAAGAAACCGGGGTCAACTCATCGAAAGTGAATGCCACATCGTAAATTATCGCGGATGTTTCGTTGTTGCCATCCAGGTCCCTGTCTGCGGAGTACAATACCATCTTGTACTGGAGGAATTCCACGTACCTGGTGAAGGACCCGGAGCTGATGACGCACTTTATACTGTCCACCGGTGTCCCATACGTGGTGCAACTTCCCACATCTACAGGGGTGGTCCATCCACTGTCCGCCAGGTCCGCCAGGGTATATGCAGTCCTGAAGTAGAAGTTCAGAAGTTCCAGGTTCTTCCCCCGAATGATAAGGGAATCCCACTTCCAGTTATGGGTATCGCCGGGGCCATTTATGTCCACTATGTTGGACACCACGGTGGCGGAATCGTGATAGTAGAGCACTGCGTCGTACCAGTACAATCCTTCCCTGTTCGAGGGATTGCTTCCCGGGACTCCTGCCCTTACCAGGAGGTCGGCATCTCCGTCTCCATCCAGGTCTCCAGAGCCCACTCCGAAATAACTCCTGCGGGTTATGCTGGTGTTCTGGTTGTGGGGGGTGAAGGTTCCTCCATCGTTCACTATCACGTATATGGTGCTATCGTTGGGGGTGGCGCCGTTCCTGTAGGATGCCACGAATATGTCCTGGTCCCCATCCTCCTCCACATCGTTTATCACCACTCCCATCGGATGGGGGATGGAGAAGGAGCCCATGAGGGAGAAGTGGCCCGTTCCATCGTTTTCGAATATGCGCACGTAATGCAGATTTCTGTCGGACACCACCACGTCCACATCACCGTCCCCGTCTATGTCCCTGACCGCCAGTCCATAGTAGCGGTTTCCCGGAGTGCTATGTATGGTTTCCCTGTTGAAGGTCAGACCTCCGCTGTTCCTGTAGAATGATACTTCCCAGTCGTAGGTCATGAAGATGTCCTTGTCCCCATCGCCGTCTCCATCCTCCACAACCACGTTCCATCCCAATCCCGTAGATGGGTCATCTATCAGGTGCTTCACGTAGTAGTGACTTCCTGCCCCCGGTATGGTGCATCCGGTCGCTCCCGGTGTTCCCTCTGGCACCCTCTCGAATACGTAGAGGGCTCCATCGTTCAGATGGGTAACGGCAATATCCACATCCCCGTCCCCGTC
>WGAQ01000143.1 GCA_015494735.1 Caldifarciminota bacterium | reverse complement strand
TATTTCGTCCCTGTGGACTCATCCACCTGCACGCCGAACTTTTCCAGATTCATTTCTTCACCCCCATCCTCTGCTTCCATTCCTTCTCGATGATTTCAGCCAGTTGCATGAATGCGTTTATGAGGCCTTCGGGAGTGGGAGGGCATCCGGGGACGTAAACATCCACGGGCACAATCTGGTCCACACCGGGAACCACAGAATAAACATTGCGGTAATGGTCTCCGCTGATGGCACAACTTCCGAGGGCTATAACCCACTTGGGGTCAGCCATCTGCTCGTAGAGGCGGCGGAGTCTGGGAGCCATCTTGATGGTGACTGTGCCCGCCACCACCATCACATCAGCCTGACGGGGAGTGGCTCTCAGTATTGCTCCAATCCTCTCAGCATCGAACACGGGACCATGGGTGTGCATCAGCTCGATGGCGCAGCATGCAAGACCGAATGTCAAATCCCAGGGACTTTTGGAGCGGGCCCACGCAAAGAGATTCTCCACGCTCGTTATCAGCACCTCACCTCCGGGGAACTTCTCTATGTGCCTGGCAAAATCCTCGAATCTCGAGGTATTGTTGACCTTCCTGTGGGGGGATTCCAGGAGTTTAACCGTCACCCCCGTCTTCTCCATGATTTTGAATTTTGCCATGGTTTCACTCCCATTTATAAGCCTTTTCCCTGTAAAGGAACAGCCATCCAACGAAAAGGATGCCTATAAATATGAAGGCCTCCACGATGGCGAAGAGACCCAGTTTCTTGAAGACCACCGCGAAGGGGAATATGAGGGCTGCCTCTATATCGAACAGGAGGAAGAGGAATGCCACCATGTAGAAGCGAACCGGATACCGTATCCAGGCATCCGTTATGGGAACCTCACCGGACTCATAGGGTTCCAGTTTGGCTCCGTAGTCAGACCCCTTCGGAGATATGAGCCACTGGACGAAAAGCATTGCGAACGGAACCGTGATGGCGATTAAAGCCATGATTAGAAGAGATAAGTACTTTTCCATAGTTTCACAATTATAAAGATGGAGGAGCCCGCAGGCCCCTAAATGGCTCCGATTTCTGCCAGTTCCTTTATCTTACGCTGGCGGATCTCTTCCATCTCGTCCTCGAAGAAGAACTTGTCGGAAAATGCGGGCTCCAGTTCGTCTATCCAGATGGCTCTTTCGTTGTACTTTGCGAAGAAGGGTCTGCGTACCCAGTCGGGATTCCTTCCCTGAAGGAACTGCAGGACGAAGACCTTCTCACCGTTGACCTTCGAGACACCGAGGACGTGAATCTTTCCGGGTGTAGCCGACATGCTGGGACCCCTTACGGTGCGGGCCAGACCGCTCACCTGCTGATATGCTCTGCGGAATATGTTCCACGCCCTTACAAGAGGCAGTCCGAAGTAGTGCTGCGCCCCTGTATCCCTCACCACGAACATGTAGTATGGAATCATTCCCAGTTTCACCTGCTTCTTCCACATGGTGGACCACACATCCGCATGGTCGTTGATGTGGTTCAGCAGAGGGGACTGGGTCCTTATGTTGGCACCCGTGGAACGAATCCTCCTCACCGCCTCCTCCAGAGCCCTGGTCTCCAGTTCCCTCCAGTGATTGAAGTGGGCCATTATGGAGAGGTGCTTTCCGGACTTCACGATTTCCTCGAAGAGCCTGAGGATGTCATCCGCATCCGGGTCGGTCAGGACCCTGTAGGGCCAGTAGGTCAGGAATCTGGTTCCTATGCGAATATTCTGAAGATGTGGAATGTCGGCTTTTATCAGGGGCTCCATGTATGACCTCAGGAGTTTCGCGCTCATGGTCATGGGGTCTCCACCGGTGAAGAGGATGTCCGTTATCTCCGGATGCTCCTTAATGTATTCTATCACCGGCTCGATTTCAGCCATGGCGAACTTCAGGTCCTTCATTCCGACGAACTGGGGCCAGCGGAAGCAGAAGGTGCAGTAGGCATGGCACGTCTGTCCCTGGGACGGGAAGAAGAGGATGGTTTCGTAATACTTGTGCTGAACACCCCTGAGCCTCCTGCCCCTGAATACGGGGACGTTGAGGTCCAGCTGTCCGGCGGGGTGGGGGTTGAGCTCCATCCTTATCTCGAAGGCCACCTTCTGTATCTCATGCTCCGATGCTCCATTCCTGAGAAGGGATGCAATTTTCTCGTAATGATGGGGAAGGAGCATGCCCCTCTGGGGGAAGTTTATCCTGAATATGGGGTCCTCCGGAACTTCGTCCCAGTTTATCAATTCGTTCACAACGTAGTTGTTGGTTTTGAAAGGAAAGACCCTCGCAACCACCTCTATATCGAAGAGATATTCCTCAGGCAACTTTTTAACCTGCGGTATCTCCCTGAAATTATGAAGCGTGTACGCCCTGTACTTCATAAACCCCTCCTTTTTCTCGGTCTTTTTAAAACCTCCTAAAATGGGTCGGTTTCGAATATTTCAGAGGGGGGAATTTCCCCCCATCCATCAGTGCATTTCACAATTCGTCGTCCATGTACTCGTCCTCATCCCACTCGTCTTCCTCCCACTCTTCCTCATCCCACTCCTCTTCCCAGTCCTCTTCGTCCTCCCACACTTCCTCGAAATCCTCCTCCTCATCCAGGTCGAAATCATCCTCCCAGTCCTCATCCTGCAGGAGGAGCTTCAAATCATTCCAATCGAATGCCTTCATATTCTATCTCTCATCCACAGGAACGTAGGGTTTGTCCAGTTCACCGGTGTACTGGGCCCTGGGCCTTATGAGACGGTCATCCTTCTCCTTGTACTCCAGTATGTGGGCGGTCCATCCGGCAACTCTGGCTACTGCGAATATGGGTGTAAAGAACTCTATGGGGAATCCGAGATCGGAGTACACGACACCGGAGTAGAAGTCAACATTGGGATATATGCCCTTGGGTGCCAGGTACTTCTCCGCCTCTTTCTCTATTGCCACCAGTATCTCGTACTCCCTGGACATTCCGTGGGCCTTGACCATTTCGGCGGCATATCTCTTGAGAATCCTGGCCCTGGGGTCGTAGGCCTTGTAGACCCTGTGGCCCATTCCCATAATCCTCTCTTTCTTCTCCAGTTTCTGCTTGAACCACTCGGGAACCTGCTCGGGGGACTCTATGTCCCTTATCATCTTGAGGACCCTCTCGTTGGCCCCTCCGTGTCTGGGTCCCTTGAGGGCACCGATGGCTCCTACTATAGCAGAGTATATATCGGAATCGGTCGCAGCTATGACCAGAGCGGTAAAGGTGGAGGCATTCATACCGTGGTCGGCATGCAGTATGAGGGCCACATCCAGAGCCCTTTCCTGCTCCGGCGAGGGCTCGTATCCATTCATCATGTAGAAGAAGTTGGCCGCATGGGAGAGGTCATCCCTGGGCTCTATGGGAAGCTTACCTTCCCTGAGCCTCCTGAGGGCTGCCACCACTGTGGGGAACTTGGCTATGAGGGACACGCTCTTCTCGTACAGGCTCTCAGGGGAGAGGTCTTCCGCCGTGGGGTCGAAGAGTCCTATCTCGCTTATCGCAGTTCTCAGGGCAGCCATGGGATGGGCATCACGGGGATAGTTGGCAAAGGATGCTATCTTTTCGACACGGACCCTGCGGTTCTCTTTCAACTTCCTGTCGAATTCCTCCAGTTCCTTCTTGGTGGGGAGTCTCCTGTGGAGGAGCAGGAATGCCACCTCCTCGAACGAACTCTTCTCCGCCAGTTCTTCTATGGGAATCCCCACATAGTAGAGTTTCCCTGCCTTACCATCGATGTAAGAGAGCTCCGTCTGGGTGAAGTAAATGTTCTCCAGACCTCTCGAAAATACGGGCTCTCCAAGTTCCTTTATGTCCTTCATCTCCTTTCCTCCTTTTCCGTTAGTAAGACTGTCTCCATCGGTCCGTCCCCGCTGTCCGCATCCCGAAGTCCGAAGGAGTAAGACAGGTAATCGAAAGGAGGAAGGATAATTAAGTCAGCATAACGATGTATTATTTTCACTGATTTACCAACCATTACCGTCAAAATTATAAAGCCTGGTTCAGAATTTTTCAAACAAATTGGATTACGGTAACCCGCATTTTTACAGTTTTCCGATAAATTCATGGGCATTAAAATTGCCACGCTGATGGGTGAAAATATACGTCGGTTCGGGACTTTCACCGGTGTATTCGTTCCCACAGTACTTTCCATATTCGGTGTCATCCTATTCCTGCGCTCCGGATGGGTGGTGGGGTATGCGGGTCTCTTTCACGCTATCGTGATACTGGTCCTTTCGGAGATTATAACGATTATCACCGCCCTTTCCATCTCCTCCATCTCCACCAATATGAAGGTGGGAGTCGGAGGGGTTTACTATCTCATCTCCAGAAGTCTGGGAGTGGAAGCCGGAGGGGCGATAGGCATTCCCCTCTACCTCTCTCAGGCCATATCCGTTGCCTTCTACGTCCTGGGATTCACGGAGTCCATCATGTGGCTCTTCCCCGGTATGAAGGAGACCTATCTGGCTCTCATCGTCCTGACCATATTCACCATAGTGGCATACGTGGGAGCAGACCTGGCGGTTAAACTGCAGGTTTCCATATTCGTCCTTCTCATCCTGTCCATACTATCCTTCCTTATTCCAGGACCCTTCGTTCCCCTTGCGGAAAATCTGAAGCCCCATTACACTCCCGAAATCGACTTCTGGCATGTGTTTGCCGTCTTCTTCCCGGCCGTGACGGGAATCACTGCGGGAATCAGCATGTCAGGGGAACTGAGGGACCCGGCGAAGAATATACCCCGGGGGACCCTCCTGGCAATAGGGTTCACCGCCCTGGTGTATCTGCTGGTGTTCATCAAGGTGTCCGCCATCGCTCCCCATGAGGAACTGGTTTCCAACATGCTCATCCTGATGGAGAAATCACCTTTCCCCTATCTGGTGTATGCGGGTATATGGTCCGCCACCCTGTCCTCCGCCCTCACATTCATCGTGGGAGCCCCCAGGACTCTCCAGGCCCTTGCAAAGGACGGAGTGGTTCCCCGCATACTGGCCCACCCCCTGGGCTCCAGAAAGGATGAGCCCCGGCTGGGCGTCATAATAACCTATCTGATTGCGGCTCTCTTCGTATCCATGGGAACCCTTAATACGGTAGCCACCATCATAACCATGTTCTTCCTCCTGACCTACGCTGCCATCAATTTCTCCGCAGGGGTATCCAGCCTGGCCGGAAAGCCCTTCTACGTTCCCGAATTCAGAGTCCATCACTTCGTTTCCCTGACGGGAGCCGTGGCCACCTTCTGGATAATGCACGTCATAAGCCCCGTGGCAGCTCCCATATCCCTGGCCATAATCGTGGCCATCTATTTGTGGCTGGAGCGCAAGAGCATAGAGCAGACGTGGGGAGACATGAGGAACGGTATATGGTTCTCCCTGGCCCGATTCGCCCTCCTGAGGCTGGAAGGGGCACGGGATTCGGACAGATTCTGGAGGCCCAACATAATGGTTTTCTCAGGCAATCCCGACAACAGGCAGTACCTGATAGAGATGGCCAGCTGGCTGGGTAAGGGGGAAGGCATCGTTACCCTGTTCAACGTCCTGGAGGGAAATCCGGAAGAGTTAATCGAAACAAGGGAGGAAATCTACAGGAATCTCAAGGAATTCATCCACCAGAAGGGCATAGGGGCCTTTGCGGAAGTTGAAATCGTGAAATCCTTCGACGAGGCTCTTCCCATAATTGCGCAGGCCCATGGACTGGGTAAACTGTCTTCCAATACGGCCCTGTTCGGCTTCCCCTCGAGGGGGGAAAGGGCCCGCCAGATAATGCGAATCATAGATGAACTTTGCATCCTGAAGAAGGATTCCCTGATTCTCAAATACGATTCGAGGGCGGGATACGGGGATTTCTCCTCCGTGGTGATATGGGCTGGAGAGCGCAGGAACACGGAATTGATGATGTTCCTCGCCAGAATCCTCCAGATGAACTTCGAATGGCAGGAAAGCAGGATAAGGGTATTGGGCTCCGCAGAAAGCACTTCACGGGCCGGGGAGTTCCAGAAGGAACTGGAAGAAATCGCCTCCGCCCTCAAGGTGCGGGCGGATATAAGGACCTTCGCCCTGCCCCCATCCCGCACGGTGGACGCTCTGAGGGAGCACGCATCCGGTGATTCCCTGATTCTATTTCCCCTCCAATGCGATATGGAAACCATATTCCGGATTGCCGAACTGGAAAGGAGCATCCTCTTCGTGAGAAGTTGCAGCGACAAAGAGTTGAGGATACAGTAGAGAAGCCCTATACTTTTGACATGCGCAAGTACAGCATAGCCGATACCACGGTGGAACTGTACGAATACGTCTTTCCCCAGTACATAAACCCCGCCAACACCATGTTCGGCGGGAAGATGCTCTTCCTCATCAGTCAGGCGGGCAGTCTCTCCGCCAACAAGGTGGCTCAGGGTCCGGTGGTCATGGGCTCCCTGGACAGCGTGGACTTCATAGAACCGGTCAGAGAAGGCGACATCCTGATATTCAGGAGCCGGGTGCAGTACATATCCAGAGCCTCCATGGAAGTGGGGGTCACGGTCTGGAAGCAGAATCCTCAGAATTATGAGAAGAGAGTGGTGACGGTGGCCCACATGGCCTTCGTGGCGATAGATGCAGAGGGAAATCCCCGGCCCATCGGGGCGGTTATAGAGCCCGCGGATGAGATGGAAGAGAAAATCTACAGATGGGGAGAGATGCGCAGGCGACAGAGGATGGAGAAGATAAAGGACAGACATCAGCAGAGGAAGGACACAGATGTGGGTAAGGTTCCAACGTATAACCTGTACTCCGCCAAAATCGTATTTCCCGCAGAGGCCTTCTTTTCCAGCATAATGTTCGCTGGATACCTGTTCGAAAAGATAGATGAACTGGCAGCCATACTGGCCCGGAGATACGCGGGGGCGCCGGTGGTTACCGCATCGATAGACGATGTGATATTCTATGCTCCCCTGAAGGTGGGGGACGTTGCCCACTTCTATCTGGGCATAAACTACGTGGGAAGGAAATCCATGGAGATAGGGGTAAAGGTCCTCAGGGAGGAGAAGTACACCGGGAACCTCGAAAAGGTGAGTTCCTCGTACATTTCCATGGTCTCCACCGAGCCCCTCACCCCCTTCAACCCCTGGCAGCCGTATGAAAAGAGGAGATGGGAAGAGGCAGAAAAGAGGAAGAAGCAGAGGGTGGAAAGGGCAAGAAAGTTCCGCGAGTGCATCCAGAAGAATGTGGAAGAGCCGATATGTGATTGAGGTTCATGACAATAACATCGTTTTGAACTATGTTCAACTCTGTGTCGATAATAATTTTAAGTGGTTTTATTTCAAAAATTTAATCTGGACCCCGGCAATCGGAGACATCAAATCCCAAAATCTGAAAGGTACCCCTAAAATTTCACCGTGCGCAGGAATCTGCTCAGGAGCTTCCTTGCAGGGCTTGCCATAGGTGTGGCCATATACGCCATAGGGGGAATAATCCGCACGTGGAGCGAAATGGAAGTGGAGAGGGAGAGGCACCGGACCCTCCTGGAAAGGGTGGAGAAACTCAGCAAACTCCAGCTGGTGAAGTACAGGATAAAGGATATCATGGTTCTGGAGAAGGGCAGGGTGCCCATGCTCACCAGAAGTAAAGCCCTGCTTGTGGCATCGGGGGAGGCTTATGGATGCGTGGACCTATCGGGAATGAAGGACAGGATAGAGATAAGGGGGGATACCGTTCTGGTCAGACTCCCGCAACCGCAAGTGTGCACCTACAGACTGGACCACAGGCAGACCCACCTTTACGACCTGAACATGAGTTTACTGGATATCGCCATGGACAGGGATGAGGAATTCATGGACCGACTGTACAGTGAGGCGGAGGAGAGGATACTTCAGGAAGCTCTCAGGGGAGGAATACTGGAAGATACCCGGAAGCAGGCGGTGAACTTTTTGAGGAACCTCATCACCTCCATGGGCTTCCGGATAGTAGTCTTCCAGTGGGAGGGGCAGTAGGCCCCTTCACTCGTAGAGGACTTCCTTCAACTTCTCTATGAGTCGAGGAACTATCAGGGAAAGCATTCCCGTATTGACATCCTTCTCCGTGACTATGGCCATTATGGCATCGCCATCCACCCTGTAGCAAAATACTTTGCTGTCCATGAAACTCACCGACACTTCTTCCATTTCACCCGTGCCGAGTTCTCCACCCACCCTGTCAGCCAGGATGGAAAGGGCAGAGATCATGGCAGAAATACGGGACTCCATATCCTCCATTCCGGAACTGGAAACTATGGGCAGTCCCTCGTACGTGGAGAGGACCACTCCCC
>WGAQ01000142.1 GCA_015494735.1 Caldifarciminota bacterium | reverse complement strand
GCCCTCGTGGGTGGTACCAGCCTGACCGACCTGCAGGATGCAGCCGATTCTCTCATAGCCAATCTGCCTGTATCCACGAAGGAAGTGTCCTCCATTTCCGGATTCTCCTTTGCGCCCGTATACTCCGGTGGGAAACTGGTTATCCGCTTCAATCTGCCCACTGCCACGAATCTGGATGTGAATCTCTTCGATGTTGCTGGTAGGAAGGTGGCCACCCTGCATCAGGGCAGGATGGAAGCCGGAAACTACACCATGTCCGTCACGGGTAATCTGTCCAAGGGTGTATATATCCTGAAAGTGGACACCGACTTCGGCACCTACAGGAAAGCAGTTCTCATCTACTGATGTCTTATGGGGGCCTTCCGGCCCCTTTTTCCATTTTCCGTAAGTGATTCGAAAAATCCTGCACTAATCCAGTCTTTCGGGCTCCTGTCGGGGTACGAGTGCTTCCAGACCGTGCCCTCTCCGTAATATGTTAAAATTTTCCCCATGCACAGAAAATACTACGATGTGGTGGTCGTTGGAGGGGGGCATGCGGGGATAGAGGCGACCCTCATATCTGCCCGCATGGGAATGAAGACATTGATGATAACATTCGACATAGACAAAATTGGCCAGCTTTCGTGCAATCCCGCAATGGGAGGAATTGGAAAGGCTCATTTGATGAAAGAAATAGATGCCCTGGGTGGTGAGATTGCTGTTGCCACCGACGAGACAGGTATTTCCTTCAAAATGCTCAATACGAAGAAGGGTCCTGCTGTCCAGTCCCTTCGAGCGCAGGTGGACAGAAAGGCTTACAGGGAGAGGATGAAGCGGGTTGTCCTCGCCCATCCCAATGTGGATGTATTTCAGGATGAGGTGGTGGAGATTATCATCGATAAGGGAAAAGCGGTCGGTGTCAGGACTGCATTCGGATACGAATTCCGCTCCAGGGCTGTCGTTATCGCCACAGGAACCTTCCTTGGAGGGAAAATCTTCGTGGGTCCCCGCTGGAGACCCGCGGGACGACTGGGGGAGATGGCATCAAATCAACTTTCCAGACAGTTCAGGGAACTGGGCTTCCCCGTATCCCGTCTCAAGACGGGCACATCCCCGCGAATCGATGGCAGGACCATAGATTTTTCGAAACTGGAGGTGGAGCCTTACGATGACCCGCCCCGCGGATTTTCCTTCCGCAATCCCTTCCTGAATATGGAACAGGTCCACTGCTACGCCACCCGGACCAACAGGAAGACCCACGACATCATAATGACCAACCTGCACCTCGCTCCCATGTATAATGGCCAGATAGAGGGGAAGGGTCCCAGATACTGCCCCTCCATAGAGACCAAGGTGGCTGAATTCTTCCAGACTGTGGATAGTCACAGAATCATACTGGAGCCGGAAGGAAGGGACACCAACGAGTGGTACCTGAATGGCTTTTCCACATCCCTTCCCCTTGAGATACAGTATCAGATGCTCCGGACCATGCCCGGACTGGAAAATGCCGTTATCCTGCGCCCGGGATATGCTGTGGAATACGACTTCGTGGACCCCAGGGAACTCTATCCCTGGCTGGAGACCAGAAGGGTGGAAAATCTATTCTTCGCCGGCCAGATAAATGGGACCACCGGATACGAGGAGGCTGCGGCTCAGGGAATAATAGCCGGAATCAACGCAGCCCTCAGAGCCATGGGGAAGGAGCCCTTCTACCTGAAGAGGCACGAGGCATATATAGGGGTCCTCATAGACGATTTGATTACGAAAGGGGCAGACGAGCCGTACAGGATGCTAACCAGCAGGAACGAATACAGGCTTCTGACCCGTATGGACAATGCCCCCGACAGGCTCTACAGGTATGCATGCCAGTTCGGAACCCTGAAGCCGGAGGAATGCGCCCTCATTGAGGGAAGGATAAGAGCCATGCAGGAGGAAATCGAGAGGCTGAAGTCCGTAAGGGTGAAGGCGAGGGAAATCAACCCGAAACTGATGGAAATTGGTGAATCCCCTATCAGGAATGGAAGCATAACCCTTTACGAGCTGCTAAAGAAGCCCCGCGTCAGGTATCGAGATTTGAAAAGGTGGGGATATGCATCTCTGGACGACCCGGTAATCGTGGAGAAGGTGGAGATAGAGGTGAAGTACGAGGGTTATATAAGGATGCTCCTGAAGGAAGCCCGCAAGATGGAGAAGATGGACAGTATCCTCATTCCATCCGACCTGAATTTCAATGAAGTTCCCAATATATCCAACGAGGGGAAGGACAAACTCAACAAGTACAGACCCAAGACCATCGGACAGGCGATGCGCATTCCCGGAATAAAGCCTCCGGATATCTTCAATCTGTATTACTTCATAATTCAGAATTACGGTAAGGGAAGCGCGAGGGCTTTAAAAGTTTGACAATGCTATTGCTAATTCTGGGGCTTTCATTCCTCAAGCATGGAGTCATTTC
>WGAQ01000141.1 GCA_015494735.1 Caldifarciminota bacterium | reverse complement strand
TGTTGGCACCGAAGGTGTAGTCGTTCTGCGTCAGATAGGTGAAGGAGAACCTCTGCTTCTTCGCAGAGATGGTGAAGGACGTCTGATTGGCCAGACCGTTGGGATTGGTGGTCTGGATTCCCAGATTCTCCAGAACCTCGAAAGTGAGGTTCTCGGTGGGAGCCTTCCTGGTCACATAGGCAATTCCGCCTATCCCCGCCTGCAGGTTGGCAGCAGAACCGGATATGACCAGGTTATTGTAGTGGAGGGAGAAGTACCTCATCACACCACCATCCATACGGTTGGGACAGGTATTATAGACCCTCTCCCCCTCCACGGACACCTGAATATCGAACTTCTTGAAGCCCTCGTAGTAGAGGTCCGGGGAGAAGGGCCCCTTCTTTATAAGGGAAAGGTCTCCCACATCCAGAGCATTGTTCTCTATCTGGGTCAGGTTCACGCTCTGGGAGAATGGAAGGGCCTTGGCCCTGACCTCCACCTCCTCCAGATACACGGTCATGGAGGTATCGCTCTGGGCGCTCACAATCCACAGCAGTGCTACCATATTTCACCTCCTGTTAAGGTTCACACGAAACTTAACAGAATTTTAAAGGACCCTGTAAGGAGTGTTTCAAGTGGCTTTCATCCACCTTTTGCCCGGAAGAGCACCGTTAAATTTAACATGTTCGGCCGCTCTCCAATAAAATTTCCCCATGCTGTTTCTACTGATGGCCTCCTACGGGTGCCATAGCGGTTTCCATATAGGATTCGAGCGCTCCATAGAGATGTACAGGAAGGGAGCCCACGTACAGATGGCCGGAGACCTGAAATCTTCTGGATTCGACTGCGTGATTCTGGATTTCAAGACGGTTTACGGAGACGTTGGGACCCCATTCGACCATCCACTCGCCGAAAGGACCCATGCCTTCAGGTACGACCTGAGGCCACTGGCGGATTTCTTCAGGAAGGAGGGCCTGTACGTAATAGGCAGGGTGGTGATATTCAAGGACCCCCGTTTGAAGGAGGTCATCGGAGAGGGGTATCAGGTGTGGGTGTTTCCCGGAAATAAAACCGTGGAAGAATACAACAAATCGGTCATAAGGGCCATCCTCCCCCATGTGGATGAGGTGCAACTGGATTATGTCAGGTGGGAAGATGCATCCGTTGGAATACCTGTTTCCGAAAGGAGAAAGAGGTTGCTCAGTTCGCTGAGAAACATAATTTCCGCCATTCCAGATTCCATACCCGTATCTCTGGACATATTCGGCAGGATTCCCATGAGGATAAAGGGCTGGAACGACATCATCGGTCAGGATATTTACGAACTGCTGAAAATTGCGGACATACTATCCCCCATGGCATATCCATCCCACTACTGGGGCATCCTCTACGACCCATATCAGGCCCCATATCAGACCATGCTCAACATGCTATCCTTCGGAGTTCCCGAGGAGAGGACCAGGGTATGGCTTCAGGCATTCGGATGGAAGGTCCCCGATTCCATGGGTATAATCCGGTACATAACGGAGCAGTTGAACTCCATGTACGACCTGGGAGTGCAGAAGTACATGTTCTGGATGCCGAAGATAGAATCCACCCTCATCGCCAACAGGGAATGGAAGAAGGGTCTCCCCGGGAGGGATTATGGGGGCTTTACATCCACCCGGACGGCGGATTCCATCTTCCCGGTTTTCTCCGCAGACATGTTCCGGGAGTTGCCTTCCGACACCAATCTGATAACCTACAGGGGGCCGGGATTCCTGGACTTCCAGTTGAGGATTTATAAAACCGTAATGGATGCCCGCCTGATGAACGACGGATGGCTCATAAAGTCCTGGTTCTCCCCCCTCAAACTGGAGGACCTGAGATTCCATAACTGGGATGTGAAGATTTACGAAATACACGGAGACGGCATCGCTTTTGCGTACATAAGGGAAAAATGGCCCTGGATGGAGAGCCCCGCCCACACCGTGGTGCTCATAGGGATGGACGGCAGGAGGAATGGCCAGTTCAGGCGCAATCCCACAGCTTTCTGGTTCGGATTCGAGGAGCCGTACAGGGTGGAACTCATGGAAAAGGACAGCTTGATTTACTTCCAGGTTAAAGACAGCACGGGCACCATTCTCGCCACGAGTCCCATTATGAAGAGCCAATGGTTGCGCTGATTATCCTGTCCAATCCCCTCATAGATGCAGTAAGAAAGGGGGATGCGGCAAGGGTGGAGAGGCTCCTGAAGAGGGGCTATAACCCCAATACACGGGACCGGACCACCCGCAGACCCCTCCACTATGCGGCCATCTCTGGAAATGTGAAGATTGCCCGCATTCTGATAAAATACGGTGCCAGGGTGAATATCCGGGATTACAGGAAGGAAACCCCCCTGCATCTGGCAGCATGGCACGGACACGGGGACATGGTCAATTTTCTTCTGAAGCATGGGGCCAACCCGGATGTCAGGAATCTCCACGGGTACACTCCCCTCCACTTCGCCGCAGACAGAGGCTTTTACGAAGTGGTCAAAACCCTGCTGGAGGGAGGAGCGGATCCGAATGCCAGGGCGGATAATCGGGTCACACCCCTGCACCTGGCCGTTTCATCGGGAAATCCGGAAACTGTGAGGATTCTTCTGGAATTCGGAGCGGACCCCGACTCGAAAGACTGGTACGGCCTTACTCCCCGCCAGTGGGCATGCGAGAGGAAACTGGAGAACATATGCAAACTCCTCGAACAGTACGAAACCGGAGAAGAGAAACACTAAGCATTCCACGGATTTTGAGTGCGCTTCCTGTTCCTTTCCTTTTCCAGCAGGCCCAGTCTATGCTTCAGGAGGATGATTTCCTCCACGAATCTGATACGCTCCCTGAGGGAAAGGCGCCTGAACTTCTCGAGACCTTCTTTAGAAAATCCCCATCCCATTCTGCTCTCCTCAAAGGTTCCCTTCATCCATCAATCTCCTGATTAACTCCACATCCATAGTATCTCCTTCCCTCCCCGCCATCTCCTTCATCCTTATCAGATCCTCAGGGTGTATGACGCTGACCCTCAAATCCTCTCCCTCCATAACCCTTCTCCGCCTGTATGCTTCTTCGAATTCTATCGGGTTTTTTATGAAGAAATCCACCTCCTCCAGCGGATTATCGGGATTATGAAGAGTAAGAACGAGAGCCCCCTTCTCCCTGCTAATCCTTTCCCTCCATCGGGGATTTAAAACATCTTCCACCCTTACCGGTTGTTTGAACTTCAAACCCAATCCGACCATGCACTGGAGGAACCTCTTTAAATTCTCTTCACTGAGGTCCAGCATAAGGTCTATATCAACGGTTGTTCTCGGAATTCCATAGAGGACCATGGCAAAGCCACCAACCACCATATACCTGATTCCGCACTTTTCCAGTGCCTCCAATATCCTGAGCAACGGGCAAATTATAGAGCAGACCGATGTCCGTTATACTTTCAGCAATGGGCAGGGTTCTGGGTGTGGATTACGGCAGGAAGAGAGTGGGATTGGCCATAAGCGACAGCTCCCGGAAGGTGGCCCTTCCCCACGGTGTGGTGAAAAGGGAGAAATTCATGGAAGAAGTTGAGAAGCTCATAAGGGAAAAGGGGGTGGACACGGTGGTCTTCGGTCTCCCCATGTCCCTTTCGGGGAAAGAACTGGAAATGGCCGGAGAGATAAGGGAAGTTGCCCGCCGGATTAAGGAGAAATTCGGCGTTAAGGTAATCCTGAAGGACGAGAGATTCACCAGCAAACTGGTGGAGGAGAAGTTCGGAAGGGATGGACCCATAGACCACTATTCGGCAGGCATCATACTGCAGGAGTATCTGGACTTCGGCACGGGGCAGGAGGTGGAATAAAAGGAGGTGAAGCATGAGCATGACAATGCTCTTCATAGTAATCGTGGTCCTGTTCCTCATCTACAAGGGCATAAAGATAGTGCCCGAGTATAAGAGGATAGTGGTGCTGAGGCTGGGAAAGGTTCTGAAGAAGACGAAGGGGCCCGGGGTGGTTTTCATCATTCCCGTAATAGACAGGCCCATCTGGATAGACATCAGGGAAAAGCTGCTGGAGATACCGAAGCAGACCTGCATAACCAGGGACAACGCTCCCATAGACATCGACTTCATCGTGTATTACCGGGTCATAGACCCCATATCCGCCGTGGTGAATGTGAACAACTACGAACAGGCCACAATAAACCTGGCCACCACCACCCTGAGGGCGGTGATAGGGAATATGACTCTGGACGATGTTCTGTCCAAGAGGGAGGAAATAAACGCCACCCTGCAGGCAAAACTGGATGAAGTGACCGAGAGGTGGGGCGTGAAGGTCTCTTCGGTGGAAATCAGGGAAATCACGCCTCCGAGGAATGTCCTGGATGCCATGACCATGCAGATGGCCGCCGAGAGGGAAAGGAGGGCGATGATTGCGGAAGCGGAAGGGAAGAAGGAATCCCAGATCAGGATAGCGGAGGGGGAGAAGCAGGCAGCCATCCTCAGAGCGGAAGGGGAGAAAGAGGCAATGATTCGGAGGGCTGAGGGTTATGCCATGTACCTGCAAAAACTGCTGGAGGTGGCACGGAACCTCGATGAGAACTCCCTCACCGTCCTGTACATAGATTCCCTGGAGAAGATAGCCTCCTCCGATTCCACCAAGTTCGTCTTCCCGTATGAATTGCTGGAATTCCTGAAAACCCTAAAGAAGGGCTCCTGAAGATTAAACTTTCGCCGTGCTCATAGGACGCATCAAGTACAAGAGGGACTGGAAATTCGTATTTCAGGACGAGGACAGGAGATTCCTGCGAATCGTCGATGGTTCCAGCATCCTTCACATGCGCCCCACCGACAGACTGGTCATGTACAGGAAGGATTTCATGCTATCACCGGTAAAACCCGGAAAACTCATAGCCCACGACTTCAGGTACATAAGACCCACCACATCGGTCGTAAGCCCCTTCTCCAGCCTGCTCCTTCCCGACAGAACGATAGAAACTCTTCATGCCAGACCCTCTATATACCTGGTGGTGGGAGACGAGGAGAGACCCGTATTCGCATGGGGTATCGCCCTGAGCATAATCCTCAGAAGATACGGGGATGTGAGGGATTTCGCCATGGACACATTCTACATCGTGTCCGAATTCGTGGAATCCGGGCCATATTCTCCGGTGCCATACAGGATTACGATTCGGGGAAGGGAAAGGGAGGACACCATATCCGCGAAGACCCTTCCGGTGGAGATGGAGGAAGTTTACAGGAAGGTGAAAAGATTCTTCCTCCTGTACCCGCAGGACGCGATAGGGGTGGATATGGACTGGAGCATAATCCTCCGTCCGGGAGACAGGATTTCCATGGAATCCCCTCTGGGGAAAATCGAAACGCGGGTGGAATTCAAGGAATGAGCAGCATCGATGGCATAATACTGGCAGCCGGTTATGGCCGCCGCCTCAGACCCATCACATCGAGGACCCCCAAGCCCCTGGTGAAATTCAGGGGGAAACCCCTTATACTCCATGCAATGGAATCCCTGATGGCTGTCGGGGTAAACAGATTTCTGATAAACGCCTTCTGGTTGTCCCACCGGTTGAAGGGATTTCTGGAAGGGACATTCGGGATGGACATCGTTCTATCCAGGGAGAGGACACTCCTGGGAACGGGGGGAGGGATAAGGCAGTTCCGGGAAATCGTAAGTCCCGTCTTCATCGTCCACAACAGCGACATAGTCCACGAGATAGACATCGTGCCGGCGGTGAGGAAGCTCAGGGACAGCGGGGCAATGGGTGTGATGATTCTCGTCGATAGGCCCTTCAACAGCGTACTGACCGAGGGGGACAGGGTGTCGGGATTCCGGAGGGGAAAGGGTATGACATATACGGGGATAAGCGTTTTCAGGAGGGAATTCATGGACTACCTTCCCGAAAAGGGGAGCCTGGTGGAGGGAATCGAAAGGGCGATAGGGGACGGCAGGACGATTCTCGCCCATAGAACGGACGCCTTCTGGATGGATGCGGGAAGCCTCAGATTCTATGACGAAAGAGGTCGATGAATGGTCCGACGAGGTCCACCCCCGTCATATCCTGCAACCACAGCCACTGGCCATTGGGATTGTTCTCTATGAAGTAGTACTTCCCGTCCCTCGACAGGAGCAGGTCCATGGAGGAGAATACCAGTCCGAACCGTTCCACGAATCTCCTCACCCTATCCTCCACATCGGATGGTAAACGGATGAATTCGTGCTTCAACTGAATGGGATTGAGGGTCCTGAAGTCCTCTTTCGTTTCCTCCTTTTCGGAGGAATGGATGGCAAATGCGAAGACCTCCCGCCCCAGAACCACCACCCGAATGTCGTACTCCTTTTCGATAAACTCCTGAAGGAACACCCCGTAATTCCTCACAGCATCCGCATTGCCGAGCACATAATCCCTGGAGACTCTGCGGGTGAAGAGGGGCACGTAATCCCGCCTTCCGGTATCGTAGAGGGATGCGGTGGAAATGGACTTGAGAGCAAGAGAGGAGCTGTCCGGGAAGTGATCCCCCACCCTCTGCGGGTCGTTGGTTATCAGGGTGCGGGGCACGGAAAATCCCATCTCGCCCGCCACCTTAATCTGCAGAATCTTATTGGATGCCACCCTGTTCTTCACCGGGTCGTTTATCCACAGGGCATCCCCCATTGCGAAGTACATACCCCACAGGACCGTCTCCAGCTCCTTCTTCACGTACTCATCGAGTCCCCTGTTTCCAGACTCCTTGTAGAGAACGGGAACCGGTCTCCTGTACCACACCGCCTTCACCTGACCGGTGCGGAACTTCCTCCCGGAATCCAGGATTTCCACCTGGAATTCCCTTCCATCGAAGGCGTACCGGGTCCCCAGCAGTAAATCCTCCGTATTCAACCGCACCACCCTCTCCCCCAGTCCCTCATCGTACATGCGGGACAGCACAAAATCCACGTGGGGGTCGTACTTATTGGTGATTATCAGGAGCATCTTCCCGGAACAGCCGGGGCCATACGCCCCGGAGAAAATTCAAAAGTCCGTATCATCTCCATCGTTATCACTCCAAACACCCTTGTGAGTGGATAGAGTGGATGTGGCCCTCGGAGTTCCCATAGCAATTACCCTATCGAAATCCGCTATCATCTGTCTGGAAGGGTCGTACCTGGCCTCTGCACCGGCGAGGAACACGTATCCCCTGTCCTCATCGCTCATATACTTCTCATAGTTCACCTTCACGATCAGCGGCTTCATGATTCTTCCTCCTGTTCACACGGGAAGTTTATCGAAAAAGGTGTACCGGAGGCTGCCGGGAAAAATCATGCCGAATTAAGGATTTGAAATTCAAATTCGAGGGCAATTTTTCTCCGAATAATGGCATTCAAAGAGTCGGAATAGGGTGTGGATTTAATCTGACTACTTGCAGGGGCCATTCCGGATTCCCTCCAGAGCACAGGTTTCTGTAATGGGGCGCCTTCGTCGGAAAGCGGAAAAACCCCACCCTTCAATCCAGCGCATTAAAAAGCATTAAACTTACTAAACATCTATGCTGAAGTTCATCACGGATAAGATTATCGGGAGCAGGAACGAGAGGGAACTGAAGAAACTGTGGCCCCTCGTGGAGAAAATAAACAAAATCTACGAGTCTTACCATTCCCTGAAGGATGAGGACATTCCGAAGAAGACAGAGGAATTCGTCAAACGCCTTGCAGATGGAGAATCCCCCGACAGCATAATGCCCGAAGCCTTCGCCCTGGTGAAGGAGGTGGCCCGCCGCCTTGCAGAGGAGAAGTACGAATACACAGTCACGGGCAACAAAACGGTGTGGGATATGGTCCACTACGATGTCCAGCTCATCGGTGGAATCGTGCTGTATCAGGGCAAAATCGCAGAGATGAAGACCGGTGAAGGAAAGACCCTCGTGGCCACCCTTCCCGCATACATGCACGCCCTCATATCCAGAGCACGGGGATTGAAGGGAGACAGCAGATTCATCGTGAATGGGGAGCCCCGCGGAAGCGTCCACATCGTAACGGTCAACGATTATCTGGCCCGCAGGGACGCCCAGTGGATGGCTCCGGTGTATCTGAGATTGGGCCTCACCGTGGGAGCCATTCAGAGCGACAGGAACGACCAGCTCATCGTGATGGACGAGGAGGGCAAACCCCGCATAGTCATCACCAACAACAGGAAGGACGTCTATAACGTGGACATCACGTACGGAACCAACAACGAATTCGGATTCGATTACCTGAGGGACCACATGGCCTTTTCGGAGGCGGAGATGGTCCAGAGGGCCCACTACTACGCCATAGTGGACGAGGTGGACTCCATCCTGATAGACGAGGCCAGAACCCCCCTCATCATATCCGGACCTGTGGAGCACTCCAGCGTGGAGCACTTCTACGAGGTGAAGCCGGCAGTGGCCCAGATGGTGGCGAAGCAGAAGGAACTCATACGGCAGTTCCTCAGGGAAGCGGAGGAGCATCTCGCGAAGGGTGAAATCGAAAAAGCCGCCCTGAGACTCCTTCAGGTGAGGAGGGGGGACCCGAAGAACAAGAGGCTGTTCAAACTCCTACAGGAGCCCGGACTCCTCAGGGCAGTGGACAAGATAGAGTTGAAACTTCTGAAGGAGAAGAAACTGCGGGATTACGATGGTCAGCTGTACTTCGTGGTGGACGAGAAGCACAACGTGGTGGACATAACCGACAGGGGCAGGGAATTCATAGAGAGGGTTTACAGGAAGGGCCTGTTCGATGTGCCCGACCTGTCCATAGAACTGGATAAAATCGAAAGGGACGACTCCCTCTCCCCGGAGGAGAAGTTCAGGGCGAAGGAGAGACTCTATGCCGAGTACATGGAGAAGACCGACAGGATTCACGCCATACAGCAGATGCTGAAGGCCTACATGCTCTTCGAGAAGGATGTCAACTACGTGGTGAAGGACGGTCAGGTCATCATAGTGGACGAATTCACCGGAAGGATGATGCCCGGAAGGAGGTGGAGCGACGGACTCCACGAGGCCGTGGAGGCGAAAGAGGGGGTGAAGATTCAGGAGCAGACCCAGACCCTGGCAACCATAACCCTTCAGAACTACTTCAGGCTGTATGAAATACTGGCGGGAATGACGGGAACCGCCATGACGGAAGCAGCAGAATTCTGGGAGATATACAAACTGGACGTGATTGCCATCCCCACCAACAGACCCGTCCGCAGAAAGGACTGGATAGACATCATATACAAGACCAAGAAGGACAAGTACGTGGCTGTGGTGGACGAAATCGAGAGATGGCACAAACTGGGAAGGCCCATACTGGTGGGTACCACTTCCATAGAGGAATCCGAACTCCTCTCCCGTCTCCTTAAGCTCAGGGGAATAAAGCACGAGGTTCTCAATGCGAAGCACCACGAGAGGGAAGCCAAAATCGTGGCGAAGGCTGGTCAGAGGGGAGCCGTTACCATATCCACCAACATGGCCGGGCGCGGTACCGACATCAAACTGGGCAAGGGGGTCCTTGAGCCCTACGACCCGAAGGTGGTTCAGGAAATCATCGAGGATTTGAAGAAGCGGATGGAGAGGGGAGAGGTGATTCCCTCCCACTGGAAGAAGGTTATAGAGTGGGGAGAGATACCCCCCTACGACGAGAACAATCCCGAAACGTGGGGATACTACGGCCTCTATGTGATAGGAACTGCGAAGAACGAATCCAGGAGGATAGACAACCAGTTGAGGGGACGCTCCGGAAGGCAGGGGGACCCCGGAGCCAGCAAATTCTTCCTGTCCCTCGAGGACGACCTCCTGAGGCTCTTTGGCTCAGATAAGGTGCTGGAACTGAACGAGAAACTCAGCAAGAACCCCGTGGCCCGATTCCTCAGGCTGGCCGGAGACGATATAGTGGAATCCCGGACCGTAGCAAAGGCTCTGGAAGATGCCCAGAAGAGGGTGGAGATGATGCACTTCCAGATGAGGAAGAGGCTCCTGGAATACGACGACGTCATGAACAAGCAGAGGGAGGTCATATACACCTTCAGGGAGGACATACTGCACGGGAAGGACATAAAGGACCTGATTCTGGACGACTTCGTCAAAGAGCACCTGGAAAAACTCATAGACCACTACCTGCCCAAGGGGGAGCCTCCCGAGAGGTGGAATCTGAAGGGACTGGTGGACGAACTATCCTACGTATTCGTGGGCGATTTCAAATTCCTCCTCGACTTGAAGGACAGGGATGAAATCTTTCAGAAAGCATACGAGCACATAAGGAGACTGTACGAGGAGAAGGAGAAGTCCGTAGGACCGGAGAATATGCGCAAACTGGAGAGATGGATTGCCCTGATAACCCTGGACGAGTTGTGGAGGGAGCACCTGTACGCTCTGGACCAGCTGAAGGAGGGGGTGTACCTGAGGGCTTATGGAAACAAGGACCCTCTGGTGGAATTCAAGAAAGAGGGATTCACCCTGTTCGACCAGATGGTGGAAAGGCTCAAGAGCGAAATCGTCACCCGCATATTCAGAGCAGACATAAAGCCACAGCCCATGCCCGGACCCATTCTCCAGCCCCAGAAGGAGCAGGCGGAAGAGAAAAAGCCCAAGAAGGTCCTGAAGGGCGTTAAGAAACTGAAAGCATAGTCGTTTCCGTTTATGAGATTTAACTTCGTGAGAATGGGGGAGGTGGTTGGAAACGTTTCCTTCGATGGGAAAAGGGGATATGTGATGGAATTCAACGATGAATTTCACTGGTTCCAGCACTATCTGATGGACCTCCTGTCTTCTCCCATGTACGATGGAGAGGAAAAACTGATACCCCCATCCCCGAGGCACCTGAAGGCCACCATACAGTTCATAGAAATCCTGAAGGAAACGCAGATGGACTGGTATAGATTCATCAACGCGGTGGGCGGCGATATAAGGGAAATCGAAGTGGTGGAGGTATCCGATGAGTAAGCAGGAAAAGATTTTCGAGATTTTAAGCAACTTAAACGAGAAGCAGAGGGAGGCCCTCCTCCACATAGATGGGCCCATACTGGTGATAGCGGGGGCCGGAAGTGGAAAGACCAGGGTTCTCACCTACAGGATTGCCTATCTCATACATCAGGGGATAGCGAAGCCGGAGGAGATACTCGCAGTCACATTCACCAACAAGGCCGCCAACGAGATGAAGCAGAGAATCAGGGACATAGTGGGCAGGAGGGCCAACGCCATCTGGATTCACACCTTCCACTCCATGGGGGCCAGGATACTGCGGGAGAATTACGAACTGCTGGGATACTCCAGGAACTTCGTCATATACGACAGGGATGACCAGAAGAGGCTCCTGAAGAACATAATGAAGAGTGCCGGATGGAAGTTCGACGTGGGAAGCCTCATTTACCACATAGAGCAGTTCAAGAAATACGGCGTCATGCCGCAGGATGGCCGGATACAGAGCATAATCGAGGAATACATTGAGCACATGAGGAAGAACAACGCCATGGACTTCGATGACCTGCTGGCCAACACCCTCAAGCTCTTCGATAAACATCCGGAGGTACTGGACAGGTACGCCAGGAAATTCCGGTACATACATGTGGACGAGTATCAGGACACGAGCCCCATCCAGTACAAATTGATAAGGAGGCTCCTCAAGTACCACAATAACATATTCGTGGTGGGGGATGAGGACCAGAGCATATACTCCTTCAGGGGGGCAGACTTCCGAATAATACTGAACTTCGAAAAGGACTTTCCCAGCGCCAAGGTGGTTAAACTGGAGCAGAACTATCGCTCCACGAAGGAGATTCTGGACCTGGCTAATCGGGTCATAAAGAACAACCGCTCCAGAAGGCACAAGGTTCTCTGGACCAACAACACGAAGGGAAAGAAACCCGTGGTACTCTCCCATTACAGCGACAGGGAGGAGGCAGCAGCCATCGTCCGCATCATAGAGAAATCGGGAAGGCCCTATTCGGATTTCGCCATCCTGTACAGGGTAAACGCCCTCTCCAGAGCCCTGGAAGAGGCCCTGATGAGGAATGGCATCCCCTACAACATCGTTGGAGGATTCCGATTCTACGAGAGAAAGGAAGTTAAGGACATTCTGGCCTACCTGCGACTCATCTACAATCCGAAGGATGACATGGCTCTGGAGAGAATAATCTCCGTCCCCCCGAGGGGTATAGGGGGGAAGACCATACAGGCATTCAGGGAAATAGCCCGAAGGGAAGGGACTTCCATATACGAGGCCATAAAGGGCTATCTCGATGAGGTGGCGAGGGGAAAGAAAACCCGTCAGGCGCTGGAGGATTTCGTCAATCTCATAGAGGATATGAAGGGCCACGAAGGGGATGTAAGCGAAATGGCTCAGGAGCTCATAGACAGAATCGGATACGTGGAATACATACAATCCACCGAGGACCCCAATCAGGCCCAGAGCCGTCTGGAGAACATACAGGAGCTCATAAACTCCATGAAGGGGTACTCCAGTCTGGAAGATTATCTGGAAAGCATCTCCCTCTCCTCCGACCAGGACGAACTGGACTCCAGGAGTGGCGTAAAACTCATGACCATCCACTCGGCAAAGGGTCTGGAATTCCCCGTCGTATTCGTAATCGGTCTGGAGGAGAACATATTCCCCCACTTCCTCAGCCTTTCGGAGAACAACGTGGAGGAAGAAAGGAGGCTCTTCTACGTGGCCGTGACCAGAGCACAGGAGGAACTCTACCTCTCCTATTGCGACAGGAGAACCTTCCGCTCCGAAATGCTTCAGCCATCGAGATTCCTGGAAGAAGCAGGGCTACTGGATGAGGAAGAGGAATCCTACACCATAAGTGAATACACCTACGAGGAGGAGGACACCGGAGACCATCCCTTCCGCATAGGGGATATAGTGGAGCACAAGAAGTTCGGTATAGGGCGCGTCATGTCCATAGATGGGGAAAGGGTAAAAGTACTGTTTCAGAGGGAGGGTCTTAAGACTCTGGTCCTCAAGTACGCCAACCTGAAGAAGGTCTCCTGACACCTCCGGACATGAAACCTGTAAATCCTCCAGTAAACTTGTGAATGATTCCCTTACTTCTCCAGTGGATGGAGATAAACCTCTCCTCATCCCCTGCATTCGACGGGGAGCCGGTGGTGGCGGTAAATCCCGCCAATCCGAACAACGTGGTGGTGGCATGGCTCAGGGCAGCACTGGGTCGCTCCTACATCGCCACCAGGTACAGCATGGACGGTGGATATACGTGGTCCGACATACATCTCATGCCCCACATATACGACGGATTCAACAGCGCAGACCCTACGATAACCTTCCTGCAGGATGGAACCCTCATCCTTGCGTATATCGATTACGACATCCAGTCGGGAGAAGGGTACATCCTCCTGTCCACCTCCACGGATGGAGGAAGCACATGGAGTTTTCCCACGCCGGTGGTCTCCTGCGGAGAAGGGGAAGATTGTCCCATAGACAGACCATGGGTGGTGTCGGGGGGAAACAGGTTATATCTTACGTCCATAGAGGCGGCCATCATGGGGGCCACGGCTCCGTACCACGTCTTCTTCAGGTATTCTCCGGACGGGGGTAACACCTGGTCATCCCTCGTATCCATCGGGGATTCCATATACCCTCCGGGGTGGCTCAGAAGCATGGGACAGATAGATGCCTCGGGAGACACGGTATTTCTGGCATATTACTCCTACGACCCATCGACGCATCCCCTCCCCGGCCATATACTGGCCAGGAGCATGGATGGAGGTCAGAACTTCGATTACAGGGAAATAGACAGGCTGAGCCCATCCGTTGCAGTGGATACCCTTCTGAAGAGGGGGACTCCGATAGTGTATGTAAGTGCCACGGGAATCCTTATGGCAACCAGAGTGGGGAGCGATTTCGGAGACGCAGACATCCTCTACTACAGGAGCACGGACATGGGAGAAACCTGGACAGGTCCCATACGGCTGAACGACGACCCGGAGGGAAACGGCGCATATCAGGATATGCCCTGGGGATGCTCGCGGGACAGCATCGTGGCCTTCTTCTGGAGAGACAGGCGCAATCACGGGAGCGGTTTCGAGGTCCCCTTCGATATATACGGCACCATTTCCTTGGATGGAGGGATGACCTTTGGCCCCAGCTTTCAGGTGAACACCCAACCATCCCTGTACGACACCCTCCTGACCATAAAGGGCAACGATTTCATGGGATGCGATGTGGGGGAAGATGGCATATTCGTGGTATGGGGAGATACAAGGGATACCTCCATGCACATAGATATCTACCTGGCCCGCATTCCCCTCCCCCTATCGAAGAAGGAGAGAATCCGGAACAATCGCCCGGGAGGCCAGACATTCGACCCTGCGGGGAGGAAGAGGCTCAGGGGTCCCATACTCATCGACTCGGATGGCTCCAAGACCATAAGAATCCGATAATTATCCAGCGGGCCCAGCGGTATCACCCTGTGGGGAGGAACTTTATTTCAGGGCTATCGGGATGATGGAAATTCCATTGATTACTCAGAGCGGGATATGACTCCCCTCTGGCTCTTCTCGATGAATTCGATGAGATAGCGGATATCCGGATTGTCGGGAAACTTTTCGGAAAGGACTTTCACCGCCTCCCTCACATCCATCTTCATTATGGTCTTCATGGCCTCCGATATGGCCCTTATGCGCTCAGAAGAGAATCCCCTCCTGCGCAACCCCACGATATTCACCCCCCTCAAGCGGGCAGGATGCCCCTCCACCAGAGAGAATGGAAGCACATCCCTGTTCAGGCGGGCCATTCCCCCCACCATGGCGTATTTGCCTATGCGGATGAATTGATGCATCCCCACCAGACCGGAGACGAATGCATAATCCTCTATCTCCACATGCCCCGCAATCTGGGTGGCATTTACTATGATGACCTCATTCCCTATGCGGCAGTTATGGGCGATGTGGGCATAGGCCATGATGTAATTGTTGCTCCCTATCACGGTCTCCTGCCCCTCCCCCGTCGCCCTGTGGATGGTAACGAATTCCCTTATGATGTTATTATCGCCTATTCTGACCGCTGTCCTCTCCCCCCTGTATTTCAAATCCTGGGGCTCGAAACCTATCATGACATTGGGGAAGATGCGGTTGTTCTTCCCGATGTGGGCAGGGCCGTATATGATGGTATTGTCTCCGATTTCTGTCCCCTCGTCTATGTGCACATCGTCATCTATGTGGACATTCCTTCCGATTTTGACCGATGGGTGAATCAAGCCACCTCCTCCTTCCTGTTATCCTCGTCGGTCTTCCTGGCGAACACGATACGGCCGGTATCGCTCTGATAGATGGAAACCACCTCCACATTCACCGTCTTCCCTATATCCTTGCGGGCCTTATCCACCACCACCATGGTGCCATCCTCGAGATAACCCAGACCCTGCTCCGCCTCCTTCCCGGGCCTCACTATCTTTATGGGGAAGGTGTCGCCGGGGAATACTGTGGGAGCCAGAGCCTTGGACAATTGATTCAGATTGATGACCTCCACCCCCTGGACCTCCGCCAGTTTCTGGAGATTGTAATCGGTGGTTATTATGGGAATCCTGCGGGAGCGGGCTATATTGATGAGTTTATGGTCCACCTCCCTGTTGCGGGGGTTGTCCGAGATGACGGTGACCCTTATCCTCTTGTTGTTCAACTCCTGGAGCTTGCGCATCATCTCCAGCCCCCGCCTCCCCTTCTCCCTCCTCAGGGGATCCGTGGAATCCGCTATGTGCTGCAGTTCCCCGAGAACGAATTTGGGAATCAGGAGCTCCCCTTCAAGGATACCGGATTCGGCCAGTTTCACGATTCTGCCGTCTATCAGGGCGCTGGTATCCACCAGTTTGGGGACGCCGGAGACCTCATCCGTGCCGCGCAGGAAATTCAGCAGTTTAACATACCTGAGTTCGTGCCTCTTGGAGTAGGAAAAGGCGATGAATATGTAGATGACCACCAGGTTGGAAATCAGGTACACGAAGAATTCGTAGCGGGGCGGGAATATGCGGGAAAGGGAGAAGGCCAGAAGGTTTGCTATGAGGAGTGCCACACCCAGGGATATGGAGAGGGCCAGGACGTTGCGGGTCTTCTGACGGGATATGTAGGACGATGCCATGTATGCAAACAGGGTTATGAAGAGGGCAATGCCGAAGGAGGTATAGACATCAAGACCCAGAAGGTACAGTCCCAGAGCAGACGATATAAAAATCAAGACCAGAAAAATTAGATTTATTCCAAGCATACACTCAACAACTCCCC
>WGAQ01000140.1 GCA_015494735.1 Caldifarciminota bacterium | reverse complement strand
TACTCCCGCTCAGTCGGGATGAAAATTATAAAGCAGATGTGGTGGGGATTGCAGGCCCCCGAAAGTCAGATCCGGACAAAAATCCGGACACAGGGGAATGGATGGGTTGTATGGAATTCCCCTTCGAAAGAGACATAGGAGCAGCCGGATTCGAGGAGGAACCCTGTCCCGCCTGTACAGGGTGAATCAAGAGACGGCCTACAAAGGCATATACAGATACCTGCACAGCAATGACCCGGGAAAATACCCATCCCTCTTTGCCCCAGACAGTCCCGGATACATAACCACAGCGAAGAAAATAGACAGGCCAGTCAGGGGATACGAAGTGGCTGTAGCAGGAGCAATCAAACATCATCTCCTTCCTCCTCCACAAGGGACTGAAATTTGTCGTCAGGTTAAGACATGGAACCTCCATAGTGGCTGGAGATATCGAGCCGGGGAAGATGGAGATTTACGAAAATGCTCTTTACAGGGGAAAATTGAGGGTTCATATTGTGGGATGCAGGCCATGTGGTTTGCTATAAGCGATGGGATGGATGTGTATTACAAAAGGTTCTACATCGATAAAAACCTTAAGCCAAAGTCATCTCCGGACCGGAAACCGATGCGGATGGTCGGTGAATTCATTCCTCCACGATTTTCTCGATGATGGCCTTCACCTTTCCGGGGTCGGCCTGGGGATTCTTCTTCTTTACCCTTCCGATGAAGAATCCGATAAGCCCCTTCTTGCCCCCTTTCAGACGCTGGAACTCATCCGGGTGCTCTTCTATCACCGCCCTCACTATTACCTCCAGCTCCTCATCCGAGGGACCCTTTTCCAGTTCCCTGAGCAGTTCATCCAGGATTGCCCCCTCTATTATTCGCCTCAGGAAATCCTTCACCTTGTGGGCGGGGAGCTTTTCCCTCTGAACCATCACCATCAGTTTTTTGAACTGGTCCAGGGGAGGAAGGGCCTCCATATTCCGCACCTGATTTATCATCCACTTGCTGGCCACCATGGGGTCCACCTCTTCATCTGCTATGGCGTCCCTGAAGAAGCGAATGGCATCCCTGTCCCTGTCCCTCATCAGGATTTCGAGGTTGCTCAGATAGTTCTCGTACCCTTTCCTTTCGGCACTGACCTTTGCCGCCATTTCATCGAACAGGGCGAATGGGTCATCCAGTTCCCCCGATTGCACCTCGTCCATCATGGGGGCTATGGAAAGGACGGGGATGTCGGGCTCCGGAAAGTAGCGGTAGTCGTCCTCCGTCTCTTTTCTCCTCATCGGGATGGTGCGCTTTTCGTAGTCGTCCCACCTGCGGGTATGTTGCCTTATGGTGTTGCCCTTCTTCAGTTCCTCCTTCTGGCGATTGATTTCGTATCTGAGGGCTTCCACCACGTCCCTGATGCTGTTGACGTTCTTTATCTCCACCCTCTCTCCGCCTCCGACGGATACGTTGATGTCCACCCGGAACTGCCCCTTCTCCATATCCGCATCCGATATGTCCATGAGCTGGACCACCATGCGCAGATTCTCCAGGAATTTCCTCACGTCCTCCACTGTGTGCATATCCGGCTCGGTGACGATTTCTATGAGGGGAATGCCCGCTCTGTTGAAGTCCAGAAGGACCTCCCCCTCGTCCGTCTGTATGGAGCGGGCGGTGTCCTCTTCCAGGGAGAGCCTGCGGATGCGGACCTTCCTGTCCCTGTTCCTGAAATCGAGGGGGAGATATCCCCCCTGAGCGATTGCGGCCTCGTTGTACTGGGTAATCTGGTACCCCTTGGGCAGGTCGGGATAGAAGTAATTCTTGCGGTAGAAGACGGGGTTGGGGTTTATATCGCTGTGGAGGACCCTCGCCAGACGGATGGCGTATTCCACCGCTCTACGATTGGTGACGGGGAGGGTGCCGGGATATCCAAGGCATACGGGGCAGATATTGGTGTTGGGGTCGTCCTGAACCTGATAGTCGTTCCTGCACCGGCAGAACATCTTGCTCTGTGTCTTCAGTTGCAGGTGTATTTCGAGGCCTATGCGAACTTCCATGCTCACTTCACCCATTCGGACAGGGGTATTATCTCGAACAGACTCTTCAGGTACTTCTGCGGGTCGAAGTATCTGTACGGAGGGTCTATTCCGGGCTCATCTTTCCTGAATATGTCGTACTGCCCCGTAATCGCGAGGGCGGACAGGACGGTGCTGTATCCGGTCATCTTCTGCATGGCCGTGTACTTTTCATCCGAGAGAACGACAGCATGCATCTCCTCCTGAGAATCACCCTTTCTGGCCACCACCTTCATTATGGCTATGTCCTCTCTGGTCTTGGGGAGAATCCTGTCCAGCATCATGGATGTGATGTCCAGGAAGGAGTACCTGTTTCTATCCAGGTCCAGGAATCTGTCTCCGTCGAAGAAGCCCAGTTTCCACAGCTTGCGAATCACATCGTAATGGCCGGAATACCTGAGGGTCCTGTACCCCATGTTCCTTACCCCATCGTAGTGGAATGGCATGAGGGATACCCCGTCGGATGTGGGGAGGGATTCCAGGTCGGTTATGTAGTATTCGCCATCCCTTTTCTCCAGTTTCTGGTATTTCTCCACCACACTGGCGATTTCGGGTCTGGTGAACTTAACGTAGAGGCCCTCTTCTATATCGTCCGCAAGACCCTGGATGAATTCGATTCTGCCGTCCTTCTTCACTATGGTGGCATCGGTGTATTCCTGAATGAGGCCCTTTATGGACCAGGTGAGGGCGTACCTCAGTATTCCTCCTGCCCTGTCGTCCAGCGGAAGACCACCGGAGTACATGATTACATCCTCGTAGGCCTTATCCGCATAGTAGGCCCCCATTACGTTAATCGTTCCGGGAGCCATTCCCGCTTCCACAATCAGCTTTATTCCCTTTTCCTTTGCGAACTGCTCGAAGGATTTCTGCTTTACGGTTGTCCAGGTGCTCTGGCCCAGGTCCACGTAGTTGAATCCATACTCCACGGCCAGCCGGGCATAGAATTCGTTGCCCGTGAATGTGGACGCATTTATGAGAACGTCCGGTTTAAGGGCCCTGAGGGCCTCCTGAACTTCGGGATTCACATCCCTTAATCTGTACGTCCCCTCTATGTTCTCCTTCTCCGCCACGAGGTCGTAAACGTATATTTCGCTGTCCTTTGCGAGTTCCTTCAACTGATTTACGATGGCAGTTCCCATTTTGCCGAGACCGACGACGGCTATTCTGGACATCCTTCCTCACCTCCTATTTGGTTTTTTGAGGGGTTCTGTAAAAAGTTTCAGCCCCTTCCAAAGCCCCACAATTATACACACGCCCGATTTCCTGTGGTGTGTGGTGTCCCTGCGAAAGAGCCCCGCTCCGGAGCGGGGCAGAGGATTACCTCCTGAGAATCTTCCGTATGTGCACCCTTCCCCGGATATCCCTCTCCTTTAGGATGTATATCCCGGGCGGAAGCTTGTCCAGGATGTTGCCCTTCCCCACGAGCCTGCCCCTCGCATCGTATATGTAGGGGATACCTCCCTCGATGGATACGGGTACCTCCCTGCTGCCAACGGGAGTTATGGTTTCATCGAATACCAATCTGATTGCGCTCACGTACGGGGTCTTATTGTTCACGGGGACCAGGTCATTGGAGAAACTGCGCAGGACCAGTTTATACTGGGCGTATTCCACCAGGGTGCTTTCAGGGAACACGCACCATGTATAAGTGGAATCCGTGCTGGTCTCGCATGTGGCGATGCTCTCGACGCTCTTCCATCCGGATGCGGAGAGTTGCACGGGATTACGGGCCAGCCTCAGGTATATGTCCACCATGTTGACCGCATAGCCCGTGAGGATGAGGGAGTCCAGCGCATAACTGCCGGGGTCATCGGGGGTAATGTCCAGTATCTGGGAGATGATGGTGGAGGTGTCCGGATACTGGAGGTTGACCGTGTACCAGTACAGGCCCTCCCTGTATATGGCATCCTCTCCCACGACCCCAGCTCTGACCAGCAGGTCCGAATTCAAATCCCCATCCAGGTCCCCGGCTCCCACTCCGAAGTAACTCCTGCGGGGTATGGAGGTGCTGTGCAGGACGAATATGCCATCCCCCTCGTTTATCAAGGCATAGACGGTGCTGTCCGTGGACAGGGTCCCCCCGGCGTGGGATGCCACATAGAAGTCCATATCCCCATCGTTGTCCACATCCCCCGCGGAGATGCCCATCGGTCTGGGAATATTGGCTGCATAGATGAGGGTGAATTGCCTGTTCCCATCGTTCCTGTATATCCTGACGGTGTCCCTGTCCGTCTGCGTGAAGGCCACATCCAGGTCACCGTCCTCATCTATATCCACCACCGAGAGGCCGTAGAAGTTCCTTATGGGATCTGATGCTCCGGGGATTTCCGGCTCCAGAAGGGTATCACCGTAATCCAGGTCTCCACCGTCGTTCCAGTATATGGCTATGAGGGAGCCCAGCGTGGTGACCACATCCATATCCCCATCGCCGTCCATGTCGGCCACCCACACGTTCCAGCCCTCGTCTCCCTGAGTGTTGGGATAAATGGGGTGTTTCAGGAAGTAGATGTCCGTACCCTGCACCGTGCATCCATAGCTGCCCGGCGTGGATGGGGAAACCCTCTCGAACCAGTAGAGGGAGCCCTCCTCCAGGTGGGTCACCACTATGTCCACATCCCCATCTCCATCTATGTCTCCCGCATGCACCCCCTCTGCTTCTCTCTCGTTTCCATACGCATCACCGCAATCGCCCGCCACATCGGCGCAGATTATGCACTTGCGCCATCCAGAAGGGGTCTGCACGAAGAGGACCAGGTCCTCACCGTAATCGTATGCTGAGCCCGTGACCAGGATGTCCAGGTCCCCATCCCCGTCTATGTCCACCTCGTGCAATTCATCGGCGCTCGGGACCGTACCCAGATTCACCTGCGTGAAATTACCGGCCCCGTCGTTCACGAATACCCAGACGGAATCGTAGTCATCCGGGGCGAAACTCTCATCGGACACTATCAGGTCCGCATCCCCATCTCCGTCTATATCGGCTATGTCGGGGTCGTTGTCCCATCCTCCCGCTTCTCCCGGTCCCTTCACCACGTGCTCCACCAGTCCGTAGAAAGAGCCCTTTATTCCCAGTATTCCTGCCCAGTTGTCGAAGTTGAGATTATCGTCTCCCAGGCAGAATGTGCTGTCGAAATTGCCTTCCACCACTGTGCACGTATTGTAGCACGCCGCATCGTTCATGTCGCACGAGAGGGTGGCCCCTCCCGTCCAGTCCTTCTGTTCCACCCCCACCAGCGTCAATACTATCCAGATTGCCATAGCCCATGAATTTTAAAGTATTCGGTGAGTGAAATGGAGATTCATCAATGCACAAATGTCAATAAAAATGGAACACATTCACTTGCATGATGATGTTTTTTGTATAGTTCAGTTGAAAAATCTCCGCCGGATATGGTCTGTCCCTTATGCACCGTGACCTCTGGTTTAAACTTATGAAGCGATGCTACTGATTTTCCTGCTCTCCCAGTGCTCATGCCCTTCCGTGGACGATATGAGTGCCATTTCCCGCTCCGATATGGTATTCGAGGGGGTGGTGGATAGCGTGGTGGAGGATTCCCTCCGGGGGTATGTGTTCGACGTTTCGTTCGTCATCAAGGGTCCGGATACGGGAAGGGTGGTGGTCTGGAGTCCGGATTCCTGCGGGGTGGATTTCGAGGTGGGGGGCGAATACAGGGTCTTCTCCAGAAAAGTGAATGGGAAATTCGTAACGGATGCGTGCTCTGGCTCCTATCCCATCTACTCGGAAGAGGAGTACGACCAGTAGCTTGCCATGAGAATCCACGGGAAGATAGAGGAGATTCTGCGCCTGAGGGGTATGGACGATGGGGATATGGAGAGATTCCTCAATCCGTCTGTGGAGCAAATAAGGGATCCCGGAGGGCTGAGGGATATCGACAGGGCCGTTGATTTGATAATCCACCACATGGAGAGGGGGAGCACCATAATGATTCACGGGGATTACGATGCCGATGGAATAACGGCCCTTTCTCTCCTTTACCGGGTTCTTTCCCGCCTTTACGAATCCGGAAGGCTGATTCCCTACATACCCGACAGGTTCGTGGAGGGGTACGGGCTCTCCATGAGGGCTGTGAAGAAGGCGATTGAGGAGGGGGTTTCCCTGATTATTACTGCCGATTGCGGAATCACATCTGTGGAGGAGGTGGAAGAGGCCCGCAGGCACGGTATCGATGTCATCATAACCGACCATCACGAGCCCCCCGCAGAGCTTCCCCGCGCCAGTGCCATTATTCACCCCATGCTGAGCGGCGATTATCAGTTCAAGCACCTCACGGGGGTGGGGGTGGCCTTCAAGTTGATGCAGGCCCTGTACGACCGGCTGGGTAAGCCCTTTCGCCACCTCCTGTGGGACCTGGACCTGGTGGCCATAGGCACCGTGGCCGATATGGGGGAACTGGTGGATGAGAACAGGGCCATGGTGAGTCTGGGGTTGAAGGTCCTGCGGGAAACGAAGAAGGCGGGGCTCAAGGCCCTCAAATTCGTCGTGGGGGTGGATGGATACGTGAGCACATGGCACGTCGCCTTCCTGATAGCCCCCAGGCTCAACTCCGCCGGTCGCATATCGGATCCCATCCATTCCTTCAACCTCCTGACGGAGAGGGATGGGGACAGGGCCCTCCTCCTGAGCCATAAACTCAATCGCCTCAATCAGGAGAGGCAGAAGTACGAGAAGAGGGTTCTGGACAGGGCGATGGAGCAGGCCCTGAGAAAGAGGGACAGGGATGTTCTGGTCCTCTGGGACTGGGGATGGCACGAGGGGATAATAGGCATAGTGGCCTCCAGAATCGTGAATCGGTGGAACAGGCCGGCAATCATCATATCCGTGCAGGGGGAGACCTCGCGGGGAAGTGCCAGGAGCACGGAGGGTTTCCACATGCAGAAGGCCCTTTCGGAACTGTCGTACATGTTCGAGAACTTCGGGGGGCACGAGATGGCAGCCGGGTTTACCATCCGGACGGAGTATCTGGAGGAATTCGAGGAGAAGATAAACCGCATAGCGAAGGAGCATCTTTCCGGTCATACGCCATCATCTCCCCGGCCGGAGGCCGTACTCCTTCCGGAGGACCTGGATGATATATTCGTGAGGGATTTGAGGAGGATGGCCCCCTTCGGGAATGGCAACCCATCTCCGGTGTTCCTCATGAATTCCCTGAAGGTGGTGAGGAAGGAGGTGAGGGGGAGGACCCTTTACATAACCTTTTCCACGGGGAGGGACGAACTTCAGGGACGCATTTACGAGCCCTCTGAAAGGTGGTTGAACCTCGAGGAGGGAGAGGTGGTGGACCTCCTCATGAGATTCAGGGAGGTGGTCAGGCTCAACGGGCAGTTTCTGCTGGAGCCTCTGGACTTCTCAAGGTAGAAACGTATCGGTACTCTCTGCGGTATAAAATTCCCCCATGCGGATACTGGGAAGCGATGACATTGGTGCAATGGTAATCGAGATGGTGAGGAATGCAGAGGAGTGCGTCTGTATGGCGTCCGCCTGGATGACGGGTGGAGCCGTGGAAGGGATAATAAGGAATATACCCGAAGGGGTAAGGGTCCAGGTGGTCATACGGGCTTCCGAATTCACCGATTTGAAGATAACGGACGACAGGGTCTTCGCCCTCTTCAGGGAGAAGGGGGCAGGAATCTTTCTCAACGACAGACTCCATGCCAAATTCATCGTTGTGGATGGCAGGGAAGCAGTGGTGGGCTCCGCCAACGTGACCATGAGCGGATATTCCCCATTCGACAGGGGCAACATAGAGGCGGCCGTATATTATTCGCGGGAGGATGATGAGGAGCAGATTCGCGGGCTCGTGGAGTACTTCGAGAGGATTCTGGAGACCTCATATCCCCTGAACGATTCCCTGGTGGGATACGTGATAAATCCATCTGGAACCCGGAATCTGAGGGCCATACTGCTGGACCATAGCGTGGGGGAGCACACCTTCGTGGAGATAGGGGACGGTATTCTGGGGAGGATAGATTACATCAAGTCCTACAGTGCGGGCTTCTTCAACAACCCATTCGAGGATAGTTATAGCGACGTGTATGCCCCGACAAGGGATTTCGTCGAAATCTTTTCCCACGACCGGGATATGGACTGGATGAGGGCCGCCGCATACTCCTATCTGAACGAGAGGGCCCGAAAGGTCAGGATTGCATCCATTTCGATAGTGGGACGCGTCGGGAAGCGGGAGGACGGGAAATATGTCCTGGAGCCTCTGAGGATTCCGGCGGATGTGGGAGAGCCCGTCTATGTGTCCGGAAAGGTGGCACATTTGCTTACGGAGAGGGGGGTTGCTATCGGGAAACTGTTCGGTACCGGAGTACCTGTGGAAATAGACCACAGGCAGATACTGAGGAAGCACATGCTGGTTCTCGGTAATACCGGCTCAGGAAAGAGCTATTTCACCAAGCTGTTCATAAAGAAACTTGCGGATAAGTCGGATGATGTGGGAAGAATCGTGGTCCTCGACCCCCACGGGGAATATGCCAGAGCATTCGCGGGGGAGGATGAGGAGGGGAGATTCAGGCTGAACAATCTGGCCGTGCTTCGATTGAGGGATGTGTTCTTTGTGGATGATGTGGACGATGTGCTGGGATTCCTCACGGGATACGGAGCGGTGATGCCCTCTGCCAATTCGGAGGTGTACAGGCGAATCCACGCGGCCATTACCGGCTGGCTCAGGGATGTCTCCAGGGATATACGGCATGAGATTCTGGGTGTGAATTTCGATAAGTACGATTACAACAGGGAAACCATCGAGAAGGCTTTCGAATCCATGGAGGAGGAGTTCGGAGGGGACTTCTTCGATAGGGTACAGGAGACCAGGGAGCGGATAGAGGAGCATCTGGAAATGCCGGGTGTGGTGGTTTTCGACCTGAATGGCGTTACAGAGCCGGTAATAAGGACCCATCTGGCGGGTTTCATAATGCGAAAACTCTTTCTGAGGGCACGAAAGGATGAGTCGTACAAAGCTCTCATAGTCCTGGAGGAGGCCCACAACTTCGCCCCCGAAAAGGGATATGGTGAAATATCCGCTGGAAAGGACAATCTCGCCCTCACCTATGCCCGGAAGATTGCCAGCGAGGGGAGGAAGTTCGGTGTCGGGCTCATAACCATCACCCAGAGGCCCGCGCAGGTGAGCAAGTACGTCCTTGCCCAGATGAATACACAGGTGATGTTCAGGACTGTCAACTCCCAGGATATAGATGCGGTGAGGGAATTCATCGAGTTTGCGGGGGAGGACATCGTTTCCATTCTGCCGGCCCTGAAGACGGGAACGGGCATAATGACGGGAACAGCCCTTCCGTTTCCCGTTGTGGTGGATGTGGGGTAGTATTCAAAATTTCTTTGCTTTAAAATTTACTTTGTCATGAAAAGTAAAAGGATAAGAGGTGGGTGGATATGGGTCTTTCTGCCGGTCATTCTGATGCTGGTGGGAAGCAATATCGCCTGGGGAATTTTTTTCGCTGTTATGAAGGACCCCGCAGAGGCGGGCATGGAAACATTTCGCACCGGTCCACTGATATGGTCCCTTCTTCAGGTTGTTCTTTTTTTCATCGCTATTGGCGGGTTGAAATCCATGGGGATTTCCTTTTTCAGAATCGCTGGATTTCGGAGGGAATATTTGCTCGACGACCTGAAGAAGGCGATTCCCCTTGCAATAGCGGGAGTCCTTCTTATTCTGTTCATTACGCACGCAATAGGCTCTCTCATTCCTGATGGCGATGGAGGTCCGGAATTCTATCCATGGGCTCTGGTGTGGTGGACCACTGCGGGAAGCATTACAGCGGGTGTGGGGGAGGAGGCTTATTTCAGGGGTTTTCTCATGGAGAGGCTTTCATGGATGAACAATCGATGGCTCATTCTGACTACTGCCATCTCTTTCGCCCTGTGGCATGTGAATCCTCTCCTTTTCCCCCATACATTTCTCATAGGGGCTACATTTGGGTATCTCTACCTGAGGTGGAAAAGGCTGTTTCCCCTTATCCTGTCCCATGTTTTCATGAACATGATGGGAGGCATTCTGATGATGATGGGCATATCCTGATGGGGACTTCAAAATTTCGGCGAATGGCCCGGCACCTGAGGGATGGCTCCTCCCGCGTTTCCCCATACTTCATCGCTATTGCACGATGATGGGTGGCAGATGATTTGAGGACCCGTCCCTTTCCCGGAAACGGGCATCAAAATTGTGGGGATGCGGGACTGGACGATATTCCGATTCTCCCTTTACATCTTCCTCCGGAATCTCCGCCTGTTCGAACCCTTCCTGATTATCTTCCTGCGCCATGTCGGTCTTTCCTTCTTCCAGATTGGTCTCCTCTATTCGGTGAAGGAGACCACCATCCTCCTGATGGGCATCCCATCGGGAATCCTCGCGGATGCGTTTGGAAGGAAGGGAACCCTCGTGGCTTCCACCCTTTCGTACCTGACATCCTTCGTCCTCTTCTTCTTCGGTATGGATTTCTTTCACTTCGCCCTGGCGATGGGTTTCTACGGTCTTGGGGAGGCCCTGATGGCGGGCAGTTATAACGCCATGGTCATAGATTATCTGGACAGCAGGGGTCTTTCCTCCAGGAGGGTGGAGTATCTGGGTGCTGTGAGGGGATGGGGGCAGATGGGCCTTGCGATGAATGGCCTTCTGTCGGGCCTCTTCCTCCTCATTGTTCCCGATTACAGGTGGCTCTTCGCCATCACCTTCGTCCCCCATTTCATGAATCTGCTCAATATATGGACCCTTCCCGATGTGGAGGGGAAGCGGAGGCGCAGGAGGGCCCGTCCGGACCTCTCGTTTTTGAGAAACTGGGGATACGCCCGTATTATCCTGAATTCCTCCCTGTACATGGCCATGTTCCGCACGGTTAAGGATTACGTCCAGCCCATCCTGAAGAGTTTTGCGGTATCCCTTCCTGTCTTCCTGTTTCTGAAGGGGGAGAAGCGAACGGCAGTCGTCGTGGGGGCGGCCTACTTTCTGATATTCGCCATGAATTCGTATGCGGCCCGCAATGCCCACAGATTGAGGAGACTGGGGAGCGATGCCATGGTCATCAATCTCACGTATCTGACCGGTGCCATGTCGGTGGTAATGGCGGGGCTCTTCCATCACATGGGGAGGCACCTCCTGTCCTTCGTGGTCTTTTTGGGCATGTTCCTGATGCTGAACCTGAGGAGACCCTTCATGCTGTCCTATATCTCCACCCTTATTCCCCACGAGATGCTTGCAACGGGTATGAGCATAGAGAGTAATCTGAAAATCGTGGTTTCCATGATTCTATCCCCCGTCCTGGGGTACATGGCGGATGCCTTCGGTGTGGGGTGGGCCATAGGTGGGATGGGGCTCTTCTTCCTCCTGCTCTATCCCCTCCTGAAGGTCTGAATCACTTTCCGCATGCGAAGAAGGTTATATACGCCATTGCCTGTGCAGTGTCTATGGCTATGGCTCCGTGGGTTATGTGCCTGTCCATCATGTTCTTTCTGTGCCCCCTGCTTTCCTTCCACAGGTCTATGGCAGTTCCAACCTGCTCCACGGGGGTGAGGGCCACATTCTCCACGCATCTGTTGAATCCGGATTCTTCGAATCTGTTTCCGAATCCCCGGTGGTCCAGTTTCCCCCTTCGACTCATGTCCCTGCTGTGCCGGAGGGCAAGGGAATGCAGTTTCCGGCTCCAGGTAAGGGGTTTTAGTCCTCTCGAGTGTCTGTATGCATTTAGGGCATCGAATAGGTTCCTCTCCTCCTGCTTCAGGTTTATCCTTCGATACTCTTTCCTCTTCTGCCTGACTAGGGTGATTTTCAGAATGTCGCCCTTCCCGTTGAGGTAGATGGCATCGTAGTTCCCCGTTATGAATTCCTCTATGTTCGACAGGACGGTGGAGGGCTTTGCTCGAGATACGCCCCTGAAGGTGAAGGTTTTCATGAAGGAGATATTCTGTCTGTCCGGATTTTCGCCGATGAATACGGGTATGGGTTCTCTTCCATGGGACATCCGGATGGAATCTATGGCATGGGCGTATGCATGCAGTTCGGTCGTCAGGGTCAGGAGGAGTGGAAACATGGCGAAATTTTACTGTTTTCCATGTCTTCACCCTTAAAATTTTTTCATGAATAAGGTCATCGAGCCCCTTTCCATCGAACTTTCGGGCAGTGGGGCAATAGGATTTTCACTCAGGCCCCTCGATGTGCCCTCCTTCGAACTGGAGAAGAAAATACCGCAGAAACTTTTAAGGAAGGAGGAAGTTAATCTGCCCCAGCTTTCCGAGAACGAGGCATTTCGCCACTTCTTCCGTCTATCCAAGTTGAATTATGCGGTGGACCAGAACATCTATCCCCTGGGCTCCTGCACCATGAAGTACAACCCCAAGGTCAACGAGGATGTGGCCCGCATTCCCGGATTCGTCCACGTGCATCCCCACACCCCGGATGAATTCGTGCAGGGGAGTCTGAGGGTCGCCTACGAATTGCAGGAGCTCCTGAAGGTCATTTCCGGAATGGATGCCGTCAGCCTCCAGCCCGTTGCCGGAGCGCAGGGGGAATTGACGGGTGTCTTCATCATACAGGCATACCACAGGAGCAAGGGGGAGAAGAGGGATTTGATACTCATCCCCGATTCGGCCCACGGAACCAACCCCGCCACAGCCACTCTGGCCGGTCTCAAAGCCATAGAAATAAAGACGGAGGATAGGGAGGGGATACTGACGGCGGACAGGGTTAAGGAGATGGTGGACAGATACGGGGAGCGGATAGCCGGTCTCATGATAACCAATCCCAATACCCTGGGCATATTCGAGGCGGAGATAATGGAGATTGCCGAGGTCCTCCATTCCATAGATGCTCAGCTTTACATGGATGGTGCCAATATGAATGCCCTGGTGGGCCACGTCCTTCCCGCCGAACTGGGTGTGGACGTTATGCACTTCAATCTGCACAAGACCTTCTCCACTCCTCACGGTGGAGGTGGTCCGGGAAGCGGTGCCGTGGGTGTTAAAAAGCATCTGGAGCCCTTCCTACCCGTTCCCCGCATCGAGAAGGATGGGGACAGGTACGTGATGAACTGGGATTATCCGCAGAGCATCGGGAAACTCCATGCCTTTTACGGCAACTACAACATCTATCCCAGGGCCCTCACCTACATTTTGATGATGGGGGATGAGGGTCTTAAGAAGATTTCCGAAATCGCTGTTCTCAACGCCACCTACCTGAGGAAGAAACTGGAGAACAGGGGATACAGAACCAAGTTCAGCCGTCCCACCATGCACGAATTCGTCCTCTCCCTGGTCAACCTGAAGAAGGAATTCGGGGTTAAGGCTCTCGATGTGGCCAAGAGACTCCTGGATTACGGACTCCACGCTCCCACCGTTTACTTCCCCCTCATAGTGGAGGAGGCCTTCATGGTGGAGCCAACGGAGAGCGAGAGCAAGCGCAGTCTGGACAACTTCGCCGAGGTGATGAGGAAGATATACGAAGAGTCCCTTGAGAATCCGGATGTGGTGCGCACTGCTCCCCACAACACCCCGGTCGGAAGGCTGGACGAGGTGAGGGCAGCGAAGGAGTTGAAGGTCTCCTGGAGGGATGGTATAGAGGATTGATTTGCAGGGGCCTGGCCCCTTGCACTTTCCATGTGAAGCAGTGCTCCCGTCTTTAAACTTCTATTCAAACAGGAGAAGCTGTAATGGGTGAAAAGGATATTCGTCAGAGGGTTATAGACACCATCAGGGTCCTTTCCGCGGAGGCGATACAGAAGGCCAATTCCGGTCATCCGGGCATGCCCCTGGGATTCGCACCGGCTGGTTTTATCCTCTTCGACAGGTTCATGAGGTACAATCCGAAGAATCCCGGATGGGCTGGCAGGGACAGGTTCATCCTCTCCGCAGGACATGCATCCATGCTCCTTTACTCCCTCCTGCACCTCTACCACTTCCCCCTTCCCCTCGACGAGATAAAGAGATTCCGCCAGTTGAAATCCAGGACTCCCGGCCATCCCGAATACGACCCCGAAATCGGGGTGGAAGCCACCACCGGGACCCTGGGTCAGGGCTTCGGGATGGGGGTCGGCATGGCTCTGGCCCTCGAATACCTCTCCGCCCTCTTCGATACCGAGGACATAACCCTCTTCGGGGACAGCAGGGTCTTCGTCATCGCTTCCGATGGGGACCTTATGGAGGGAATCAGCTATGAGGCGGGGAGTTTTGCGGGTCATCAGAAGCTGGACAACCTGCTCGTCCTGTGGGACGATAACCGCATCACCATAGAGGGCAGGACATCCCTTGCATGGAGCGAGGATGTACTCAAGCGATTCGAATCCTTTGGATGGTACGTGGACTGTGTGGGCGATGTCAATGACATAGAAGCCCTTTCGGAAGCCATAGAGAAGGCCCTTTCTGCAAAGGGAAAGCCCCGATTCATCGCAGTAAGGAGTGTAATCGGATACGGCACCGGACTGGCCAACAACCCGAAGGTCCATGGCTCCCCCATAGGGGAGGAGGAGCTCAGGAAACTGAAGGAGAAACTCGGATTCCCGGTTGACAGGGAATTCTACATCCCCGGGGAGGTGATGGAATACACGCGGAGGAAAGTGGAGGAGGGGCAGAAGCTGGAGGAGGAGTGGAATTCGAAACTGGAGGAGTATTCGAAGAAGTATCCGGAAAAGTACGCACTCCTCCAGAAGGTCCTTTCCGGGCAAGTGGACGAATCCGTGTGGGAGAAGTTGCCCCGGTTCACTCCGGAGAAGCCCATTGCCACCCGCAGCGCCATCGGTAAGGTTCTGGAAGCGGTCTGGGAGGACATCCCTTTCCTCATCGGTGGTTCGGCAGACCTGGGGCCTTCCAACAAGACCTATGTGGCGAAACTGGGCGATTTCTCCCCCGAAAACAGGAGCGGAAGGAATATTCACTACGGGGTGAGGGAGCACGCAATGGCGGCCATATCCAACGGTATGGCCCTTACCCATCTCCGTCCCTTCGCCGCCACCTTCCTCGTGTTCTCCGATTACATGAGGCCCGCCCTTCGCCTGTCCGCCCTCATGAAGCAGCCCGTTATCTATATCTTCACCCACGATTCCATAGGTTTAGGGGAAGACGGCCCCACCCATCAACCCATAGAGCATCTGCCTTCCCTGAGGGCCATGCCCCACCTCGTCGTTATACGCCCCGCCGATGCCAACGAAACGGCCCGGGCCTTCAGATTCGCACTGGAATACAGGGATGGTCCCGTTGCCCTCATACTGACCCGCCAGAATATCCCGGTTATCGAGGGACTGCCCGTGGAGAACCTGCCGAAGGGTGCATACATGGTGAAGGAGGCGCCCGATGAGAAATTCGTTCTCTACGCCAGCGGTTCTGAACTTCACATAGCCCTGGAGACCGCCCGACTTCTGGAGGAGAGGGGATATCCATCTTCCGTCATAAACGTGCCCTCCTGGGAGTTGTTCGACAGGCAGACGGAGGATTACAGGAGGAGCATTTTAAACAGAAAGGGCAGGAAGGTCTATATCGAAGCATCCATGCCCATGGGATGGGAGAAGTTCGTGGGTGAGGACGGAATAAAAATAGGAGTGGAGGACTTTGGACTGTCGGCTCCCTACAAAGACCTTTACGAATACTTCGGCCTGACACCGCAGAAGATAGTGGAGAAACTGCTTGAAGGTTGATATGTTCTGGAGCGTTTTCGCTCCTTTTCCCTCAGGGAACTCCATGAATAACTTCCACACCGGCTGCTGTCAGGATTCTTTCGAGGGGCAGATTATGGGAGGCGCCCACCAGAACCAGAGCCCTGTCTGCGGAAAGATGGGCCATATTTTCCAGGATGTGGGATGCCATCCTCATGTTCCGGGCCAGCCAGCTTCGCACCTTCATATTCCCCAATTTACCACCGAATCTGGACAGAATATCCCACTGCTTTTCGATGCTCTCCAGAACCTGTCGGGAGTTGATGTACCTGTAGAATTCCAGAAGGTCACCCTTCTCAAGGGACTTTAAGAAAACGGCCTTTATCTCCTCGAAGGTGTCATTCAACTGCCTGAACCTGCCCTCCTCATTCAATCGGTTGAAAAGGGCATTGAGTTCATCCACAAGAGCCGGGGGTACATCTTCGACCATAGCATCCATGCCGTAAAGGCGCGTGTGGTTTAGTTTGAGGGCCAGGGGAATGGCAATGAGGTTCATTTCGTCGGAAGGGTTGCTTACACTTTCCAGGTACTCTGCAACTTTCCGTGGCAGGCTCTCCCTTTCGTCCGGAGTAAGACGCTTCCAGTTCAGCAGAGCCGAGGGCACATCGTAGAGGGCCAGAAGATAGGGTATCGCCTGCCCGAATTCCCCATCTCTCAGGAGATGGCGGGCTTTTTCACGGGCCCCGTACCAA
The DNA here is from genome assembly GCA_015494735.1 of Caldifarciminota bacterium. Lineage (GTDB taxonomy): Bacteria > Hydrothermota > Hydrothermia > LBFQ01 > DSFT01 > S143-66. The sequence goes on along the minus strand of WGAQ01000140.1, from coordinate 6,313 downwards.
TCGATTCCCAGCTCTTTCCGGATTTCTTCGGACAGGGAAAATATGCGTCTGCTGTTTTCGCTCACCTGACTGCTCAGGGCCAGCTCTGAAGGTGCAGGGTATTCGACGAATATGGCCTCAGGCTTGAATGCCGTTAGGGTGTTGAGCAGGGTATCGAAAGTCCCCGTGGAAGGCCTTCGGGCATCCCACCTGCGGAAGTCTGAACTTTCACCGAAGTGAACCGTACCTAACACCAGAACTTTCATCGTTCTGTGGAATTATAAAGGTTCAATCCCCCTGCACCCTCTTCTTCAACTCTTCGAAGTATGCCCCTGCTTCTTCCACTCCGGACATTTTAACCACTTTCCCGTTCCTCATGAAGGCCACCCTGTCCGCCATGTGGAGGGCTTCGTCCCTGTCGTGGGTTACGTGAATCAGGGTGAATTTCAATTCCTTCTGCAGTTTCAGTATTTCGCTCCTGATTCTGTACGCAGTTTCCAGGTCCAGACTGGAGAAGGGCTCATCCAGCAGGAGAATCCGGGGTCTGGTGATGAGGGCCCTCGCTATGGCCACTCTCTGCTGCTGTCCTCCGGAGAGATGGGAGGGTTTGACATCTGCATATTCCTCCATCCCCATCGTGCGCAGTGTTTCCCTTATCCGATTTTCCCTTTCCCCGGGTGGAATCTTCCGGAACCGGAGGGCGAATTGGAGGTTTTCCCTTACCGTCATGTGGGGCCAGAGGGCGAGGTCCTGAAACACCATCGATGCGTTTCTTTCGTGGGGTTTCATGAGAATTTTTTCATTTCTGGAAGCCAGTCTCCCATCTATCCATATCTCGCCCGAATCGGGAGGGATGAGGCCGGCGATGAGACGCAGAACCGTGGTTTTCCCACATCCGGAAGGGCCGAACAGGACCAGTCTCTCTCCCCGGGCAATGGACAGGGTCAGATTCATCACAGCCGGACGCTCCCCGTAATACCTGGAGACCTCTTTCAACTCTATGTGCGCCATTGCCTCAGAAACCCCGTCGTTATCAGTCCTGCTGCGGCCACTGTTAGACTCGATAGGGCCATTATCCCTGCAATGCCTGCCACTGTTCGGGGTTCCCCGTTGGCCATATAAGTAAAGAGAAGCACGGGCAGTGTGTCCCATCCGGCGGGCTGGAGCAGGAAGGTGGTGTCGAAATCCCGGAAGCAGAAGACGAACGACAGGAACCATCCCGCGATGAGGAACCTCCCCGTGAGGGGCATGAGGATTCCCGTGAGTATTCGGGCAGTGCCCGCTCCGTGGAGGGTCGCTGCCTCTTCGAGGGACGATGGAATCATAGCGATACCCGCCGTTGACGCCACCACTCCGAGGACGATGTACCTCGCCACATAGCCCATCAGGATGATGAGGGGGGAAGCATAAAACCATTCGGTGATGGGCCTGTTCCACAGTCCTATGATGCCCACCCCCATCACAGCACCCGGCAGGGCGAAGAGAAGGAGGACTATCGCCTGAATCCACCCGCTCATGGGGAATCTCCTGGCAATGACATAGCCCATTATGGACCCCAGTGCGGTTATAATCGTGGCTCCGGTACCGGCCAGCGCGATGCTCCTGAGGAGGCTGTCTCCTGCTATCTGGAGGACTTCACCGGGATTTCCGGTACCCATGGAGTGCAGGAGGGCTGCATAGGGGAGGAGGACGAGAAAGGCTCCCGTTGCGATGATGGTGAGCAGAATTGACCGCCATTTTCCCTCAATCGGAATTCTCAGAGATGTTCCCTTCATGGTTATGGGGGTGCTGTCCATGCCCCCTGCAAGGGGAATCATCAGGAGGAGGGCGATGAGAAGGAGGGGTATGGAACTGGCCGCCGCCCTGTGGAAGTCGTAGAAGGCGGAGAAGTGGGAGAGAATTTCCACCGGATACACGGGATAGCGCAGGAAAGTGGGGACCCCTATCTCCCCCATGGACAGGAGGAAGACGAGGGCCATTCCCAGGAGGATGGAGAACTTCATCAGGGGAAGGGTAATCTTCCCGATTACCGTAAACCACGGCGCATGGAGGAGGGCTGCCTCCTCGAGATGGGATTCTATGGCTCTGGAATGGGCCATGGACAGGAGCATGACGATGGGATAGAAACTGAAGGTGAGCACGAATACAACTCCAGGAAATCCGAACAGGATTCCGGATAATCCCGCCTTATGGAGGATATCGAACCACGCTATCGCATTCGCATAGGGCGGAATCAGGAGGGGAATGGTGAATATGGCAGCGAAGAGGCGCCTGGCGGGCAGGTCCGTGCGGGACAGGAGAAGCCCCAGAGGTGTTCCCACCGCACCCGCGAGAAGGGAAACCGATGTCGAGAGTACTATACTCCTCCCCAGCAGATTGAGGCTGTTCCGCGTCGTGAAGGCCTCCATGTAGATTCCCCAGCTCCCGCCCTTCAGGAGAGGGGAAAATAGGAGGGTCGAAAGGGGAAGAAGTCCGATGAAGAAGAGTATGAGGAGGATGATAGCAGGGAGGATGCGCCTGTCCATTCAGTAGCCCACCCATTTCCTGAGAATCGGCTGTATTTCCTCCAGTTTTCGGGCCACCTCTCCGTAGTTCACTTCAACCGTCTTCAATCTGCTGATGTCTTCCAGTTCCGGGGGCATGTCCACGCCTGAGTGCAGAGGTATCTGGGCACAATCCGCGAATGCCAGTTTCCTCTCCGTCTCCTTCGAAAGGAGATAATCCACCAGTTTCCTGCCATTCTCCGGATGGGGTGCCCCCTTTATGAGCATCACCGCATTGGGCAGCAGGAGAACTCCCATCTCCCCCTCCCCCTGGTCCGGAAATACCATCTCCACGGGCTCCCCCCTCCTCATGCGGCTTATTGCATCGTCGTTGTCCACCAGAGCGAAGTCGAACTGCCCCGATGCCACCAGGTCTGCGCTTTCTCCATTGCTGGAGGAGATTTTCACCTGATTCTCCTTCATCCTGTTCAGGAAGTCCTTTGCCTTCTCATTCCCCCACAGGGTGAAGAGGACCGCCATGTGAACGGTGGTGGTGCCAAAGAGGGGATTGGCTATGACGGCCCTTCCCTTCCACTTCGGATTCACGTAGTCCATTATGGAATGGGGCTTTTCCTCCACAGACCTGTTGACTATCAGAACTCTCGCCCTTGCGGAGAAGCCGGTCCAGTAGCCCTCCGGGTCCCTGAACTGCTCCGGAATGCCTCCTGCATTGGGGGATATGTAGGGTTGAAGGAGGCCCTTCTGCTTCAGAACCTCCGCCCGTATGGGCTCGTTCGCCCAGTAGACGTCGGCGCGGGGGTGCTCCTTCTCGGCGATGAGTCTGTTCATGAGACCCGTGCTCTTGGATTCTTCTGTATCGTATATGGCTTTCACCTTTATGCCGGTTTCCCTTTCAAAGTCCTTCAGTATGGGCTCGGAGAAGACCCTGTCCTCCGAAACATAGACCACAACCACATTCTCTTCCTTTTCCCCCCTCGAGCATGAGAGCAAAAAGGCCGCAATCAGGAGGAATGCCTGTCTCATTTCTCCCTCCCCATTACTTCCACTCTGAAGTCATCGAATCGGGTGACGGCATCGGCTTTGGTCCACAGGCCCACACCTCCAGCCCCTCTTATGTGCCTGTCCCGTCCGCTGAGGAACTTCCGCCCGTTGAGGTAGCCCTCGAATCTGTCGCCCCTCTGGACTATCTTCATGGTGTGCCATTTACCGGCCGGGAGGGAAATCTCTGCGCTGGCAATCATCACCCGCTTGCCATTCTTCACGTAGTAGATGCGGAAGTTGTTCTCCAGCGGATTGTACCTTGCCACGTAATAGTTGTTCCTGTCCTTTACCCGCCACATTATACCGCCGCCCCTGTCTATCTTTCCCCTTATGGCCCTGAACTTCACTTCCAGGATACCGTCTTCCATCTGCACCGAATCCGTCCAGCACAGGTTGAACGTTCCTGCGGAGCGGTGATTGGGCCTGACCATTGCCAGAACCTTCGTTCCTGATGGGGCGGAAGAATCGATGATTACCTTCCATGTGGGGAGGGGTCCCCTCTGACGGGTGGCTTCCACCTTCCATCCCGGCGGGATGCTTCCCGCGGGAACATCCTCGAAATCCCAGAAGTAATTCTGCCCGTACGCCAGACCTGCCGTGAGCAGGGATGCGAAGAAGGCTCGGTAAATCTTTCCCATAACGATGAAATTATACAGATGGCTCACCCTATGGATATGCCTTCGTGCTCTAACAGTTTCATTTTGATTTCCAGAGAGGGGGTGAATCCACCCGGACCCCTCCTGGCCACCACCCTGTGGCAGGGTATGACGATGGGATAAGGATTTCGCCTGAGGACCTGCCCTGCGAATCGGGGGGATGGGGGATATAACTCCCCATACGTGATGGTCTTGCCAAAGGGGACGTTTTCCTGAAGGTATCGGAGTATGGGTCTGTGATTCCGGGGAATTACGCTCCAGTCTATGGACCGGAATATGCGCCATATTCTGCGGTGGAAGTAATCTTCGAGGAATTCCCAGAGGGATGGGAGGGGTGTACTTTTAGATACACACAGGGGTAAGAATGAAATCCTCTTTACGATTTCACCATCGTGGGCCACGTGAATGGGCCCTATGGGGCTTTCGAAGACCCCGCAGAGGAGCCCCCTTTCAGACGTTGGCTCCCGCCTCAGCCTCTGCTAACTCCTTTACTCCGTTCCTGCCGTTCTTTCCGAAGATTTCGTAGTCGTCCTTTATGATGATGGCGTTCTGGAGTATCTTGTGGATGAAGGCTTCGGCTTTCTTCCTGCGCTTCTTGTACTCGTCGTATGTCCAGCCGATGACCTCGATATCCAGATAGTTATAACTCACATCGTATATCAGGACCTGACGCCTCTCGGTGTTGGAGGGGAGTTCCTCGGATATGATGAGGAGGTCGGCTTCGTCGTCGTCCCAGGAGCCGCCATGCTGGTAGAGAATAGCAGAGTATTTTTTGATGCGTAAATCGTTTATTAATTCTTTTGCATTATGCAGTAATTCCTTTGACATGGACAAAGTTTAAAGGAACAAATTAGGATAACTCAAATCTTTGATGGATAAACTCTTGCTCGATTTTTGCAAACGATTTTCGATAACAACACCGCATAAAATTGTTATATTTTAACACCTTCTGCACATCTGTTGACTGAACGTTCAGTCTTGTTGTCAAGGAAACATAAGTTAAGCATTAAAATTTTATCCAAAAGGAGGTAGAACCATGCTCATTGGATACAAGAAGATGGAGCAACTCTTCAGAAAGTGCTGTTCTCTGGACCTGGATAAGAACAAGGCCAAGAGGATTCTGGAAATAGTCGAAAAGAAGTTCAACGACATGATAGAAGTGGCCGAGGAGAATGCAAAGAGCAATGGCAGGGATACCCTGACCCTGTCCGATTTCCCCATAACCAAGGGCCTGAAGAATTCCATGAAGGCCTTCGATGAGTTGAAGGAGGCGGTTGATGTGGACCCCGTAATCGCTGCCATAAGGGCGAAGACCACAATGAAGTTCGACGAAGAGGTGGAGGAGAATATGCCCACCCTCGTGGGTACCCTGTTCGTTATCGTGGGGCACGTGATGAGGGAGCTGGGTGTGGAAGGGAGAAAGCCCAGCGTGGAGGAAATAGAGAGGGCGGAGAGAATTCTGGATTACACCCTCTGATGGGCCGGCCCCCATCCGGCCCTTTCTCTAATTTCATGGCTGATTGGCCATCCATACCTGGCCTTCGTCTTCCCTGACAAAACTGTCGAAGGCCCTTCCATGTACCCCCGTAAGTCTATATGCTTCCCGGTATGTTATATCCCCGGAGCGCACTGCTTCTATTACCATCCTGCTGAATCTTTCTCCCAATCGATTTTTGAGAGTTCTATAGAATTCGCCGCCCGATGTGGAATCTTCTTCCCTGTTTTTCAATCTTCGTTGATAATCCCGATAAAATTCCTGAAACTCTTTTTTCGAAATCAACTTCAGGTCTTTGAGCCTTCTTGCAATGACTATTTCGCTTACTTTATATCTGGATGCGAGGTAAGTGAATGGGTTTTCATCTTCTATCAAAATTGCTTCGGACCAGTCATATTTCAATTGTTCTTCGGGCACCAGTATTTCCGCCGCGATGCGGTTGCATAGTTTTTCAACAGGGTTATCGGCGGGAGCGAGATCTCGAAGGTCGAATGCCGCACTCTTACCAATCCAGATATGGGCCAGTTCGTGCATTAGTGTGAATATCTGTGCTGAGATGGCATCAGAGGAATTTACGAAAACCACAGGAGCATAATCATCGACCAGGACGAAACCCCTGAAATCTTCGACCTGTATTG
>WGAQ01000139.1 GCA_015494735.1 Caldifarciminota bacterium | reverse complement strand
GATGCCATGTATGCAAACAGGGTTATGAAGAGGGCAATGCCGAAGGAGGTATAGACATCAAGACCCAGAAGGTACAGTCCCAGAGCAGACGATATAAAAATCAAGACCAGAAAAATTAGATTTATTCCAAGCATACACTCAACAACTCCCCGATGTTAGTTATTTTCAAAATTTTAATACCCCCCTTTTCGAAATCACTCTCTTCCGCATTGGCGTAAGCGGTTCTAACACCGATGCGCTCCGCCTCTCTCAGGCGAAGGTCCATGGATGGAACGGGAAGCACATCCCCCGTAAGACCCACCTCGCCTATGAAGACAGCCTCCGGGTCGAGGGGAAATCCCCTGAAGGCGGATACGATGGCCATCAGTACAGCGGAATCCACAGCCCAGTCGGACACCTTCAACCCCCCCACGATGTTGACGAATATGTCATAGTTGCGAAGGCGTATCCGGGCATGCTTCTCCAGAACCGCCAGAAGCATATTCAGCCTCCTGACATCATACCCCGTCGTATTCCTCATGGGGGAAGCGTAGTATGTCCTGACGGCCAGGGCCTGAACTTCGACAGGGATGGTCCTCCTCCCCTCCATCACCACGCTGCGGGCAACCCCCACCCGGGGTCCCCTTTCAGGAGAGACGAATAATCTGTGGGGATCCTCGATGGGCTGAAGGCCCGTCTCCTTCATGACGAAGAGACCAATTTCGTCCGTCGAGCCGTACCTGTTCTTGTATGCCCTCAGGATGCGCAGGTCCGTCTTGCGGTCCCCTTCAAGATACAGCACCACATCCACCATGTGCTCCATGGCACGGGGACCGGCTATCTCACCGGATTTGGTCACGTGCCCTATTATGAGGAAGGCGATGTTTCTGCTCCTGGCCACTTCCTGAAACAAAAGGGTGGCATCCCTCACCTGCGACACGCTCCCCGGATAGGATGGATTCCCCTCCACCTTCATCATCTGTATGGAGTCCACCACCACCAGACTGTAATGCTCCCTGCGCAGAAGATTCGCTATGGCATCTGCGGAATGCTCGGCAAGGATGTGTATATCATCCACACGAAGGCCGAGGCGACGGGCCCTCCGGGCCACCTGTGCGGGAGCCTCCTCCGCAGACACATAGAGAACTGGGGCGTGAATTCCGGCCGAGACCTGAAGTGCCATCGTGGACTTTCCTATTCCGGGGTCTCCTCCCAGTATCACCATGGAGGTGGGAACGATACCCCCTCCCAGAACCCTGTCCCACTCATCTATTCCCGATTTGAGACGACGCGGGCTGGAGCCCGCCTCCACCGCCACATCCATCATTCTGCGGGGTCTGGGCACCCTTTCGGGGGAGCGGGATGTGGATTCCTCCGATTCCAGGATGAAGGTATCCCATTGGCCGCAGGATGGACATCTCCCGAGCCACTTAATCGACCTGTATCCGCAGTTCCTGCAGACGTACATCAGAAGATTTCCACGTTAATGTACTTGGCAGGGTTCTTCTTTATGTCCTCTATCAATTCCTGAAGCTGAAGCACCGTTGCCTTCAATTCCATGTAAAGGGAATCGTCGCTCATGAACTTCCCGATGGTTCCCCGGTACTTGAGGCTGTCTATTTCGAGCATCATCTCCCCTATAAGACTATCGCTGCGCATCACCAGATACGAGAGGTCCAGGGTCAGGGAATCCAGCGCGTTGCGGGAATCGGCTATGAGCAGATTCATGCCCGTCATGAGACTGTCCATATTCCTGTTCTGGTGAGCCACCACATAAACGGTAGTATCCAGCAGGGCATTCAGACGGAGCAGGGTTATCTGAAGGGAGCGGCGCAAATCCTCTATCTGGGAATCCGTATGGGTGAGGACCAGATTCAGATTTAACAGAACGCTGTCCACGCTGGCCATAATCTCCTCTGTCTTGGAGGCTATATCCTGAGCCATGTACATGATTTCATCGAAGGATGGGCTATCCCTCCCCGGTATGGTGTCCCCTTCCGCCAGAGGGGCCCCCTGACCCGGAACTATATCTATCATCCGGTTGCCCAGAACATTGGGTGTCACTATATTGGCATAGGAACCCTCCGGAATCCTGTAATTCCTCACCCCTATGCGCAGCAGAACCCCCTTCCCCTGAATTATCACGTCCTCCACCTTCCCCCTCTCCACTCCCAGAACCAGGACCTTGGTCCCCCTGCTTATGAGGGTGGCTCTGGGCAGTTTAACATAGTAATGGTGGGTGGTTTTCATGCGCTTGAGGGAACTTATCCACAGGTACCCCATCACGAGGATAATCAGGGATGCCACGACGAATATCCCCACCCTGACGTACTGGGAAAAACTTCTGTCCATACGTTGTGAGAATTTTAAACGGACAGAATGATATCCACCAGTCTGCGGGCCACTTCGGACTTGGGAGCCTTCTCGAATCGGGCCAGGACCTCCCCGCTCCCGGATATGATTTCGCCGGTGAAGGCTCCACTTCCCATCGTGTCCAGGACATTGGCCACTATGAGGTCCAGCCCCTTCTCCTTCAACTTCTCCATGGCCCTCCTCTCCAGACTATCCTCCTCCTCGAGGGCAAATCCGACGAAGAGTCTGTTCCCCTTCTTCTCCCTGATGCTCCGGAGGACGTCGATGTTTGGCCTCAGACGAATATCGATTTCCCCCTCCCGCCTGTCCATCTTCCCCCTCACCTTATCGGGCAGGAAATCGGAAACAGCCACAGCCATTATAAGGACATTATGCTCCTCCAGGAGTTCAGACAGGGCCTCGAGAAGCTCCTCTGTCCTGCGGACCCTCACAGTCCTGACACCGGAGGGCAGATAATCCACACACCCCGCCACCACCACCGTATGGGGCACCCCCCTGCCCCTCAGAGCCCTGTGGATTTCGTATCCCATGCGACCGGAAGACCTGTTGGTAATCACCCTCACATCGTCTATATCCTCCTCCGTCCTCCCATAGACCAGAAGGACCCTCCTGCCGGTGCCGGACAGGAGATGCTCCACTATCACTTCGGGCTCCGACATCCTCCCCATCCCCACATCTCCGGATGCCAGCTCCCCTTCCTCCGGTCCCACGATTTCGATGCCCATATCCACGAGTTTCTTCAGATTCTCCTGAAAGGGCCGGAAGTTCCACATCTCCGTATGCATGGCGGGGGCCAGCACGATGCGTCCCTCAAATGCTGTTGCCGTGGCCAGGAGGAGGTTGTCTGCTATTCCCAGAGCGAACTTGGATATGAAATTCATGGTAGCAGGCGCCACGAGAAGCACATCCCCCCAGCGGGCCAGTTCTATATGGAGATTCCTCTCGAAGAAATCCTCATCCGTATAGACCTCCACTCCGGAGCTTCCGATGAAGGAAAGAGGTCTGATGAAGTTCAGGGCGGAGGGGGTCATTATGACCCTGTGCTCTATCCCCCTCTTATGGAGAAGACGTGAGATGATTACGGACTTGTAAGATGCTACGCTTCCGGTGACTCCTAATAGAACTCGCACTATTTTTCGTACTTGACTTTACCCGAGATGAGGGCATCAAGGGCAACGAATATCTCCTTCTCCGGCAGTTCTATGTTCTGCTCCCTGTACCTGCGGAAAATGTAACGGGCGAATCTGGATGCCACTACGGCTGCCTCGTACTTGTCTATCCCCAGCTCCTCGTAAATCTTCCACTCGAATCTGCGGGCAAGTTTCCTCATATTCCTGTCCATATCCCGAAAAGTTTAAAGGAATTCCAGAAGGGTCCGCCTCCCTTCCGGAGGGAGTTTGAAGAAGCCGCTCCCCATTACGGCCACATCCACCCCCATATCCCGGAGCATGGGAAGGTGCTCCCTTTTCACCCCCCCATCGACGGAGATTCGGAAATTCAGTCCCCTCTTTTCTCTCTCGTTCAAGAGGAATTCCACCTTGTACAGCGCATCCTCAATCATCTTCTGGCCCGCAAAACCGGGATTCACAGTCATCACTATGACCTGATGTATATCCTCCAGATGGGGAAGGAGCACCCTGGGATGGACCGGGGGATTTATGGCAAGACCTATGCGCTTTCCCAGTCTTCCCGCAATCTCTATGGAGCGGAATGCCTCCAGTCCAGTCTCTATGTGGACGGTCAGGATATCGGCTCCCGCTTCGTAGAACTTCTCCAGATACTCCGACGGATTGGTCATCATCAGATGGGTATCCAGTTCCAGAGAGGTCATCCTGCGGATGGACTCCACGATTAAAATGCCGAAGGTAAAGTTGGGGACAAAATGACCATCCATCACATCGAGGTGCAGGATGCGGATACCGGACTCCTCTATGGAGCGAATCTCCTCCCTCAGGCGGGAGAAATCCCCCGCGATTATGGAGGGGGCTATCTCCATATCAGCCCAGAATCTCCTTCCTTATGCGACTCAAAACTTTATCTATCATCGGCTTGAAGGAAGACGGAAGGTTGCTGAACTCCTTCTCCATCTCTTCCAGAGCCTTCACCTTGATTTTCTCTGCGGCGGTCACAGCCACATCGATTATCTCATCGGGACTCTTGCTCAACTCCTCTATCTGCTTCTCCTTCTCCTCCAGCTGTGCCTTCAAATCCTCCACCATGCTCTCCAGCTCATCTATCCTGGCTCTGAGCTCCTCGTTCTCCCTCTTGTATGCCTCCACTTCCCCTTCCAGAATGAGCATCCTGTCCTGCAGTTTCTCGTAGTCGGTCTTCATTTCCTCCGCTTCCAGGAGTTTCACCCTCATCTGAGTCAACTGGGCTTCCAGTTCCTTGTTCAGCTTGATGAGATTGCTCAACTCGTTGGCCACCTGCTCCAGGAACTGCCTGACCTCCTCCTTATTGTACCCGCCGAAGAAGGAGCCCTTGAACTCCTTGTTCTTTATATCTATCGGCGTTATGGAAGGCACCTTCTTACTCTTGGG
>WGAQ01000138.1 GCA_015494735.1 Caldifarciminota bacterium | reverse complement strand
TATTGGGCTTCTTTATCCCCACATCCACCCCCGGGCGGTAGATTCACTCCATCCGCTCCATCTTCCACCAGTTGTAAGACTCGTCCCTCATCTCTATCATCTTCACCATGTTCTTCCCCAGTCTTATGGCATCCTCTATGGCTTCCCTGTCCTCGTGTATCCTTCCGTAGAAACCAGTGCTATATACGAATGCGTAAGGGGGAATCATAAATCCCATGAAGTTCAGTGCCCCCACCATCTGGAGTATGGTCTGGGTGGCGCCGTCCTCCTCCGCCACGGCAACGAACCCCGCCACCTTTCCATCCAGGAGTTTCTCTATGTTCTCCGCAGATGTCAATCTCTCTATGAGTGTCTTCATCATGGCGGACATGCTGAACCACTGGACGGGACTTGCGAACACCACCCCATCCGCCCACAGAATCTGGTTCAATAGCCATTTGAACTGGTCATCGGAGGTTATGCAGTTCTTCACATTGCAGGATAACCTGTCCTCGCTGTACCTTCCGATGCAGTAATCCAGTTTCACCTTCGATAGATGGATGACCTGTGTCTCTGCCCCCTCGGATTCTGCACTCTTAAGCACCTTATCGAGAAGGAAGAATGTTCTGGAAAGCTCTCCGCGGGGAGAGCCATTGATTCCCAGTATCCGGATTTTCATACGGGGTTAATTTTAAGCGGGGGCTGGCGCCCCCTATGCCCTCGGATGATACTTCCTGTGAATTTCTTTCAGATGGGATATGTTCACCTGTGTGTATCTCTGCGTGGTGGATATGGAAGCATGTCCCAGGAGTTCCTGCAGAACTCTCAAATCACATCCGTTTATGAGCATGTGTGTGGCGAATGTGTGACGGAACACGTGGGGGTGGACCTTGGAGGCAAATCCCACCCGGCTCGCATATTCCTTGAGAATCTTCCAGAACCCTATTCTGGACATCCTCTGACCCCGCATATTCAGGAATAGATACGTGTTCTGTCTGCCCTTCAGGATGCGGGGACGGGCTTCCTTTATGTACCTTTCGAGGAATTCCCTCGCTATATCGTGAAATGGTATGATTCTCTCCCTTTTGCCCTTTCCCGATACCCTGACGATTCTCTCGTTGAGGTCTATGTCGTAGAGCCTTATATTCAATGCTTCGCTTACCCTGACCCCCGTCGCATACAGGAATTCCATCATGGTTCTGTCCCTCAGTCCCTTTATGGTGTTGATGTCGGGTTGCTGGAGCAGGAGTTCCACCTCTTCTATGGTCAGAACATCGGGAATGGTTTCCTCCTTCTCCGGAATTTCCAGAAGCTGGGCTATGTTATTCCGTATGTTGAAGTGGGAGTAAAGGAATTTGAAGAAGGTCCTTATTGCTGCAATCTTCCTCTCGATGGAGGTGGCAGAAAAGCCCTGATTCACAAGGTATTCGATGAAGCTCTGGAGTTGCGATATGGTCAGGTTTTCCAGGTCGAGTTCGTTCTGCTCTATGAAGGTTAAAAACTGCTGAATATCCTTCTTATAGCCGTAAATGGTGTGATAACTGTACCCCCTCTCCACCGTCAGGTAATCTACGAATCTGTCCAGGAATTCAAAAATTCCCTGAGAACCGCGTTCACCTCTTCTAACCTCTCCCATGTTCCCACCTCCCCATGTCCTGGAAGAATTAAAGTATTCCTTCTTAAAATTTTAATCAGCATCCTGAGAGATTTCAACATCTCCTCCTCGCTTCCCATGGGAAGGTCCACCCTCCCTATGGAATCCATGAAGATGGTATCGCCGGTCAGAACGATGGAGGGCTCGTCTCTTCCGGGATATGCCAGACAGATACTTCCGGGAGTGTGTCCCGGTGTATGGATTACCTCCATATCGAAGATTCTGTCCCCATCCCTCAAGGTTATATCCGCCGGTGGAGATGTATCGTATTGCTCCTGGAACTTCCCGAGGAATGCCCCCAAATTCAAATCGGGTCTCAGGAGAAATTCCCTGTCCTTCTCGTGAATTGCTATGGGAATGCCGTAGGTGTCCTTGAGCAGCCTGTTTCCCGATATGTGGTCCCAGTGCCCATGGGTGTTTATGACCATCTGTAACTTCAGATTTTCGTCAGATATGAATCGAAGCACGCTCTGTCTGACCACCAGTTCCGTGGGGTCCACTATGACCGCTTCCCCCTCATCGTTATATAGCACGTACGTATTGGAGCCGAACAGGGGATGTCTGAATCTCTTCCACTTCAGCACAGAGCAAATTTTACAGCAAATTAACATAAGATTCGCAAGAAGGGAGTTCAGATTGATGGAAAGAAGGTAAAGGGACTCTGTCCATCCGGAATTTATGTGTTAAATCCATCCTGAAGTCCGAAGAATTGAAATGCATGGAAACGGAGAATGGCTCTGGATATCCAGTGCTTTGCTCCTATCCGTGTAATCTTCTGTAAGCCCCGTCTCAAGCCACCTTTATAATTTACAAACTCATGAAAGTGCAGTTGAACGAGGAAACTTTCAGGAAACTACTGGACCTGGTCATCGAATACAGGGACAGAATTCTCATTGGAACTGCCGTCGTGGTGGTGGCTCTCGTGGCTCTGGTCTATTACAGCAATACCCAGAAGAGCAAACTTGCAGATAGCGAAGTCCAGTTCGTTCAGGGATTCTATGCTCTGCAGTTTGGCGATACCCTCAATGCCCCTGCACTTCTTCTCAAGGTTCACAACGATGCCCGGAATTCCCGAATCGGCTCCTATGCCGGCCTTACCCTGGGGATTTACTATTACCAGACTGGTAAGACGGATATGGCCCATCAGGTGGTGGATGCATCCAGAAAACTGGATAAACTTTCGAAGGCCACCAGGGAGCTCCTTCTGAGCGACATATCCCTGGACAGGGGGAATACGGAAGCGGGGGTGAAGAAGTTGAATTACAGGAGCGGTTTCAAGTCCATAGATGAGTATCTCATGTACAGGAAGGCCAAGGTTCTCATGGCTATCGGTAAGAATAAAGAGGCTGTTAAGATACTGGAAGATTTGAAGGAGAATGGAGAGTACTTCTCCAGAACAGCCGCCATGGAACTGGGGCTTATGGGAAGCAATGTTTTTTGAAATAACGAAATTAAAACTCTTTTCCATCCTGTCTTACATCTTCCCCTTCGGGTTTGTCAATGTTTATTTTGTGGATGATGTGGATGATGAAGTTCTCCGCTTTCATCTCGTGCAGGGCTTCGTCTTGAATCTTCTGTACTTTCTTTTTATAATTTTTTACCTTATGGTGAAGCTGTTCGTGGGGAGCGTGCCGGTGGTGGGTTATCTGGCCAATATAGTGGGTATGGTCTTCCTTGGTGTGGCGATGTACTTTACCTTCAGGGCGACGCTGGCTGTCGCCTCGGAAGAGGTATGGCATGCTCCGCTTGTGGGTTTTTTGGTTGAAACTTTGAATAAGTAGTGTAACATTTTGAAGGAGGGGAAGAGAATTATGTTCCTCAACGAGAGATTTTCGGATGATGCGAAGAGGGCCATTCTGGTGGCCCGGGAGGAGGCGATAAAGAGAGGTAGTGGTCAGATAGGAACAGAACACCTTTTGCTTGGGCTCCTTAACGTTGAAGACGGAACTGCTGTGGCTATTCTTACCAATCTGGGTGTGGACCTCGAGGAGTTGAGGCGGACCATAGAGAATTCCATCCAGAATGTCCGGGAAGAAAGGTACTCTGCCAGCAGGGAAATCCCCCTCAATTCCTCTGCAAAGCGGGCTCTGACCAATGCGGTGGAAGAGGCGAGGAAGATGGGGGCTCAACTCACGGATACCGGTCACATACTCCTCGGCCTCGTGAGGGATAGACGTTCTCTGGCTGCTCAGATTCTGGAGAACTTCGGACTCGGATACGATACGCTGAAGGATGAGGCGTACAGGCAGTACGATATAAAGGGAAGGCAGAGACCTCACAGGAGATTCCACTTCGAGGATGAGGAAACGCCCGGACAGCAACCCCCTGCCTTTGGCTCCCCCAAGAAGTCCAGAGCCACGAAGGTCCTCGATTCCTTCTCCACGGACCTGACGCAACTGGCCAGGGAAGGGAAACTGGACCCCGTAATCGGGAGGGATAAGGAGATAGAGAGGGTTATACAGATACTCTCCCGCAGAAAGAAGAACAACCCCGTCCTGATAGGTGAGCCCGGTGTCGGTAAAACTGCCATAGTCGAAGGACTCGCACAGAAGATAGCGAAGGGGGAGGTGCCGGCCCCCCTGAAGAATAAGCGAATTCTCGCTCTGGACCTTGCTGCTCTCGTGGCTGGAACCAAGTATCGTGGGCAGTTCGAGGAGAGAATCAAGGCTGTGATAAACGAGGCGGCCAATTCTCCGGATATCATACTCTTCATAGACGAGCTCCATACCATGATTGGTGCAGGGGCTGCCGAAGGGGCGCTGGATGCTGCCAATATACTGAAACCGGTTCTCGCCCGTGGACAGGTCCGGATAATCGGAGCCACCACCCTCGAGGAATACAAGAAGTACATCGAAAAGGATGGGGCTCTGGAGAGAAGGTTCCAGCCGGTTATGGTGGAGCCCCCTTCCGTGGAGGACGCAATAGAGATTCTGAAGGGTCTGAAGGAGCAGTACGAGGAATTCCACGGTGTTTACTATACGGATGAGGCCATAGAGGCTGCTGTCAAACTCTCCGAGAGGTACATTCAGGATAGACATCTTCCGGATAAGGCCATCGACGTGCTCGATGAGGCTGGCGCCATGGTCAAACTGCAGAAGACGATAAAGGACCCGCGGGTCGAGGAGCTGGAAAAGGAACTGGAACTGGTTCAGAAGAGGAAGGTATTCGCGATAAGGCAGGAGGACTATTCGAGGGCAGCCCAGCTGTACAGCAAGGAAGAGCAAATACTGAACGAACTGGAAAACCTCAAGATGAGTTTGAGCAAGGAGCACATGCGGGTGGAGGAGGAGGATATCGCCCGCGTAATCGCCCGGTGGACCAATATTCCCATCACGCAACTCACCACGGATGAGGAAAAGAGGCTCCTGCGGATGGAGGAGGAACTCTCCAGATACATAATCGGTCAGGAGGAGGCCATAAAGGCCCTCGCAAAGGCCATCAGGAGGAGCAGGGCCGGAATCAAGGACCCCAGAAGGCCCATAGGCTCCTTCGTATTCCTCGGACCCACCGGTGTGGGTAAGACGGAACTGGCAAAGCAGCTTGCGAAATTCATGTTTGGCTCGGAGGATGCCCTTATCCGCATAGACATGTCCGAATACATGGAAAAACACAACGTCTCCAGGCTCATCGGCTCGCCTCCGGGATACGTGGGATACGAGGAGGGTGGACAGTTGACGGAAAAGGTGAGGCGCAAGCCGTATTCCGTTATCCTCCTCGATGAGATAGAGAAGGCCCATCCCGATGTGTTCAATATACTCCTTCAGGTTCTGGAGGATGGTATCCTGACCGATGGACTTGGAAGAACGGTCTCTTTCAGAAACACCATCATAATCATGACCTCTAACATCGGGGTCAGACAGATTAAGGAGGCCAAAACCCTCGGCTTTGCAAGGGAGACCAGAAAATCCCTGGACTTCAATGAGATGAAGGAATTCCTCATAAACGAATTCCGGAAGCTGGTATCCCCCGAGTTCCTGAACAGGCTGGACGAGATAATAGTCTTCAGGCCTCTGGATAAGGATGATCTCTACCGCATAGTGGATGTGATGCTCAGGGATTTGAGGGAGCGCCTCACTGAAAAGAATATACAGCTGGAGCTGTCCGATGCCCTCAAGAGGAAGCTGGTGGATGACAGCTATGACCCCGAATACGGTGCCAGACCCCTCAGGAGAGCCATACGGAAATTCATAGAGGAGCCCATCAGCGAGGCCATAATACGGGGAGATGTGAAACCCAATACGAGAGTGCTGGCGGATATAGACGAGAGGGGTGAGGTGGTGTTCAGGACAACAACACCTTCTACATATTAAAAAGGAGGAAGGAGAATGAGCGAAACGAAAGATTTCGTCAAAGGCGGCGAGTTCCTGGTAAGGGAATTTTCTCCATCGGAGGTGTTTATCCCCGAGGAGTTCACCGAAGAGCAGAAGATGATAGGGCAGACCGCTGAGGATTTCATGGAAAAGGAGGTCATGCCCTACGATGAGAAGATAGAAAAGAAGGATTACGAACTTCTGAAGAACCTTCTGAGGAAGGCGGCTGAACTGGGCTTCACCGGCGCCGAAATCCCCGAGAAGTATGGCGGACTGGAACTGGATAAGGTTTCCACCATGATTCTGGGTGAAAAGTTCTCCATGCAGAGCTCCTTTGCCATCACATGGGGAGTTCAGATAGGTATTGGCTCTCTGCCCATAGTCTATTTTGGCAACGAGAAGCAGAAGTCCGAGTATCTCCCCAGGGTGGCTGCTGCTGAAATTTTCGGTGCCTATGCCCTGACGGAGCCCTGCTGCGGCTCGGATGCCCTTGCCCTTAAGACCAAGGCTGAACTCATAGAGGAGAACGGAGAGAAGTACTGGCTCATAAACGGCAGCAAGATGTTCATAACCAACGGTGGCTTCGCGGATTACTTCATCGTGTACGCAAGGACCTACATCAACGGTGAGGAGAAGGGAATCAGTGCCTTCATCGTTCCCAGGAATGCCGAGGGCTTCGAGGTTGGAAACGAATTCGATAAGATGGGAATGAGGGGTTCCTCCACGGTTCCCCTGTTCTTTGAGAACGTCAAGATTCCCTACGAGAATCTCATCTACGAGGTCGGAAAGGGTCATTACATCGCTTTCGGAATCCTCAATATCGGCCGTTATAAGCTGGGTGCTTCCTGTATCGGTTCCTCCAAGTACGCCATAAGGGATGCCATAAAGTACGGAAAGGAGAGGGTTGCATTCGGCAGGCCCATCGTTGAGTTCGAGATGATTCGCGAGAAGATTGCCAACGTCATATCCGGCATATACGTGGGTGAAAGCGCTGTCTACAGGACTGCTGGTTATATGGATAAGGTCCTCAAGGGCGACCTCTCCGGTGATGAATCGATGAAACTCATAGGGGAGTACGCCATCGAGCACTCCATTATAAAGATAGCCGGTTCCGAAATCCTGGATTACACCGTGGACGAGGTGGTCCAGATATACGGTGGATATGGATATACTGAAGAGTATCCCGCAGCCAGGTACTATCGCGACAGCAGAATCAACAGAATCTGGGAGGGTACCAACGAAATCAATCGTCAGGTCATCGTGGCCATGATAGAGCGTAAGGCCCGCAAGAATCAGTTGCCCATAATTCAGAAGGCTCTCG
>WGAQ01000137.1 GCA_015494735.1 Caldifarciminota bacterium | reverse complement strand
GAAGTGGCAATGGCGAAAATCAGCATGGCCGTTTCGGGAGAAACGAGAAGGGGCTCCACCAGTCCCAGAGGGTCCCGGATTATTATACCCTGCTCGTGCGGAATGAATTCCACGTACCTGACCTGAACCGGCATCTTCGAAATCCTCCTGTAAGGGAAAAGTATAAACTCGATTCCCGGGACATATGCGCAGGGTGGAATAGAGGGCGGAAAACCACCCTAAATGTCCAGCTCCTGAATCTGCTTTGCGTACATCTCTATGACCTTCCTGCGGGGCTCCACCTCGTTGCCCATCAGGATGGATATGAGCCTGTCCGCCTCGGCGGCATCATCTATCTCCACCCTCTTGAGGACTCTCCTTTCCGGATCCATGGTGGTCTCCCACAGCTGCTCCGGATTCATCTCACCCAGACCCTTATACCTCTGGATATGGACACCGTCGCCCCACTCTTCCAGAATCCTCCTGAGCTCCTCATCGTCATACGCATACTTCACCTTCTTACCCTTCTGAACCCTGTACAGGGGTGGCTGGGCGATATAGACCATTCCATTCTCGATGAGTTTGTAGAAGTACCGGTAGAACATGGAAAGGAGCAGGGTCCTTATGTGGGCTCCATCTATATCTGCATCCGTCATGATGATAATCTTTCCGTAGCGGGCTTTCTCCGGGTCGCACTCGTCCCTCAATCCACATCCGATGGCGGATATTATTGCTCTTATCTCGTTGTTGCTGAGAGCCTTATCCAGACGGGCCTTCTCCACGTTGATGATTTTACCCCGAAGCGGGAGTATGGCCTGGAATTCCCTGTTCCTGCCCTGCTTTGCAGAGCCTCCTGCAGATTCACCCTCCACTATGAAGAGCTCCGCCCTGTCCCTTTCCTTGGTTATGCAGTCGGCCAGTTTTCCGGGAAGGGTGTCGCTGTCGAGGAAACTCTTTCGGCGCGTAATCTCCTTCGCCTTCTTGGCTGCGAGGCGGGCCCTCTTGGCCTCCAGAGCCTTCTCGATTATAACCTGAGCCACCTTCGGATTCTCCTCCAGCCAGCGGGCGAAGTGATGATAGAAGGACTTCTCCACGAAGGTCCGCACGTAATCGTTACCCAGTTTGGTCTTGGTCTGCCCCTCGAATATGGGGTCCCTCAACTTCACATGTATGACCGCCACCAGACCTTCCCTCACATCCTCACCGGAGAGGTTTCCGTCCCTCTCCTTCAGGATATTGAGCTTCCTGCCCACATCGTTTATGGCCCTCGTGAGGGCGGCCCTGAAACCGGTGACGTGGGTACCCCCCTCCTCCGTGTGGATGGTGTTGGCAAAGGAGAGAAGGGTCTCGTAGTACTCCGTGGTATATGCCAGCGCTATCTCCAGTTCCACGAATTCTTCCTCGCTCTCGGATGTGGAATCCTTCATATAAAAGGTGGGGGTTATCTGGGTGCGGGCCTCGTTCAGGAATGCTATGAAGTCTATGAGGCCGTTCTCATAGTGGAAAACATCGTGCCTCCCCGTCCTCTCATCCAGAAGTTCGATTCTCACCTGAGGGACGAGAAATGCCGTATCCCTGAGTTTCTCCGCCAGGTACTCGTAATCGAATTCCGTCACCTTGAATATCTCGGGGTCGGGTTTGAACCTTACATACGTTCCGGTCTCATCGGTCTCACCGATTACCTCCACCCCCCTCACCTTCACACCCCTCTCGTAACGCACATAGTAAATCTTTCCGTTCCTCTTTACCCTGACCTCCAGCCATTCGGAAAGGGCGTTGACCACAGAAGCACCCACACCGTGCAGTCCACCGGATATCTTGTAGGCCTTCTTATCGAACTTTCCACCGGCATGAAGTGTGGTGAAAACCACATCCAGAGCGGAAGTTCCTGTTTCGGGATGTATATCCACGGGGATTCCCCTCCCATCGTCCTCCACCGAGACGCTCCCATCCCCATGGATGGTAACCACCACCTTCCGGGCATACCCGGCCAGTGCTTCATCTATTGCATTGTCAACCAGTTCGAATACGAGGTGATGAAGTCCCCGCTTTCCAATATCGCCTATGTACATGGCGGGGCGCTTCCGGACGGCCTCCAGTCCCCTGACGATTTTTATCGCAGAAGCATCGTACCTCCCTTCGGACATGTAGAAATTTTAAGGGAATTGCGCATTTTCCCATGCGAAACGCCTTCCGGAAGGATAATGCCGGGTACCGTGTAAAATTCTGCTCAATGTATCAAATTGCAATGGCCCTCGTCCTCCTGATACCCATGAGACGGGGAAGATTCGTCACGGGAACCACCGATGCGGACAGCAATCAGATAGCATGGTTGTCCATGTTCGATATGGTGGAACTGGGTAGTATAGGGGACCTGCCCCCCATCGAGATGATACAGTCTCTGAAAGCATCGGGAGTGAGATACGTACTGCTTTACGACTGGATGCCGGCCGGCTATCACTACACGGATTCCACAGATGATGGACCATTTATGGCATGGATATACGAAAACAGGGATACCCTCACCCTCAATCCAGCCGGTCCCTTCCCCCACTGCTCCCTATATGGATGGTGCGAGGACTACTACTTCGACCTGGCGCTGGACACCCTCCGGAGCAGAAGGGTCGATTATCTGATGCACATAATGGATTCCATGGATTACGATGGGATGTTCTTCGACTGGGGAGGAGGGGCTTTCATCGATTACGACGAATATACATTCGTGAGAGATACGTATTACTCCCGCCATCCCGATTACCCCTACCCGAGGGCAGTAGCGGAATTCTACGGGGAATTGAAAGCACAGAGTGGCAGGATGGTTATGACCAATCAGGGTTTCAGGAATGCGGAGTACATTCTTCCCGAAGTGGACCTGGACATGACGGAGAGTTATGGGGTGGGCGAGGATTACTTCGGAGATTCCCTGTACGTGGAAGGAATGGGATACATCGAGGTCCCGAGAACAGTTTACTATCCGGTGAGCACCACGTATCCGGACGGCTCCATAGAGGACCAGATTCAATACCTCAAACTGCTGAAGGGTTATTACACCACGTACAGCCCCGATGGATTCGGGGGCTTCGTTTACATGAATTATGCTGCTCCGCGATTCGTCATGACGGGGGATACCGTGGACGGCCATCCGGTGTTCCGCATGGAAAAACCACTGGATGCCATTTATCTGGGGTATGCCATCGCCATGCTGGAAAACTTTGCTGTTTATACGGAAGTCCCTTTCGACCACAGATACGAAAGGGATAGCATATACTTCTACGACCCGGGGGAGCCCCTCGACACGGGTTGCTCATCACCCATGGAAGGGGTATATGTTCGCTACTACTCCTCCGGTCTGATAATCGTGGGGGAATGGCAGGAAACCACCACAGTGATACTGTCATCACCGTACATCCCCCCGGGGATAGATGCCTTCGACCCGTACAGGGGGGAATGGACCACAACCGGAGAGCACACCATACAGATTCGCATAGAACCCGTGCCGGACCCCCTGACGGGAAGGATGGCCCCATCCGGCAGGTTGATACTCTACGATACGGATGTTGCCCGGAGGGAAAAGGTGGAAATCCCCATGCGGGATTACATAAGGACGGAAGGGGGATTCCTTATAGCAGTGAGTAATGGAACCCTGTATTCGAAGAGCGGAAGGAAGATAGCCCGTATGAAATCGGGGGAGAAGGTGCCAATGGAAAACCTCCCGCCCGGCGTGTACATATTTCGCCCCGAAGGAAAGGATTTCACCGTAAAAGTGCCCGTTTATCGGTGATTACATCTCTATCCAGTAATCCACCGGCTCTTCACCTCCAGAGCCATGGGCAAACAGGAGAAGGCGCTTTCCGAAAGTCCGCTTCAACCTGCTGGCAAGGGAGGGCCGCACCACCACACCGACCGCCCCTTTCTTCATGGCAGAGGCCGCCTGCTTCATGGTAATGGAATCGGCCGGCAGGGTGAATCCCATGTCCCGCAGGCTCCCGTCCTCGAGAATGGAGGGCAGAGTTATGACCACGAATGAAACATCCCGGATGGAGGGGAGTTCACCGGGAAGAACCGCCACGAATTTGAAGGGGCGAAGGATTTCCGCATCCAGAGGTCCAGTCGCTCCGTACAGCATCCACTCCCCTTCTTTCATGGCTCTGAGAACATATTCGGGACAGCGCAGGGCATCGAGGGGATGAATCCACCACATGCCGGAATGCGAAGAGTCATACTCCCCACATCTCCACCTCCGTATCACTCCGCTCATCGGGCAAGTTTAAAGTCGAATTCACAGGGTTGTGGTCCCAGAAGCTCCACCGTATGAATGCATAGAGGTGTAAGCGAATAGAAATTCGAGTTTTACACTACACTAAATAACGAAAAATGTGGCAATAATTTATTCAAGGTCGTTTTTCGGTATCGCTGTTCTATAAAATTCCTGTAAAATTTGAACCATGATAGCGTTAATCGTGGGCATAACGACAGTGGCTCAGAGCGACTGGATTGGAGGTAATAACACATCGTGTTCCGTG
>WGAQ01000136.1 GCA_015494735.1 Caldifarciminota bacterium | reverse complement strand
CTGGAAAACATCGTCAGGAATTACGATGGCTTCGCCGTAAACGATGAGCATCTTAAGACCATTTTCAACTGGAAGGAGAATGCAGGAAAGAAGGAAATTCCCTATAAGCCCGCCCGCATACTCATGCAGGATTTCACGGGCGTTCCCGCCGTTGTAGACCTGGCATCCATGCGCTCCGAGATGGCCCGCAGGGGAAAGGACCCCAGAAAGGTGAATCCGGTCATTCCGGTGGACCTGGTAATCGACCACTCCGTCCAGATAGATTTCTTCGGAACTACATACGCTTTTCTGAAGAACGTTCAGCTGGAATACGAAAGGAATAAGGAGAGGTATCAGCTGCTCAAGTGGGCACAGAACGCCTTTGAGAACTTCAGGGTGGTGCCTCCTGGAATGGGAATATGCCATCAGGTGAATCTGGAGTATCTGGCAAAGGTGGTATTCGTTCAGGATGGATACGCATTCCCCGACACCCTGGTGGGAACCGACTCGCACACCCCAATGGTCAACGGTATCGGTGTGGTTGGATGGGGAGTGGGAGGCATAGAGGCAGAGGCAGCCCTCCTGGGCCAGCCCATATACATGATACTCCCGGAGGTTATAGGACTTAAACTGACAGGGGAACTGCCAGAGGGAGCCACATCCACGGACCTGGTCCTGACCATAACGGAACTGCTCAGGAAGTACGGAGTGGTGGGCAAATTCGTTGAGGTATTCGGACCGGGTCTGGAGAATCTCACAGTTCCCGACAGGGCAACCATATCCAACATGTCCCCGGAATTCGGATGCACCGTCACATACTTCCCCGTGGACGACAGGACTCTGGACTACCTCAGGCTCACCGGAAGGGATGAGGAGCATGTAAAACTGGTGGAGAAATACATGAAGGAGAATCTCCTCTGGAGAACGGGCAATGAGGAGATAGAGTACACAGATGTGATAGAACTGGACCTCTCCACGGTGGAACCTTCCATCTCCGGACCCAGGAGACCACAGGACAGGATACCCCTCAGGACGGCAAAGGAGAAAATAACTTCCATAATAAAAGAAGAATTCGGAAAGAAGGAGGCTCCCACAGCCGATGAAATCATAATGGAGACAGCCAAGTGGGAGGAGGAAGGCGGTGGCACAGCAGTTCAGAAGGATGTGGCTGTGGTGGTTCACGAGGGAGAGGAATTCTTCCTTGCAAACGGCTCGGTGGTAATAGCCTCCATAACCTCATGTACGAACACATCCAACCCCATGGTGATGCTGGGAGCTGGCCTGGTGGCGAAGAAGGCGGTGGAAATGGGACTGGAATCCAGACCCTGGGTGAAGACCAGTCTGGCACCTGGCTCCAGAGTGGTGACCAAGTATCTGGAAAGGGCAGGACTCCTTCCCTTCCTGGAGTCCCTCAGATTCCACGTGGTGGGTTATGGATGCACCACATGTATCGGAAATAGCGGTCCCCTTCCACAGCCCATAGCAAAAGCCATAGTGGAGAACGACCTGGTGGTGGCTTCGGTCCTTTCGGGTAACAGGAACTTCGAGGCGAGAATCCATCCACTAGTGAAGATGAACTTCCTGGCATCCCCCATGCTGGTGGTGGCTTATGCCATAGCGGGAAGGGTGGACATAGACATGTTCAACGAGCCCCTCGCATACGACCCCAACGGCAACCCCGTATATCTGAAGGACATCTGGCCCAGCATGAAGGAGATAAGGGAACTCATGGAGCAGGTCCTGGACCCCGAGGACTTCAAGAAGAATTACGCCCACATCTTCGATGGAGATGAGCAGTGGCAGAAGCTCCCCGCACCCACAGGGGAAATCTTCGAATGGGACCCCTATTCCACTTACATAAAGGAGGCCCCCTTCTTTAAGGACCTTCCCGAAGAGCCTCCCGCTCCGAAGGACATCAGGGGAGCGAGGGTTCTGCTCCTTCTGGGAGACACCGTCACCACCGACCACATATCCCCCGCAGGGGTGATTCCGAAGGATTCTCCCGCAGGAAAGTGGCTCATGGAGCATG
>WGAQ01000135.1 GCA_015494735.1 Caldifarciminota bacterium | reverse complement strand
GTCCATATCCGGAAGGAAGATACGGATATCCGTGATAAGGGCTGATGGCAGCCTGATAGAAGAAATCGTCGATTCCCTCCCCGCACCGAATCCCATATTGGCCAGATAGAACGGTGGGGAAATCCCCACCGGTCTTCAGATATTCGCCAGCGGCTCTGCCCCCTCCTTCCCTATGACGAAAGTCCTCTCCACTCCCACTGCTCCAATACCCGGGAAGATGAATTTGGGCTCGAAGGCAATTACGTTGCCTTCCCGGAGGGTGGCATCCATCCGGTCGGTGAGGACGGGCAGTTCGTCCACCTCCAGCCCGACTCCGTGCCCCACAAAGGGAACGCCCATGAATTCCTTACCATATCCCTCTTTCTTCGCCCATTCCACGAAGTGATTATAGATTTCTGCCACGTGGACCCCCTCCCTGGCGATGGATTTGAATTCCTCCAGCATCTCTATGGAGAGCCCGTACGCATCCACAACACGCCTGTCCTTCACATTCAGGAGAACGGTATCCGTCTGGTCGGAGAGATATCCCTCCCATCCGGTGAGATAATCGAAGATTACAGGCTCCCCCTCCTGAATCACCTTACCGGAAGAGCCCCTCGGATAATAGGGACCCCATCCCCTGCCGTTGAGGGGAAAATTACCATAGGAGTCCACCGCCCCGCTCTCCCCCGACAGGGTTTCTCCGAAATCTATTTCGGCTCCAAAGGCCCTGTTGCGTATTATGGGGAAATTGCCCAGTCGGAGGGCATGACACTTGAGCTGTATATGCACATCGTACTCGGTAATTCCGGGTTTTATGATCTCCCTTGCCTTTCGGAGCACCTCCATCCCTATCTCTGCAGCCTTCCTCTGCTTCTCTATCTCCGAAACCTCTTTAACGGAGCGAATCCATCGGATGTCCATCGACACATCCACGAATCTCGCATGGGGAAACATGTCCATGAATCGCAGGAGATAAGAGGAAGGAAGGACATCCATCTCCAGACCGATGGAGGAAACATCCGAAAGTACATCTCCAAGGATGGAAAGGGAGCGGCCGAACTCCACTTTCAGCGGGCTCTCCTTAATGGCCCTCTCATAGCTCTTCCGGACGAAGTATCTGTAGGAGCCGTCTGAGAATACCACCAGAAAACCCTGCTGCATGCTCCCGGTAAAGTAATACAGGTCCACATTCTGGAGAATCACAGCAGCATCCACACCCCTGGACTTAAGGGCACCGGCCAGTTTATCGATCCTTCTTTTCATGCTCAACCCTCCATTTCCATCATTTCATGCTCCTTCAGGAGTTCGAAGAGTTCACGATGCCCCGAGGCATAGGCCACTTCCGACGGCAGAATGCCATCAAGAGATCTGGAATAGGCCCGCGCCCCGAATTCCAGCAGAATCCTCGCTATATCCCTGTATCCACGGGCAGCAGATATGTGGAGGGGCGTCAGGCCCCTTTTATCACGGGAGTTGGGATTGGCACCCCTTTCCAGGAGGAATCTGACCATATCCACATCCCCTTTCCAGGATGCAAGGTGAAGAGCCGTATGTCCGTCCGCGTCCCGTGCATTGAGCCTTGCACCGATTCCGGCGAGATACCGGGCAACCTCGATATGACCCATGGACACGGCGAAGTGAAAGGGGGTAAATCCACCCGAGTCGGGCATATTGACATCAGCCCCGGAGAGAATTAGTTTCTTTACGATTTCCAGATTGCCCATGTAAGAAGCCACGTGCAACGGATTAACCCCATCCTTATTGACAGCGCCCGGGTCCGCTCCATGCTCCAGAAGAAGAGAAACCATCTCCTCCATATCCAGAAGCACAGCGAGATGGAGGGGCGTCATTCCCTCATCATCCCTCGCATTCACATCGGCACCGGCGGAAATCAACAGCTCTGCTATATCATCGAATCCCTCGTAAACGGCCATGTGTAGCAGGTGAAATCCCCCATCTATGCGGGCATCCGGAGAGGCACCCATACGAAGAAGAAGCTTTACCAGATTGTATTTTCCCCGGGACACGGCCTGCTGCATCAGGTAGTCAAAGGGGGTGCGCATTTCACCTCCCTTTTACGAAGAATTTCGCCCTGCCCTTTCCCTCAACTATGACGAAGTATGCTCCCCTCATGTAATCGGCCTCTATGGGGACTTCCTGAATCCCGTCCATGGGTACATCGTAGGTCTTCTCCAGAACCTTCCTGCCCGAGAAGTCCAGAACCATTATGCGAACTCTCTCACCTGCGCTGGCGGAAAACCTGACGATGGGAACAACTCCGGAGGGAACGGGATTGGGATAAACATAGGGGGACACTTCGGAACCACCGGCCACCTCAACCGAAGTGGTCCTGTCGTAGTAGGAGGAGACCAGCACCTCCGCTTCATCCAGGCGATAAGAGTACACGTTCCCCTTCGCATCGGCAAAAATGTAGTAATAGTTGCCATTCGCCGAAAGGATGGCTGGATATGCCACCTGCGCATTCCAGGAGTAATCGAATTCATAGGGTCCCACCATGGGCCCGGGGGCGGATACGCCAAACAGCCCCTCCTCCTTCAACTTCCCCTTCAGAGAGCCATCGAATCCATACAGGTAAACACCCCCGGCAGTGAATAAAAGGATACCATCGGACGCGAAGGACATCTCCAGAGGAAGGGCCTCTATGGGGACCCTCTTCAGGACATTCAAATCCCTGTCCAGAATCCAGAGATAATTCTCTGTGGCGGTGTATATCCTGCCATTGACCAGAACGGGCATAATATTGGTGGGATTGGGAAGGTTCTCCAGAGGGGTGGAAGAAAGGAGATTCAGGTTCCCATCCAGGACATAGAAAATCCCATCGGGGGACTGGTAATAAATGGTATCGGAGACCACCAGAGGACATGCAGTTGCGGGCTGATGGGTATTGAAGGAAGATTCCACACTTCCCGTGAGAGGGTCCACGAGGACGAGATTTCCATCATCCAGACCGGCCAAAATGTACGGGCCAACGCGGCGCAGACATCCCCTGACCGGATACCCCATGGAAATCGGATATCCGGAGACCGGGGTCAGAGAAGAAGTCACCTCGTACGCGTATATCTTTCCATCCACGCTTCCCAGGTATATTTCGGCGGAACCGTTCCCGTTGAAGTCGTAAACCAGAGGCGGATAGTGGAATACATAATCGTACCAGAAGTACTGGGCTCCCCTGATGAATGTCCTCTCCGCCACCAGGGGCCGGGCACTGCTGTCCACCACCACGAGCATACTCCTCAGATTCACCTGAAGATTCTGCGGGTCCACGGTATCCACATGGACATCCATCAGAACCACCGCTTCCTGATTGCCATCCCCATCCACATCGTGGGGCACGACGAAGGTTCTGGAAAATCTGTAATTGGTACCGAAGGGGTGGAAATACCCGGACTGAAGGGTGTTCTCTATGGAAAAACTCATGGTGGTGGAGACCGGAGAGATGGAGAATATCCTCCATCCGGTCCTCTTCCTCTCATTGGAAAGGGTGGATGGGAATGTGGTTTCGTCCAGCATGTCCCTGTTTCCGGACCAGTAGGGGTCGTAGGGGGTCCCCTTCCACCATGCGGTGAAGTTCCCGTAGTAGTACTCGAAGTCCTGAACGCCGTCAGCTTCCATCAAATCCACCCCCATCGGACGGGCGCTCTGATGCTCCCACCCCATGGAATCTATGATGTTCTCATCGATATGCCACACCAGAAGCCCCTCTCCTGGAAGGGAGAAGTCCCATTCCCCATCGTAAACGCCGTATATCAGCGTACTGTCGTCGTTCCAGATGAAGTTGACCACACTGTCCTCCACCAGTTCCCTCTTCCTGAACTCGATCAGGTAATACTCATCCGGGTCCAGCCACACCCTGTAATAGGAGGGGGTTCCGGAAGGGGGAGTTATGGTATAATTCACAGCCCGGGATGCATTTCTGGAATGAATATCCACCACCTCGGAGGGCTCCACTATCCTCTGGCACGTGGGACATATAAGGGTCTGTATGCTGTCCATATATAGGAGGGTGTATGCTCCCGGGCGGGTGGGCAGAAACCCTTCAGGGACATAGAGGGTGGTATCGGGATAGGAGACCCTGATGTCTCCTCCATATCCTCCCGTCGCCATGAGGTCATAGTATCCCGCACCGGTTCCCAGGAAGTTATAATCGTAAACATCGTTGGTAAAGAACATAAGGTGATTGAGTTCGTGGACCAGCGTCCCGTGAACACCGATGACCACGCTGTCCTGACTCATGGTCATGGGCATGAGAGTGGCATCGTATATGGTGTCCCTGCCCCCGTTGGCAATTATGTATGGCTCCCCCAGGTAATAATCGAGGGCACCCGAGTAGATGGTAACGGCCGGGAGGTCGTAGGGGGAATCTCCCCTCACATCAGTCTGATAGGCTCCACCGGCGAAGAATATGAGTATTCTGGGAAAGACCAGCCCCGTGGAATTGGGACAGTCGTATATAAGGTCGCTGAATACTATGTCCGTCTGCTCGTCCACCGCCCTGATGGCATCCCTGAAGAAGGAAGTTATTCCCTGACCGAAGAACTGATAATCCCCGTAGTACCTGATCGTATGGGGGACTCGCACCACGGGAAGGACCAGATAACTGAACCGTATTCTTCCGAAGGTTATATCCTCGTAGTACTGCTTCGCAAATTCCATAAGGGAGACGAAATAAAGGCTATCGTAAGGCGGCTTGTATGTAAAGGTGCCGGGGATTCCATAGGAAGTGGTGTCGAAGGTGCCATCTCCCGTGGTCAGGGAGTCGTCAGGCTCTTCCTTCTGGAACTCCACCCTCAGGGCGATGATGCAGTAGGTGAGGGTATCGGATGCGGGAATATTTCTGGCGAATCTTCCGAGGTAAAAATCGGGCTGGTTGTATATGTGATTCAGTTTTCCGATTTCCTTCTTTACCCGTATGGTCCTCTCCAGAACCGTCTTTTCAACGGGGCTCTGTAAGAGCAAAAAAATCGATACCATAAACTGAACCACTAACTCCTTTGCAAATTTTACAGCATACCTTCGAAGAACGATGCATATAGCGTCATTGCGGCAATGCAAAACCAGAGATACGACGTCCGGGGCTCGATGCACGAACCCGGATATTTTTCCACCAACCACATAACCCTGCTGTCTGTAAATTCACACAGATGGCGGGCATATTCCACAAATGTATTGCATCACTATACGAATTTTGAAGACAATTTCTGTAAATTATTAAATTTTTTCGATTCAACGGGTGAACAAAAGGGACACAAATGGCATCAGAAGACCATTTCGTAATTATAAGAATTCTTAACCACCCCTTTATAATTTTCGACATGATGGTACTGCTAACTTTGATAGCCGGTGTGGACCTGAGCGGTAAGGCCTACCTTGGTTACTATCATCAGTTCAACAAAGAGTATTCCGATTTCAGGGTAACCAGGGTGTATATCAACTTCAAGGCCAAGGTTCTGGAGACGGAGGATATGGCTCTGAAGTTCCGCTTCACCCCCGATATAGATTACAAGTCCAGCGGAATGTACTACCTCTACACCAAGTACGCCTATGCCGAACTGGTGAAGGACAAGTTCCACTTCTACTTCGGACAGCACTCCACCCCCTATCTGGGCTACATAATGAAGCACTACTGGAAGTACAGATTCATCGAAAAGATGGCCGCCCATCACTACAAACTGCTGACCACCGCCGACAGGGGTGTGTCCGTCAAGTACTCCGGCAACCTCTTCAGCACCCACCTGGGTATATACACCGGAGAAGGGTATAAGCACCAGGAAGTTTCCTACGGTAAGGACTTTCTGGGCAGGCTCACCCTCAATCTCCCCATAGAGGCTGCCAGGGTTCAGATACATGGATATGGCCAGGTAGGTTCTCCCAAGTACACGCTCTCGGATACACTAACAGTGACCGATACCAGGACCATCTTCGGAGGAGCCCTTTCCGTCAACTTCAAGGGCTTCATCTTCTACACCGAGTACTTCACCAGCAAGAATGCTGGAATAGGAACTTATTACGCCAACGCAGATGTGTTCAGCGCCTTTGCAGTCCTTCCCATCAAGGGCAACTGCCTGTTCGTAAGGTACGATATATTTGGGGACAGCGGTCTGAAGACGATAAATAACAGGTATCTCCTGGCCGGATTCGTCTACAGGCTCAGCAAGAAGTACAAGGTGGCTCTGGATTACAAGTACGAACTCAATGGAGATGGAACTGTAAAGAATCAGGCTATAGGTCTGGATATGGAAGTGAAGTTCTAATCTGTGTTTCGGGGGCTGTCCGCCCCCATTTCATTGCAATCCATCCCCCAGAATTCCCGTTCACATTCGAATACGATAAGGGAAAGGGACGGGGGAAAATCCCCCGATTACTTAAGAATCTCCTTCAGAATCTGAGGAACCTGCTCCGGGAGGTCGGCCACCCTGACACCGACCCTTTCAAAAGCCTTTATCTTCTCCTCCGCAGTCCCCTCTCCACCGGCTATGATGGCACCGGCATGTCCCATCCTCTTCTCCTTGGGAGCGGTGCGTCCTGCGATGAATGCCACAACGGGCTTGTCGAATTCCCTGCCGATATACTCGGCTGCATCCTGCTCATCCGTTCCACCAATCTCTCCAATCAGGACGACAGCTTCCGTCTCCGGGTCCTCCTTGAACATCCGGAGTACATCTATGAATTTGGTTCCGATTATGGGGTCCCCTCCGATGCCGATGGCAGTGGACTGACCAAATCCGCTCGCGGTAAGATGGGAAACGATTTCGTAGGTGAGGGTTCCGCTCCTCGAGACCACACCGATTCTTCCCCTCCTGAATATATGACCGGGCATTATTCCCACCTTCGCCTCCTCAGGGGTTATGAGTCCGGGGCAGTTGGGACCTATGAGGCGGGCTCCCTTCTGGTCGAGATAGGCCCTTACCTTCAGCATATCGTGTATGGGAATGCCTTCGGTTATGGCAACGATGAGTTTTATTCCGGCATCGGCAGCCTCCATTATAGCATCGGCTGCAAATCTGGCAGGGACGAAGATGATGGATGTGTTGGCATCCGTTTTCTCCACAGCCTCCTTAACCGTGTCGAATACCGGAACCCCTTCCACCTCCATTCCCCCCTTTCCGGGAGTCACGCCACCCACCACGTTGGTTCCGTATTCCTTCATCAAACGGGTATGGAAGGAACCATCCCTGCCGGTTATTCCCTGAACGATGAGTCTTGTATCCTTTCCAACGAGTATAGCCATGTCAAAAGTTTAATCCCAACCCCTCCGGATTATATGGAAGCGATTCAACTTATCAAGGCTGCATGCAGGTATGACCCTCCTCCTCACCACACCTCCTTCCTCATACAGGACTTCCCCCACGTACCCCACCATCAACCCCTCCGGGAACATCCCCCCGAGGCCGGATGTATAGAGGGTGTCTCCCTTTCTCACATCCTGACCATTCAGGTGTTCCATGTAAGGGGGATTTCCACCCACGACTCTGGACAGGAGTTCGCTCCTGCTATCGTAGACCGGTATGGAGAGGGAGGGGTCGTTTATAGTAATGGCTATCGACCTGTGGGAAGAGACGCTGATAACTTTACCCACGACGCAGGACAGGACCACTAAAGGGTCTCCATAACTTACACCATCGGAAGCCCCGAAGGGCAGCACCACATAACGGGGCCTGTAAGGATTATCGTAAACCGGCGAATTCACGAAAATCCTGCGCTCGAAAGGGGACATACGGAACAGGAAATCCATCTCATCCCGCATATTTCTCACATCCTTCACCAGCAACTCCAGAGATATCAGCGGGGAGTATATGGGTGAAATAACAG
>WGAQ01000134.1 GCA_015494735.1 Caldifarciminota bacterium | reverse complement strand
GGGATATGTACACTGTGGATGGAATTGCATTCGCCCATGGAGATAACCTGAAATTCGGTCTCAGGACCAGGGATATCCTCCTCAATCCCGTACTGGTGAGGATGTTCTATGCCATACATCCCGACCTCGGATATGCCATAGCCCGATTCGTGTCGGATACCAGCAGGGGAAGGAATGAGGATGTGGAGAGGATTCCGGAATGGATGTGGAAATACGTTTCCAGGAGGGTGAATGCCCGCACGGTGGTGGTGGGGCATCTCCACGTTCCCATGTGGGAGGAGAGGGAGGGGAAGAGAATCGTATGCGTTGGGGACTGGATGAGGAGGTTCACGTACGGGGTTATCTCCGATGGCATAATCAGGGTCATGAAGTATGGGGGCGGGGAGGTGTTCTCCATCCCCCTCTGAACTCCATGGTTTAATCGTCGGGAAACCTTTCTGTAATCTGCCTGCGCTGGTGGGAGGGGTTTATAATTGCTACAGTTATGAGATACTCAATCATTGCGATTTCCCTCTTTGCCGCCTGGAATGTACTGGAGGCGGCAGATTCCCTCAATGTCAGGACCGTGGGGGTTCTCCCCTATACAGCCGCCCATTATGTCTATGTGGATACCATTTCCGGAACCCTTATAACGGCGGTGGGGGCTGGTGTGTACATTCACGACATTACCGGCCCCACCAGTCCCGTGGAAATAAGCCGAATCGAGGTTCCAGGGGTTGTTAAGGCGGTGGTCAGGAGGGGAAATTACCTCTACGTGGCCGGCTATAAGAAGGATCTTCTGGTTTACGATGTAAGCAATCCCGCATCTCCGTATATGGTATTCGCTTACGACGACCCCTATGGTTTCAGTGCGGATCTGCGGATTTCCGGCAATTATCTGTATCTCGCGGATGGTGCCGCCGGACTTCTGATATTCGACCTTTCGACCCCGGATTATCCTGTCCTGGTGAAGAGCCTGAATATAACGAATTCCAGGCGCATTCTGGTGGAGAACGACACCCTCTATGTGGGAAGGACCAGTACCATTCCTCCCGACCTCATCATATACGACGTATCGGACCCCGCCAATCCGGTCACCGTGGGGACGCTGGATTCGACGAATTACGTCATGGGTCTTGCCAGGAGGGGCAATTACCTGTACCTGGGAATCGGATACGATGGCGTCATGGTGGTGGACATATCCGACCCCACCAGTCCGGTGGCCGTCGGCAGGGCTTCCCTGACCGGCTACACTTCGAGAATATCCATAGTGGATACGCTCATGGCGGTGGCGGGTGGATTCGGGGGCCTCTACCTGATGAATATAGCCACCGGCGATAATCCGTCTGTTCTGGGCAATCTGGACACCTATGGTCTGGCTCTCCACGCCGCATTCCATGGACAGTACATCTATCTGGCGGACCACTATGGGGGCATCGATGTGGTGGACGTATCGGACCCTGTCAATCCGGTTGTGGAAACCACGATAAACGTGCCCGGAGACAATCTCGATGTGGCGGTTTCCGGAGATGTGGCATTCGTGACGGGTTATTATGGCTCCATGCGCTCCATAGACCTCACCGACCCCTCCAGCCCCCGGGACCTCAGTTCCTGGAACAATCCGCAGTACGGATATAAGATGGCGATAATCGGGGATTACGCATACGTGGCTTCCATCCTGCTCTACATATACGACATAAGCGACCCCAGCGATATCCAGCTCGTAGGCACCTACACGCCTCCTTCGATTACCCGATTCGTTGTCGCGGATGGGGATTATCTCTACGTGGCAGCGGGGGACAGTGGAGTGGTGATTCTCGATGCTTCCACCCCCACCAGTCCCACCCGCATCGCAACCATACAGACTGGCTCCTACATCGTGAGCGTGGATGTCGATGGAGGAAGGGCATACGTGCTGGATGCGGATAGAAATCTGACCATCTGGGATGTGAGTAATCCCGCAGGTCCGTCCCTCATGGGCACGATAGCCATACCCGGATATGGATTCTATGTTCTGGCCGCCGGAGATGTGGCATTCGTATCGCGGGGCTTCGATGGAATAGTATCGGTGGATGTGTCCGACCCCGCCAGTCCTTCCATTCTGGATTCCCTGGATACGAGTTCGGCAAGGGGACTCGCGCTGAACGACACCATCCTGACTGTTGCGGATATGGGAAGCGGTGTCAAATTCGTGAATGTGGCCAATCCCGACAGCATGGTCCTGATAGGCTATTACCTGACTCCCGGAACGGTTTACAATGTGGCTTTCTACGGCGATTATCTCCTGGTCCCCGATTACGATGGAGGATTCCGGATACTCGAGTACATGTATCCCACAGGTTCCCCCGAGTCGATTTCCGGCAGGTACTGGAGGATTACAGCGCACGGCCTGAAGTTCGAGAAGGAGATGCCTTTCGAAGTCTATACGGTTGACGGCCGTCTGGTCAGAAGGGGATATGCCCATCCGGGAATGGTGCTGAAACTCAACTCCGGTGTGTATGTGGTAAGGTCACCCCATGCAACTGAAAAGGTGGTGATGAGGTAGGGGCGGGTCTCCGCCCTCTTCAATCTGTAAAATTTCCTCCTATGCCTCAGCATGTCTATATTCAGGACCTGAAGAATCACGTGGGTGAAGAGGTGGAAATACGGGGATGGCTCTACAACAAGCGCTCCAGCGGAAAGATAAAATTCCTCATCATCAGGGACGGAACGGGATTCGTTCAGTCTGTCGTGGTTAAGTCGGAGGTTCCCGAAGAGGTTTTCGAGATGGACCCTCCCTATGAGTCTTCCGTCATCGTAAGGGGTATCGTCAGGGCCGACAGGAGGGCCCCCGGCGGTGTGGAGATTACCGTGAAGGATATGGAGATTGTACAGGAGGCGGGGGAGTACCCCATCCCTGCCAAGGTGAGGGAGAGCAATATACCCGATGTGGATGTTCTCCTCCCCAGGAGGCATCTGTGGGTGAGGGCCCGCAAGCAGTGGGCCATTCTGCGCATAAGGGATGAGATAGAAAAGGCCATCGTGGACTTCTTTTACGACAGGGGCTTCACCAGGGCCGACCCCCCCATACTCACGCCCGCCAGCGTGGAGGGGACGACCACCCTCTTCGAGACCGATTACTTCGGAAAGCCCGCGTACCTCTCCCAGTCCGGACAGCTGTACCTCGAGGCCCTGGCCATGTCTCTGGGAAAGGTCTATTCATTCGGTCCCACATTCAGGGCCGAGCGCTCCAAGACCCGGAGGCATCTCGCGGAATTCTGGATGGTGGAGCCGGAGGCCGCCTACTTCCGCCTCGAGGACATAGTGGACCTGGCAGAGGAATTCGTGGAGTACATCGTGCAGAGGGTCCTCGAGAGGAGACCCCTGGAGCTGGAGATAATGGGAAGGGATGTGAAGAAGCTGGAGAGGATAAGGAGGCCCTTCTATCGAATCACTTACGAGGAGGCCATCGAAAGGTTGAAGAAGAAGGGGATGAATGTGGAGTACGGTGATGACTTCGGTGCGGATGAGGAGAAGACCCTCGTGGAGGACTTCGACAAGCCCGTTTCCATCATGTTCTATCCGAAGGAGATAAA
This sequence comes from Caldifarciminota bacterium, assembly GCA_015494735.1. Classification (GTDB taxonomy): domain Bacteria; phylum Hydrothermota; class Hydrothermia; order LBFQ01; family DSFT01; genus S143-66. Next base: position 2,761 of record WGAQ01000134.1, on the reverse strand, counting down.
GCCCTTCTACATGAAGATAGACCAGGAGGACCCCACCAAGGTGCGGAACTTCGACATGCTCGCTCCGGAGGGCATCGGAGAAATCATCGGTGGAAGCGAGAGGGAGGACGATTACGATAAACTCCTCCAGAGAATCAGGGAAGCCAATCTGCCTGTGGATGTCTATGAGTGGTATCTGGACCTCAGGAAGTACGGCAGCGTTCCCCACTCCGGATTCGGTCTGGGTGTCGAGAGGACTGTCATGTGGATTTCCGGTGCCAGCCATATCAGGGAAACCATTCCCTTCCCCAGGCTTCTGGAGAAGATTTACCCGTGAGTGCGATAAAGGAATTCCTTGCATCCCTGCCCCCCGAGGTGGCGGTCATGGTGGCGGGGGCCATGCCCGTGCTGGAGCTGAGGGGGGCCATTCCCTTCGGTGTCTTCTACTTCGACATGCCCGCATGGAAGGCCCTCATATTCGCCCTGATTGGCAATATCCTTCCGGTTCCCTTCCTCCTGTACATCCTCAAGCCACTTAATGCTCTGTCCCGCAGGGTGGATGTAATCCGCAGATTCATGGACTGGCTCGAGAGGAGGGCGAGGGAAAAGGGGACCACTGTGGAGAAGTGGGAACTCCTGGGCCTTTATCTCTTCGTTGCGGTGCCCTTTCCTGGTACGGGGGCGTGGATGGGGAGCGTGGTGGCCGAGGTCTTCGGGATTCCGTACCACAGGGCCCTCATCACCATCGTTTTCGGTGTTCTGACCGCTGGATTCATAGTGGCTTTTGCCTCCCATATCGGATGGTGGGCTGTGTTGATTCTCTTCGCGGGGCTGTTCCTCGTGGGTTATTTTCTAAGCCGCCGCTGATTACCATCTGCTCAGCAGGTATATGAAGAATGGAACCCCCACGATGGAGGTTATTATTCCCACCGGTATGGATACGGGGAGCAGGGTTCTAATCGCCGTGTCCGAAATCAGGAGCAGGGTGGTGGATATCATCGCGGAGGAGGGGATAATCAGTTCCATCCTGTCCGGGAATAGCATCCGTGCTATGTGGGGCACCACCAGTCCAACGAATCCAATCACTCCCGCCAGATAGACGCTTATTCCCGTCAGGAGGAATGCAATCAGGATGAATATCCGCATGTACCTGTCCGTATCCACACCGAAAGCGCGGCTTTCCGCTTCCGGCAGCGACATTATCATGAGTACCCTTTTGAGGGCGAAGGTTATGGTCAGGAGTGCAAAACTCGATATCCCCAGTATGGTCAGGATGGTTATGTCCAGAGGTGAGAAGATTCTGTCCACGTTTCCCCAGAGGATGTAGAAGGTTTTGAGTATGTCCTGATGGTTTACCGCCATGAGAAGGGAGAGGATGCTGGAGGAGAACAGCCCCACTGCCACCCCCATGAGGATGAACCTGAGGGGACTCCTTCCTGCCATGTAAACCGGAACGAAGCCCAGAATCACCCCCGCCACCGTCAGGAGGCCATCGAGGGGTAAGGGAATTCCCAGAATCAATCCCACCGCGTACCCCAGTGCTCCTGTGGATGAGATCCCGATTATGTAGGGTTCCACGAGGGGATTCCTCAGGATGTTCTGGAGTATGAGCCCCGCGGTGGAGAGGGAGGATGCCACCACCACGATGAGGATGAATCTCCAGAAGCGCAGTTGCAGGATGTTTTCCGTGGCTCCCCAGAAGTACAGGGTTGCGGATAGGAGGAGGAGGATTATAACTGCTGTGAATCTGCGGGTCATGGGGGATAATTTTAGATGCGGGGGTGGAAAGTGGTATTCCGGGTAAAATTTGAGTTTATAAGAACTTATCATGCAGGGAAAATCTCTCCGTTAAAATTGCTTCAGAGCGATAAAATCGATGATGAGTTATTTCTTGAATGGCAAATTATTCCGGAAATGGTGTTCGTGAGTGGATAATTACGGCATAAGTTTCGTAGATGCGAATCTTTGCAATAAGTCAAAATGAAACGATGAGCGGGCCCGATTTCTGCGCTATGTCCCTTCTGAAGGGGAGCGGAAGGATTCCGCCGGACCGATTTCGAAAAAGGTGAGCATTTATATCTCCTGTTCCAACTTCATTTCGAATCGATGACTAATGTCTTTGTATAAAATTTTCCCGGTAAGTTCATGAGAGGCAACAACTTGACCTTTTGAATTCCAGTTATACTTGAAAAATGCAAAACGTTTCGCACGCTTGACAGGGGGTACCCTCAACCTGTATAATTTCCGAAACGCTCTTGTTTTATACAATCAGGTAGGTTTGAAAGGCGTAGTCGGAAAATACCCAATGGGAAGTGGCGACTTCATAGTGAAATTCAGGATTCGCCTCTTTCAGTTTCGTCGGAAAATACCCAATGGGAAGTGGCGACATTCAATTTTTATGATTGGATTCCGCAGGATGGCTGTGTCGGAAAATACCCAATGGGAAGTGGCGACCTCGATACCAATACCTCCTTCGTACTATTCAGCGTCTCGTCGGAAAATACCCAATGGGAAGTGGCGACGACTGGACGATGACCCCCGCCCCGAGGCGGGGGTCGAACAGAGCTACACGTCGGAAAATACCCAATGGGAAGTGGCGACTACCCCAAGTCAATTGTCTTAAAACATAGACGCCATATCTCGTCGGAAAATACCCAATGGGAAGTGGCGACAAGACTTGCCTACGCGAACTGTCTTAAGCCCTTTCACTATTTCATCTATATCTCGCCTCAATTCATTTTTATCTTGGTAGGCGGGATGTCTCCACAGAAGAGTGTAGTAT
>WGAQ01000133.1 GCA_015494735.1 Caldifarciminota bacterium | reverse complement strand
TGTAACTGGCTGTCACGCCAAAGGCAAATATGTTGAAACTGTAGGTGCCGGGCAGATTATTTCCGGTGGGCTGGGTAACGGTCCTCTCAGGCATTATGAAGTACTCGAAGTTGAAACCATACACCACGTTGTTGGCATGGAGGTCGAAGCCTGCCGTCAGGATGTACTTATCTCCGGGGTCCGGCAGAAGGGGACTGAAAGTCTCATCGGGGACGGGACTCTGGTCATAGACGAATCCGAGTCTGACGGGCACTCCCTTGTACAGGTACTCCAGACCGAGACCGATGTTGTAGGTGGCCTTCCAGTTCTCCACGAGGGCAACATCCTCGAGGGAATCACCGGTTATGGGATTGAGGCCGCTCACATTCACCATTATGGTATCGAAGACATTCCATCCCTGATAGGAGAACCTGGCTGAAATCTTCGCCTTATCGCTCAGTTTATAGGAGAATCCAAGGTCTGCTATCAGGGGGAGGGGTAAAACAGCAGAAACATTGGCAGTACTGCTTGCTATGCCTCCGAGGAAGAAGCTGTCTCTGGTGGCATTGAAGTAAAAGGGACTATAGGGCTTGTAAACCGAAAGCTCCATGGTGCCATTGAGGTTGGGAGAGGAATTGTAATGAATGGCCAATCCGGCTTTGAGCTTGTTGAAATCGAACTGCATACCGAAGTTCACAGCAAATCCCCATCCGGAGCCCTTCGTCTTGGCATCCGTGGGTATCAGGGAGAAGGGATAACCCAGGTCGGGGATACTATCTCCATCGGCATTCAAAACAGAAAGTTCCACCTGCCTCAGGTATATCTGATTATATGTGGGTCCAAGGGCGATGCCCCACTTCATATTCTTGAAGAACATGCACTGCCTGGCATAGGAGAACATTATATTGGTGACCCCTATGGAACTCTCGTGGTCAATCTTAGGATAATCATCCAGCCTTCCAACCCTGTACCCTATGGGCATGGAGTAAAGGTCCCATTTGGAGCCAAGTCCGAAGGGAGAATACACGGCAAATCCAAATGTCCCATTCCTGGTGGGAACCACCACACCGAAGGATGGAATGAAGAAGGTGAGGGGCTCGGAGTAAATGGGATAGTTCTTGAGCGTATAGGGGCCATCGAACCCAATTATACCCGTATTCGTCGTGGCTTTGCCCTGCGTTCCCACAAGTGCAAAGTAAAAACCAGCACTCCGGGATGCATCAGCAAGTCCGGCCGGATTCCAGTAAACGGCCGTCCAATCAGAAACATCCGCAACAGCAGCCTGACCTCCCGCCAGGCTACTGCTTCCTATTCCCGATAGAGCAAAACCCCCTGCGAAACTTACACCTGGAACGAGCAAGATAATGAGCTTCCTCATAGAACTAATTTTAAAGGACCGAAGAGGACAACTGTAAAATTTGCCCGTAAGAGGAGGTTTAAAATGGCAGATGGTAAAGTGGTATTCATGTTTCCCGGACAGGGAAGTCAGTATCCCGGCATGGGAAAGGACTTATACGATAAGTACGATGTGGCGAGGGATGTCTTCCGGAGGGTGGCGGATTTCATGGGAAAGGACTTCCTGGAACTCATGTTCTATGGGACGGAAGAGGAATTGACGGACACCAAAAATGCACAGCCCGCCATATATGCAGTCTCCGTCGCCGCCCTCGAAACACTAAGGCACAGGGGGGATTCGAAATGCGACATGGTTATGGGGCACAGTCTGGGAGAATTCTCCGCCCTGTACGCAGCAGGAGTGGTGGAATTCGAACAGGGATTGCGCCTGGTAAGGATAAGGGGAGAGCTCATGGCGGATATGGCCGATACCAACAGAGGGGGCATGGCGGCAATAATAGGACTGGATGAGGACAGCATAAGGGAAGTGGTGGACAGATATCCCGATGTTATAGTGGCAAATTACAATGCCCCCGGACAGATAGTGATAAGCGGAGGAAGCGAGAACCTGAAAAAGGTCCTGGAAGAATTGAAGCCCAGGGCCAGGCGCATAGTCCCCCTCAGGGTATCGGGGGCATTCCACTCCCCCCTCATGGAAGAAGCCGCCAGGGAATTCCAGAAGTACCTTAAGAAAGATGAGATGAGACCTCCCAGAGTTCCCATAGCCATGAATACCCTGGGCAGGCTGACCACGGACCTGGACGAAATATACGACGCACTTGTAAAACAGTTGATGGGCTCCGTCCGATTTATAGAGATGACTCTGGATACGTACAGAGCAGGGGGGAGGAAGTACGTGGAGGTGGGTCCGGGGAAGGTCCTTCAGGGTCTGGTGAAGAGGATACTCAAGGGGAAGGATGTGGAGATTATGGGAACGGAAGAGATTCTGTGAAATCAATCCATCATGATATCCCTGATGTGGGCGTGGATTTTCCCGCCCACCACGGTAATAATCTCGATTCTGAAGGGCATATCAATCTCCTTTCTGGCGATGTAGGACAGTATTGCCCTCTTCAGGTTTTCCAGTTTCCGCCGGGTGATGCTCTCCAGCGGGTCCGAACGGGATGAACTCCTGACCTCCACGAATACCAGTTCCCCCTCGTGCATCGCCACGATGTCTATCTCCCCCACCCTCATGTGGACATTCCTGTCCATTATCTCATAGCCGATGGATTTCAGATAGGAGACGACCGCCTCCTCTGCTCTCTCTCCCTTCTTCCGCCTGTTCATAAAACAATAGAAGGGCGGCCACACCGCCCTACTTCTCGTAATCTATCCTGAACTTCTTTACCAGGACCCGCCTGCTGTCCGGAACAGTTACATCCTCTATTCCATACAGGTAAACATCCACGTGGTCCTCGAAGAAGTCCAGAAGGACATATCCCCTGTAATCGTTGTTCATGTACTTAATCCACGGATTCTCCTTCAAATCTTCAAGAGCCTTGTGTCCTCCCGGAGAGGTGACAGATGCCGTAACCACCTCCGTGGCCACCTTCTTCCCATCCACCATAACATCGCCGAAGTAGAATGTGTGGGTATCGCCCGTTCCGACGATTATATTCTTCACACCCTTCTTCAGCCAGTAGCGGAGAATGTACTGCTTTTCCCAGTAAAATCCATCCCACTGGTCAACGAATATGGGCTTTCCATTCTTGAAGAAATCCATCATCATGGTGTTGTTGGCTATGAGTTTCCACCTGGCATCGCTGCCGGCAACCCCCTCCATGAGCCACTTCCTCTGCTTCTCTCCCAGATATGTCCTGTGCTCCGTAAGGGCAACATGGGCACACTCATCGGACGGGTTGAAGGCGGGTCTGCACGCATCCTCGTCCCTGTACTGTCTTCCATCTATCATGAATATGTGGAGGAAGTCCCCTATCTTGAAATCCCTGTAAATCCTGAATTTCTCCTCCGGATTCTCCTCTATGGGGACGTATTCGAAGAAGGCCTGATAGGCTCCCCTTATCCTGCTCCGATTGTAATAGAACATGGTCTTTCCGGAATAGTCGTTTACCACCTCATGGTCATCCCATATCACGGCTATGGGGATATTGCGCAGGGCCTCCTGGAAATACTTATCGGTCCTTCCCAGTTTGTACTTCATCCTGTACGTCTCCAGGTTGTGGGCATATCCCGTGGGGTCGGGGCGCGCATTGCGGACCCTGTAAGTTGGAAATTCGTAGATGAAGTCGCCCGTGTGTATCATCAAATCTACGCTGTCCTGAAGGATGTACTTGTAAACGGTGTAATATCCTGCTGAGAAGTGCTGGCATGCCAGGAGGACCACCCTGAATCTGTTCGTATCGGATGGAAGGGTTTTGAATCTGCCCACGGGGCTGCGGAGAGTGTCCACCTGACCGTAGTACTCGTTCACATACCAGAATCGATAGTAGTATGTGGTGTTGGGCTTCAGGTTTTCCACCTTCACCTTTACGGTGTGGTCCCTCCACCTGCCCGTGCGGAATACCCCTTTCGAAACCACATTCTTAAAATCCCTGTCGGTGGCCACTTCGTAGTGAACATCCGCGGGACGAGCAAAGGAAACCTCCACCCTGGTCCATATTATGGCAGAATGCTGGGTGGGGTCCCCCGAAGCCACCCCATAGGGAAAGGCACCCGCCTGCGCAATCAGCAGTAGCAACGTCATGGAGGTAATCTTAATGCCTCCGAAGGTCGCCGGTCAAGTGTAAACCGTTGAAAATACGGAATCTTCCACTTACCTTATCTTCAGGGTGGCCAGGGCTATTATGCTGAATATGGTGGAAAGTATCCAGAATCTCACCACTATCTTGGACTCGGGCCATCCCTTCTTTTCGAAGTGGTGATGCAGGGGTGCCATGAGGAAGATTCTCCTCCCCTCCCCGTACTTCCTCTTCGTGTACTTGAAGTATCCCACCTGAAGTATGACGGAAAGGGCCTCCAGAACGAAGACTCCGCCCGCTATGGCCAG
>WGAQ01000132.1 GCA_015494735.1 Caldifarciminota bacterium | reverse complement strand
TTGATATGAATTATTAAGATTGATGGGGGAGGCGGGCTTACACTTTTCCGGCAGCCGTGATACCCACGATCTTCTTATGGCCGGCTCTGTACAGGACATCGCCAGCCTCTGCCATCGTGGAGCCCGTGGTAATAACATCGTCTACCAGGAGAACTGTTCCCTCCACTTCTATTTCATCGATTGCTTCGAAAAACCCCCTTATGTTTTCCCGCCTGTCCCTTGCAGAAATCTGGCTCTTCTTATATCGGGTAGCCCTGAGGAGACCTTTGACGGGCCTTCCGCTCATTCGGGAAATTTCCATTGCAAGAAATTTCGTGGGATAGGAGCCCTTTTCCCGAATCCGTGCTGGATGCGATGGTACGTACGTTACGATGTCGAAGTCTATGCCCTCTTCTTCCAGTTTGCTCATCATCGCCCTTGCGAAGAATTTGCCCATGGATTCGAAGTTCTCGAATTTGAACAGGTGCATCATGTGTTTCACTGGACCATTATACACGAGGGGGAAGTAAACCGGAATCCTTCCAGACACCCTTACCCGTCCCGAATCGGTGAAACTGAGGCTGACCTTCTGGAAACAGTCCCTGCATACCAGCTCCCTCGAAGGGTCTATGAGATTCTCACCGCATACCGGGCATACGGGAGGAACCAGGAAGGCTATCGATTTCTGAATTATCTGCAGCATGGTATGGATATTATGGGGTGGAAGTGTTGACGATTTATATACGCCCGAATCGGGCTACAGATGAGGGTTTTATTAATTTGATATTTTGTGCTTCAATCCTGCGGGGAGGTCAGCACTATGGTTTCCTTCTCCGTTATGGCCACTGTGTGTTCGAAGTGGGCTGCCCATGAGCCATCTGCTGTCTTTATGGTCCACCCATCGGGCATCTCCTTTATCTTGTGGGTGCCCAGGGTAATCATGGGTTCTATGGCGAAGGTCATGCCGGGTTTCAGTATCGGGTCGTAGGCTTTTCTGGATACGTAGTTGGGTATTTCCGGGTCCTCGTGGAGGTCGAATCCCACACCGTGTCCCACCAGCTTCCGTATTATTCCGAATTTGTACGGCTTTACAGTCTTCTCCACCGCCCGGGATATGTCCGAAACCCTGTTCCCCTTCTTCGCGGCTTTTATCCCCTCCTCGAGGGCCTTCTTCGTTATCTCCACCAGCTTCTTCGCCCTTTCCGGTATATCTCCCACCACGAAGGTGAATGCCGAATCCACGTGGCAGCATCCGTATTTTACACCCACGTCTATCTTCACGAGACCCACTTCTGGAATCCTCTTTCCGAAGGGGATTCCATGCACCACCTCATCGTTGATCGACAGGCAGATGCTGGCCGGATAGCCTCTGTAGTTCAGGAATGAGGGATATCCCCCGTTAGAGGTTATGAATTTTCTCGCGAATTCGTCTATCTCATCTCCGGGGACTCCGGGTTTGATCAATTCTCTGACTTCCTGGAAGAATCGGGCTATTATCCTTCCCCCTTTCCTCATCTGCTCGATTTCGGATTCCTGCTTCAGTATAATCATGAGTGCAAAAGTTTAAATGGGGAGTCTCAACTGGAAGAGGATGTCCTTGTGAGGGTGCGACGAATCTTCCTCACGTAGGGGGATTCGCTCTTGTCCAGATTGAAGTACAGTATAAGGACCCTTCCTCCGATGAGGGCGAATATGGCTATGCTCCAGAAGAAGATGTCCAGACCGCTCACATTCATCTCGAACACCTTCAGAATCATCTCCCTGAGGGTGAAGGCGATTATTACCTCCGTCAGTATTCCCAGCCTCACCCTTTCGTATTCGAAGTACTCCACGAAGACCTTGACCAGTTCGATAATGACTATTATGTAAAGGATGGCGCTTATGAATTCCTTGAAACCGGTCATCAGGTCGTTTTCCCCTGCCAGAACCAGAAGATTAAGAGTGGTCCGGATTACACCTATGAAGAGGGCTATGAGCAGGGTGATGATTACGAAGTAGAAGATGCTGTGGATGGTGATCCGGTAAATCTTCATTATGCCTTTTCTAACTGCCAGGTCGCTTATCTTCATACGTTGACCTCCGCTATGCGAATGAAATCCTCCAGGCGGAGTTCCTCCGGCCTCCTTTCGGACATCTCCTGTGGAATTTTAAAGCCGGTGAGGGCATTCTTTAACTTTTTCCTTCTGTTTTTGAAAGATTGCTTCAGTATGCGCTTTAGAATCTTTTCTCCCCGCTCATCAAGCATCCTATCCCTGGGTTTCATGCGCACGAAGGAGGAGTGCACTTTCGGGGTGGGGTGAAATGCCGAGCGGGGGACGTTGAAGAGTCTTTCCACATCGAAGTGATAGCCGGTCCAGAGGGAGAGATAGGAGTTGCCGGATAGCAGTTTATCTACCACTTCCTTCTGCAGGAGCAGGTGAACGTCGTGGAACATGTCCCTGTAATTGATAATCCTGTGTATGGCATCGGAGGTTATGGCATAGGGCAGGTTGGAGAAGAATCGTATGGGGGAGGGGAGTTGCCGCAGGTCGAATTTCAGGAAATCGGCATGGTACAGAAAGAATCTCCTGTTCATGACCAGTTTGAGTTCCAGGTCCTTCTTCAGTCTATCCACGAGTCTGAGGTCCACCTCTATGGCATGGACTGTGGCCCCCCTCTTCAGTAGCTCCTTGGTTATCACCCCCTCGCCAGGCCCCACCTCCACGAATACCATGAGGGACCGGTCCTCCGTCAGGGCGGAGACAATCTTCTCTATGTATTCCGGGTCCCTGAGGAAGACCTGACTGAACTGGACCATGAGTCCAAAAATTTTAATTCTGCCCGACAGGAGGACTCTACGTTAAACTTTTGCAGTTGAAAAGAATCCCCATCCTCACAGGGCAGACTGCTTCCGGAAAGACGGATATCGCATGCAGACTGGTGGAGGAATTCGACGATCTGGTGGTCATCTCCGCCGATTCCAGAAAGATTTACAGGTATATGGATATCGGAACTGCCAAGCCCCATTACCCGTGCAGGGACAGGTACAGGATGCTGGACCTTGTGGAACCGGATGAGCAGTACAATGTCTGGCGCTACTACAGGAGGGCGGAGGAGGAGATAGCGAAAGCCGTATCCGGGGGAAAACGGGTTCTGGTGGAGGGAGGGACCATCTTCTACATAAGGGCTCTGATGGAGGGGTTGAGCGACTATCCCCCCGTTCCGGATTCCCTCATCCGTGAACTGGAGTCCATGGAGACACCGGAGCTGTATCGCCTCCTTCTCGAGAGGGACCCCCGGAGGGCATCGCAGATTCATCCTTCCGACAGATTCAGGATACTGAGGTCCCTTTACGTGGTGCTCGTGGCCGGAAAGTCATTCGATGAGGTGTCCCGCGAGCGCTTCGTGCCTCCCTCTTTTCGGTACGAGGTCTTCGTCCTGTCCATTCCGGTCAGAGAACTGTACTTCTCCATCGAAAAGCGGGTTTACGATATGCTGGAGGAGGGCCTTCTGGAGGAGGTGAGGAGTCTGGTGGAGAGGTATGGGCCTGATGCCGTGGCCCTCAGAAAGACCATCGATTACTTCGAATTCATCCCGTATCTGGAGGGGAAGATTACCCTAGAGAGGGCCATAGAGGATACCATAAGGGATACGAAGGATTTCGCCCGCCGTCAGAAGACCTTTTTGAAGAAGATAGAAGGAAGGAGGGGAGGAAGGCAGGAGACCTTCCAGCAGCTTCTGGAATTTCTCAGACGAACATGATGCTGGTCAGGGAGAGTTTGTCCACTATCCTGTAGTTTATGGCCTCCGCCAGATGGTGAACCCTGATTCTATCGCTCCCTTCCAAGTCTGCTATCGTCCTGGCCACCTTCAGAATCCTCCTGACCGCTCTGGAAGAGAATCCGAACCTCTCCATTGCCCCCGCGAGCAGATTGTGTCCGGCCTCGTCCAGTTTACAGAACTCCCTTATCTCCCTCTCGCCCATGTGGGCATTGAAGTTGATGGCCCTGTCCCGGAATCTCCTCTCCTGAATTTTGCGGGCCTCCATCACCCTCTCCCGTATCTGGCGGGAGGATTCACCCGGGGGCCTCTTCTGCAATTCTTCGTATGGAATGGAGGGGACATCGATGTGTATGTCTATCCTGTCGAGGAGGGGTCCGGAAATCCTTCCCTGATAGTTCTTTATCTGATTTATGGTGCACTTGCACTTCTGATGCTCGTATCCGAAGTAACCGCATGGACATGGATTCATGGCCCCTATGAGCATGAACCTTGCCGGTATGGTGACCTTGTATCCGGCCCTGGATATCACCACGAAGCCGTCCTCAAGGGGCTGGCGCAGGACCTCCAGAGCCCTGCGGGAAAATTCTGGCATTTCGTCGAGGAACAGAACCCCGTTGTGGGCCAGAGACACCTCTCCGGGGGAGAATCTGCTTCCCCCTCCTATGAGGCCCACATCCGATATGGAGTGGTGGGGGCTCCGGAAGGGGCGAGTGGTAATGATATTTCCATTTACCAATCCTGCCACCGAATATATCCTGGTGGTCTCGAGAGATTCTTCCAGAGACATGGGAGGCATTATAGTGGGCACCCGCCTTGCCAGCATCGTCTTACCGCTGCCGGGCGGACCCACCATCAAAACGTTATGACCACCTGCAACTGCTATCTCGAGTGCTCTCTTCGCCCCCTCCTGCCCCCTGACATCCTGCATGTCCACCCCGTAATCCTCCTCGCGTGCAGCGGCTCTTTCCTCCGAAAAGGGCTCCAGCTCTATCTGACCATTGAGGAATTGAATGGCTTCTTTAAGTGTCTTCACGGGATACACATTTATTCCTTCTATGGCCCCCGCCTCGAATCTGTTTTCGAATGGTACGATTATTCCCTCATAACCCGATTCCCTTGCCATAATTGTTATGGGCAGAATCCCCTTTACCCTGCGGAGATTACCCTCCAGGGAGAGCTCCCCCACCACCATAATCTTCCTGTAGAATGTGGTATAATCGCAGTGCCCGAGGGCACAGAGGATTCCCAGGGCGATGGGCAAATCGAACAGGGAGCCCTCCTTCCTGATATCTGCGGGGGCCAGGTTGATTCTATACTTCTTCTGCGGCAACGAAAAACCCTGATTCTTTATCGCGGATTGAACCCTTTCTTTCGATTCCCTTACGGATGTTTCGGGAAGGCCCACTATTACCATTCCGGGCAGGCCGCTGGATATGTCCACTTCTATTTCGATTGGCAGGCCTTCCACCCCCATGATGCTTCCCGACTCGATTCTCGCGTACATGCCTCAATTATGGGAGGCAGGTGTTGACGATTTATTAACGGATTTAATGGTTTGATTTTGAGCAACTTACGGAAGCAGTTATGGATGGGGTGCCCTCAAGTGTAAAATTTCGCCTGTCATGAGCAATTTTATGGAATACGTGTATCTGTTTCCGGCGGTTCTGATTGCTCTCACTTTCCACGAATATGCCCATGCATACGTGGCGTACAGGCTGGGGGACCCCACTGCGAAGATGATGGGAAGGCTCACTCTCAATCCACTGAAGCACATAGATTTGCTCGGTCTGCTTGCCTTCATACTGTTCAAATTCGGTTGGGCAAAACCCGTTCCGGTGAATCCTTCCAACTTCAAAAATCCCGTCAGGGATTCGGCCCTCGTGGCGATAGCCGGACCCGTTATGAATATAATCATCGCATTCGTCTCCTATGCTCTCATAAAGTGGCTTCCGCTGGGGGGTGCCGTGGGTGAACTGCTCAAGTGGAATGTGTGGATAAACCTGATACTGGCTGTCTTCAACCTCATTCCCCTTCCACCTCTGGACGGATGGAGGGTGGCTTCCATCTTCTTTCCCCGTCTCATGTTCGACAGGAGATTGGAGACCTACGGGTTTATCGCCCTCCTTCTCCTGGTATTCCTCGGAGGAAATCTCCTGGGCATGTATCTCTTCCATGCGGTCAATCTTATCCTGGGCCTCTTCGACCTGGTAATATGAACTTCAGGGAAGTCTTAACCGGTGGGGTTTCGGGAAGGGTGCTGGTGGTGGGGGATGTGATTCTGGACAGGTACTTCGTGGGGGATGCTGTCCGCATATCCCCTGAGGCCCCTGTACCCGTGGTGGCTGTGAGGGAGGTGAGGGATGTCCCGGGAGGGGCGGCCAATACCGCCATGAATCTGAAGGGTCTGGAACTGGATGTGGATTTGGTTGGTATGGTGGGGGTGGATGGGGAG
>WGAQ01000131.1 GCA_015494735.1 Caldifarciminota bacterium | reverse complement strand
ACTTGCCCGGGAGGAACTTTCCGAAATCATCGCGGCGAGGGGAATTCTCATAGCCGTTGCATCCAATACCCTGTTCAAGTACATCTATGTCCTTATCTTCGGAAGACCCCCGTTGAGAAAATCCCTTCTGATATTGACGATTCTGACCTTCGTCGTGGTGGGAGTTTTCATCGCCCTGTGAATACATACGATTGAGGTAAGGAATTTCTGGAAAATCCGTGTTTATAATTTCTCCATGATGGGTTTCTGTGTAATTTTAGCACTTTCCAGCCATCCGGTCAATTACGGGGGGAGGATATGGTGGGTGGAGCCTTCATTTAAGGCGAATGTGGTTAAGGTAAGGGACTTTATCGAATTCGAAACGCCGCTCGTTGCGGATAATCTGTATCTTCTCGATGGGGGAAGGATTTTCATCCGCAGGGAAAATGATGTGAGCGTTTACGACCCCGCTTTCAATCGGCTTTATTCCATGGAAAATCTTCAGGATGTTGGTAAAGAGGTGTGCGGAGAGTGCGAACTGGATATCGTGGACCCGTTCATGGACGGTGAGAGAGTTCTTGCGGGATTTGCGGACAGGAGGAGCAGGAAGTATTATCTGGTGGAAGTGAATCTCTCTTCGGGAAGCCGTAAGGTGCTCGGGGTTCTCGATGCATTTCACTTTCCCGAAATCGCTCCCATAATGAAAGTCAGGAAGATGATGAAGGAGGACCCCGATTTCGTCATGGAGTATCTCGCCCACTTTTACGAATATGGTCATTTTCAGCCCCATCCCGTGGTGGATGGAAGGGCTTACCTGTGGTTCTATCCCGATTACGGTCTCCACTTCGGTGGTCTGTATGTTTACGATTTGAGGAGGGATTCCCTTGTGAGCGTTTCGGACAGGATGGACAGATTCCTGGGTTCGGGAAATGGATTCTTCGCATACACTCTCATGGAGGATGAGGATGCCATGACGGTGGAGAGAGCCATTTATGTGAATAAGAAGGGCAGGGTTCTCAAACTGGAGGATGCGGATGGCCATGCGGCTCTCGTGGGCGGAAGTTTCATCTTCTATCGGATATACGATACGGACACATATGCCCTTTACGATGTGGGGCAGGAGAGGGTAATCTCGAAGGTGAAAATCGATGCAGAGGATATGAGACCCCTTGCCCTTTCCCCTTCCGGAAGGCTCGTGTTCTTTTCAGGGAAACTGAATGGCAAAAATGGGCTCTATGTTTACGATTTCTCCAGAGGTGAATTTGTGAATATGTTCCCGGAAGCCACCGATTTGCACTTTTCCAGCGTGAATACGTGTTTCGATGGGGAATTCTTTGCTTTCTTACACAGGGACGATGTGTGGGCGGGATATGGAGCCGATGAAACTGCTCCCGTCGTGCATTTGAAAGTGAATCCTTCCCGCAGGGGAATTGCTTTTCAGAAGAAGGTAAAGGTAATTCCAGAGGTTAAGGACAGGTGCTTCGTCTCTTCTGCAAGGAAAGACATTTCCATAAATGGAAGGAATGTGAAGAGCGGTGAAGGAATATCCGTCAATCTGAAGGAGGGGAAGAATATCCTTAAAATCCGGGCGTCGGATATGGCGGGGAATGTGCTGGATACTGTCGTGGAGGTGGTCTATATGGAGCCGATAAAAGTAAAGATTGCGCAGATAGGGGAGAATCCCGAAGAGTTCTCCGGAAAGGTGGTGGTGCTGGAGGGGTATGGAAAGGGGTGGATGGCTAAAGGCTCCGAATGCTCGGGTCTGCCCACAGCGAGAGGCAACACAGCGAGGAGCAGGAGCGATGGGACCTTCTGCGATGAGACCGCATCCGTGTTCTTCCCCATAGCGCCGCGGGAATCGGGCAGGTTCAGGGTCTATGCCCTGGTGAAGATTGTAAAGGGAGGATGGATACTGGAGCCTGTTAAAGTGGAGAGGCTCGAATAGGGGGTGTGTAATTTGAGCATTTAAAATTTCGATGGGAGGATGAGAAGATTCCTTCTCCTTATTCCATTCATCCTTTCCGGCTGTGCGACGCAGCCTGAGGTAAGAAGGGTGCCAGTTGTTATATACCACATGGAGGGCTCACAGGAGGCATACGGAATAACCGAAACCCACGATGTGAGGTACTACATCATAAGCGGATGGACGGATGGAGGGGGAGAATACTATCCCCCCCGATGCATGCTGTTGAAAGTGGACAGAGAGGGAAAACTCGTGGAAAGAAATATATTTGAGAATCTGGAGTGGTATTGTGATTTTATAGTGAGGTCGGAGAACGTTAGAGAGTATTTTCTGGGCAATGGCTCGAATCTGGTGAAACTGGACGAGAATTGGAACATTCTGGAGATGAAGAGGTACGAAACCTTCGTTCCACACTTCATAACAGACCAGATAGAGAGCAGGGAATATGGAGCCATTTATGCACTAAGCCATTTGAGAGATGCAAGGGTTTATAAGATAAACGAATCGCTTGAACCGATAGACAGTTTTTATTTAGAGGTCTCGTGGTCGAGGAGTGCCGTTATAGAGACCGATGGAGAGGAGATATACATTGCTGTGCAGGAGAATGACACTCTGACGGACATGCATGGATACTTATTCATCAAACTGAACAGCGACCTGGACAGCCTTTTGACCAACTTCATAGATGTGAAGGAACTCTTCGGATACAGTGCGGGGTATGTGAAGGCTATGGAAAGGTTCGGGGATGGAACATTCCTTATCAGCGCCATCATAGTAAGGGGCTTTCTGGATGGATTTTCTGCAATATTCAGGGTGGACAGTCTTGGGAATCTCATGGAATATGATACAATCGATTACTCCATGACGATAGTAGAGGACATGACTAAAGTGGGCGGTGGGGATGTAGTGTTGATAGGCTCAGCATTGAGGAATGGAAATTTCTTCAACTTTGTAATGCGTCTCAGACCTGATTTATCCGTTGTATGGTATAGGGAATTTCTGGGGGATTTCGTTTGTTCATTGGCTTATGCGAGCATTATTCAGGACAGTGATGGTAACCTTGCTATCGGTGGTTATTGCGATGGTATGGACGATATCGCTTTCATGAAACTGAATCCCAATACGGGTGAGCCCATCGTGTGGAGCGAGTGGTAGGGATTTACAGTTTTACATACGGAGATGATTTAACATTTTCAGCATGCCGCGGGTGGAGAATAAGTTAGATGTGGCTTATCTGGCTGTGAAAGGAGGAAAGGGTGGGGATGGAATGGTTCATTTTCGCAGGGAGAAGTATGTTCCCCGCGGTGGTCCCGATGGTGGGGATGGCGGTAAGGGTGGGGATGTCTATATAGTTGGGGACAAATCCCTTCGGACCCTTGCCCATCTAATGGATAAGAGATTTCTGAAGGCTGAGGATGGAAAACCCGGTGGTCCCAAGAAGATGAAGGGGGCTTCCGGAAAGGACCTTTACATAAAGGTTCCCCTGGGGACAGTGGTCTATGATGCGGATACGGGGGAGAAGATAGGGGAGGTTCTGAAGCACGGTCAGAAAATACTTGTCGCAAGGGGTGGAAAAGGAGGCAGGGGAAATGTGCACTTCAAAAGTCCCACCAACAGGGCTCCCCAGATTGCGGAGCCGGGAGAGGAAGGAGAATTCCGCAGGATTAAACTGGAACTGAAGACGATTGCAGATGTGGGAATCGTGGGGTTCCCCAATGTGGGCAAATCCACCCTTCTGAACACCCTTACCGGAGCAAAATCGAAAGTAGCCAACTACGAATTTACCACCCTTAATCCGTATCTGGGAGTTCTGAAGGATGACCTGGGACTCCATCATCTCGTTCTGGTGGACATTCCCGGTCTCATCGAGGGGGCGAGCCAGGGAAGGGGACTGGGACACGAATTCCTGAGACACATCCAGAGGACCAGGGCGCTTGTTTTCGTTCTGGACCCCACCCGCGGGGATGTGGAGGAGCAGTATTACAAACTCCTGGAAGAGATGGAGAAATACGACCCCGAAATCCTGAACAAGGAGCGCATCATCGTCATCAATAAAATCGACGCATACGATGGCGATTTGCCGGATGAAATAGATGACATAAAGACCATAAAGATTTCAGCCCTTCTGGGGATTGGCATAGAAAGGCTTATCGAAGTCCTGTTTGATTTATTTAAGCGTCTTGCAGGGAGAGAGAACAGGTAGTTTCTAACCTGCTCCTGTTTCCTTCATTCGTTGTTATTTTTTGACATTCCGGTAGTGATTGATTTTCTATAAGGTGTTCCTCTTTCATCTTTGTTGCGAAAGTTTTACTTTATACTTTCGAGGTGGATGTTGAATTTTGCTTCAAATATAGGGAACTAAATGGTGAATTAAAACGCACCTTTTTGGTCAGAATTTATCCGTCTTACTCCGGTACTTCAAAGGAGGTGCGTAAATGAATAGACCCTGGTACAGGTTTTACGATAGCCATGTGCCGAAAAGCCTGAATTATCCAGAGATGCCCCTTTACGGGCTCCTGGACGAATCTGCCAGGAAATACCCGGATAGCACCCTTTCCATCTTCTTTGGAAAGGAGCTGACCTATCGCCAGATAAAGGAGATGTCCGACAGGCTTGCCGCTTCCCTGATGGGAATGGGGATTGGAAAGGGAAAGAAGGTGGCTCTGATTCTACCCAATTCTCCTGCTTTCGTCATCTCATACTATGCTGTTCTCAAAACGGGTGCCATGGTGGTTCCCCTCAATCCCCTTTATACGACCCACGAACTGGAATTCCACTTTACGGATTCGGAGGCGGATACCGTTATAACCATCCCCCTGTTCCTTGAGAAGGTGGTTCCACTTGTAGGTAAAACGCCCCTTAAAAGGATAATTTATTCCTATTTATCCGATTATCTGCCCTTTCCCCTGAATATCGCCCAGCTGTTGAAGGAATTTCCGCTGGTCAGGAAGTGGAAGAATAAATCCGGAGCCGATTTCTACAATCTGGCCGATTTGATAAAGCATGCTAATCTCAGGGGTTTCGAGCCTGCGGATGTGGACCCGGATGATGATGCGGTTATGATTTATTCGGGCGGCACCACTGGAGTTGCAAAGGGGATAATACTTTCGCACTTTGCCATCGTTGCAAATGCCCACATGATAAAGACCTGGGGTGATTTGAATCCCGAAGAGAAGATAATGTCAGTTCTCCCATTCTTCCACGGATATGGCATGAACGTTACCATGAATGCGCCCATACTGGCGGGTATGCCCATAGTGATGCTCCCCAGATTCAGTGCCCGCGGTATGGCAAAGGCGATACACAGGTATAAACCCACGATAACCGCCGCTGTCCCCACCATACTGGTAGCCCTTTCCAATCTGAAGGATGTGGATAAGTACGATTTCAGCAGTCTGAAGGCTGTCTGGGTTGGGGCTGCTCCCCTGACGAAAGCGATTAAGGAGAACTTCGAAAAGAGGACGGGAGGCAGAGCCATAGAGGGATACGGTCTGACGGAGGCTGTCACCGCCATAATGGCAAACCCCTACAGGGGAAAGCATAAGGTGGGAAGTATAGGATTGCCATTTCCCGATGTGGATGCGAAAATCGTTTCCATAGAGACGGGAGAGGACCTTCCTCCGGGAGAGCAGGGGGAGATAGTGCTGAAAACCCCAACTGTCATGAAGGGATACCATAACCTTCCGGAGGAGACGAAGAACACCCTGAAGGATGGATGGCTCTACACGGGTGATATTGGATACATGGATGAGGATGGATACTTCTACATTACGGACAGGAAGAAGGATTTGATAATCGTGGGCGGCTTCAATGTTTTTCCGAGGGAGATAGACGAATTGATTTACAAACATCCGAAAGTGAAAGAAGGGATAACCGTTGGAGTGCCGGATGATTATCTGGGAGAGAGGATAAAGGTCTTCATCGTTTTGAAGGAGGGGGAGACGGCAACGGAGGAGGAGTTCATCGAATACTTCAGGGAGCATCTGGTCAAATACAAGGTTCCCTCCGAAGTGGAATTCCGTAAGGAACTTCCCAAGAGCGCGATAGGAAAGATACTCAGAAGGGTTCTCAGGGAAGAGGAAATCAAAAAGAGGAAGCAGAAGAATGATTGATTTACCCGGAAGAAAGACAGTATGCGATAAATTCAGGGAGGGGGGAGGCAGGGTGGCTGCTGTCATGCCCATTCACTATCCCCGGGAGCTCTTGAGGGCTTTCGGGGTTCTTCCGATAGAAGTATGGGGACCTCCTGGAATGGATATCAGTTATAGCGCTGCCCATCTCCAGCCCTACGTGTGTTCCATGGTTCATAATATGCTGGCTTTTCTCAAATCCGGTGGTCTGGATTGTGCTGATTTCATCGTGGTTCCCCATGCATGCGACTCCCTTCAGGGTCTCGGAAGCCTTCTCCTGGATTTCGTGAAACCGAAGCAACCGGTCTTTCCAATGTATATGCCCAGGGGCAGGCGTCCTGAAGATGTGGAATTTCTTGCCAGCGAAGTCGAGAGAATGTATGAATGGCTTTCTGAATTGACGGGATTTCGGCCTTCCAGAGAGCTACTCATGGAAAGTATAAGGAAAGAAGAGGAGGCGGATTCAATGCTCTCCAGATTTTATGAGTTCAGGACAGAGATTTCCCTTTCGGTAAGAGATTTCTACAGGATTATCAGGACGCGACAGTATCTCCCTGCTGAAGAATTCATTGCTCTGATAAAGAAGGTCATGGACCTGTATGCGGGGGACCCACCCGAGGGAATTCCCATAATTATGGCCGGTATAGTCCCCGAGCCCATGGATGTACTGGATGAGATTCAAGCCCTCGGAGGTGTGGTTGTGAATGATGATTTCGCATGCTGTGGCAGGAGAATTTATCCCGAAGGAAAGAGCGATGACCCGTTCGTGAGGATGGCAGAGCGTATCGTATATGGGCCTCCCGATGTGGTCAGAGGGGATCTTATAGAGGATAGATTCAGGTACATGGTGGATAAAGTGAAGACTTCGGGAGCCTCCGGTGTGGTATTTTATACGGTGAAATTTTGCGAGCCGGAACTCTTCGACCTTCCAGATATGCGAAGGAGACTGAAGGAGGCAGGAATTCCCTCCGTCCATGTGGAAGTGGATATAAACGACCCCCTTTCCCACCAGACCATCACCCGAATAGGGGCTTTTCTGGAGGTGCTGGAATGAGAAGAAAACTGAGTGCAAGCCTGAAGT
>WGAQ01000130.1 GCA_015494735.1 Caldifarciminota bacterium | reverse complement strand
CCTTTGCAACCGACACTTCAGGAAACCGGTGCAGGGACAGGGACGAAAACGGAATCGGTCGCAGTTCAGGAAGAAGAACAGCCCTCCCCCGAAAAACTGCTCCCGGATGTGGGCAACCTGAACATAGATGTGGAAAACATAAGCATTCCAGAAGTTCAGACGGAGCTGGGGGGTGGCATATCCGTGAGCGGAACCATAGCTCTGGAAGAGGCCTATTATAAGCAGCACGACCTCCAGAAGGCACAGAAACTGGCGATGGACATCCTGAAGCAGAATCCCAACGACCCGACAGCGAAGAAGATTCTGAAGCTCATAGAGTACGAAAGCAAGGGGAACCAGGCCCTCATGCGGGGTGATTACTCCACAGCCCTCCAGTACTTCCAGAAGATGCAGGAGATAGACCCCAACAACAAATGGGCCAAGAAGGGGATAATCAGAGCCCAGAGCGGTGGATAGGATAATCCTCCTCACCAACGACGACGGCTTCGATGCCCCAGGATTGAAGATACTGAAAGAGGTGGCGGAGGATTTCGGTCAGGTATGGGTGGTGGCCCCCCGCAGAGAGCAGAGCGGCTCCAGCCACTCCCTCACCCTGCGTAAGGACATAGAGGTCAAAAGGGTAAGGGATAGATTCTACTGGGTGGACGGGACGCCGGCGGACTGCATACTGATTGCCCTCTACAAACTCCTCCCCTCGAGACCGTACCTCATAATATCGGGAATAAACGACGGATTCAACCTGGCGGAGGATGTCTTCTATTCGGGGACCGTGGCGGGTGCAAGGGAGGGGGCAATATACGGAATAAGGTCCATGGCCATATCCATCGGAAATCTCAACGGTCCACCCGACTGGAACACAGCCCGCATCTGGTCCAGCAAAATCGTATCACGGCTGATAGATGCCCCATTCCGCCTCCTGAACGTGAATATTCCCAACATCCCCGCCGACGAGGTGAAGGGATTCCGGATAGTTCCCCTGGGGAGCAGGGAGTACGTGGAACCCGTTAAGGTGGATGAAAATGGCCGATACAGGATAGGGGGTGCCCCCAGGCCCCTGAAGACCAGAAACACCGATATCGGTGCGATAAAGGAGGGCTATGTCTCCATAACTCCCCTCCTCATCAACATAACGGACAACGATGGAATCGAATTCCTGGAGAAGGTGATGGGAAATCAGCTGATGAACAGGTGAAGGGGAACCCCGAAGGTCTCCCTGAAGGACTCAGGGGTGAGGGAGCGGGAAACCAGCATTCCATCCCTCATCAGCAGAAAATTCCCGAAGAATCTGACGGCGAGGAGGACATCGTGGATGGAAAATAAGACCGTTCCCCTGTAATTCCTTATGGACTCCACGAGCCGAATCTGGTACATGGGGTCGAGATGGGAAAAGGGCTCATCCATTACGAGGACCTCCTTTCCGGACCAGAAGACCCGGCTGAGCCTCACCCTCTGGAGCTCACCGGACGAAAGGGAGCGGAGTTTCCTGCCCATGAGATGCCCCACATCGAATACATCCTCCCGCGGCTCCACCCGGGCCAGAGCCATATAGGTTTCCACCTTCATGTCCTCCACGAAATCACCCGGAAGCATGAAAGAGGCACGGTTGACCAGTTCCTCCTGCCCCATCTCTCCCACTTCCCTCCCCAGAATCCTGGCACGTCCATCGTAAGGAATCATCTTCAGCAGAACCCTCATCAATGTGGTCTTCCCGGCCCCATTGGGCCCCATCATGGCCACCTTATCCCCCTCCTTCACCGAAAACGTCAATCCCCTCAGCACATTCCCCGCACCATACCCTGCACGAAGTCCCTCTACTTCGATGGCTCCCACGACCATTCCCCCCTGTGCCACACGATATAGCCCCTGAACCTTTCGTCCCTTTCAGGGAAATCCCTTCTGTAGTGGACCCCACGGGACTCTTTCCTGAGAAGAGCGCTCATGAGTATCAGGCGAACGATTCCATCCTCCAGGTTTTCGACCGCACGGGTTATCTCCAGTCCATCCCTCTCCACGAAAGCATATCTGTCGAGGAGTCCCCTGCCCGGTAAATCGATGGGAACGGGGTCCGGAAAGTGGGGCACCTCCCGATAATCCAGTCCGGGCAACTCATCCGCAAGGGCGCGGGATGCCCTGCGGGCCATCACCATGGCCTCCAGGAGGGAATTGCTCGCAAGCCTGTTGGCTCCGTGAACTCTGGTGGAGGCAG
The DNA here is from genome assembly GCA_015494735.1 of Caldifarciminota bacterium. Classification (GTDB taxonomy): domain Bacteria; phylum Hydrothermota; class Hydrothermia; order LBFQ01; family DSFT01; genus S143-66. The sequence continues at coordinate 11,402 of WGAQ01000130.1, read as the reverse complement.
CCTCACCGATAACCCGCAGGCCCACGATGTCCGTTTCACCATCGAGACCGGTCTTCACTCCCCCTATGGTGTAGTGGGCGGCGGGATACACGGGAATGGGGTCCTTCGTCAGATCGTATCCGTATTCCCTCAACTTCTCCACCAGCATGCGGTATTTTTCCAGGAGAAAGTCCCTGTCCAGATGCCCCGCATAGAGATAAACCTTCCCCTTTCTGAATATGGCCCTCGCCACCCTGTCCCTGGTATCCCTCTCGTTCACGAACCTCTCCCCCCTCCCGTCTATCAAGATGGCACCATCTCCGCGTATCGCTTCAGATATGAGAATCCTGCTTCCATCGGGGGCGTGGAAGACGGTGGGATGGAACTGGACGAATTCCAGATTTTCCAGAGGCAAGCCCCTCCTGTACAGGTTCCACATGAGTATGCCCCTGGAGGTATCCGGATTGGTGCTGCTGGTATATAGAGAGGCGTATCCCCCCGAAGCCACCACCACGGCCCGGGAGTAGATTATGCGGATTCCCTCCCCATCCCATACCACCACACCCCTTGCCCTCCCACCATCCACCACCACATCCACCACGTACCCCCTGACATGCCGGACCATCCCCCGCACTCTGTTCAGGAAGTACTCCACCAGATTCCTGCCCGTCTGCACCCCTCCACTGTGCAGTATCCTCCTGCGGGAATGGCCCCCTTCCATGGACAGGGCCAGTCTGCCATCCTCCCTGTCGAAGGGAAAACCCTCTTCCACAAGACGAAGCAGAATCTCCCTCCCCTCTGAAATCATCCGGACGATTCTCTCCCTGTCCCCCAGACCGTCCCCCGCCCTCAACGTATCTTGCAGATGGGATTCCACAGAATCCTCCTCCAGAATGGGCGCCGCCACGCCTCCCTGAGCCCTGTAGGAACTGCTGCTGTGCAGTCCGGGAGAAACCATCAACACCCTGTATCCGATGCGGGACAGTTCATCGGCGAGGAAGAGTCCGGCTATACCCGTTCCGGCAACCACGACATCCATAACTGCTCACTTCCAGTTGAGTTTCTCCCGCAGTATATCGAAGAAGTCCTTCGTGGTGTCCAGCCGTATAAGGGACGCCCTCTTATCGGAAAGTTCCACCTTAAAGGATGCAGGGCCATCGAATTCCATGAGCTTCATCCCGTCCCCGGATAGAATCCACCTCCCATCCCCTCTCGGGACTACCTCCACCTCGATGACCTCCCCCTTCGGAAGGACCAGGGGCCGGGCGGACAGGTTATGGGGGCATATGGGAGTCAGGATAAAGGCCTTCACGCGGGGATGCATTATGGGACCACCGGCCGAGAGGTTGTATGCGGTGGAACCGGTGGGCGAAGAGATGATTATACCATCGCCATAGAAGTGGGTAATCAGGGTCTCCTTTCTCCTGACGGTAATGTTCAGGGCAGTTCCCGAAACCGGATTCACGTAGAAGTCGTTGAGGGCATAGTACGCATTCTCTCCATACCAGAGGCGCAATCGTTCCCTCCTGTCCAGATAGTACTTCTTCTCTTCCAGTGCAATCTTTATCAGGGGCAAATCATCCACCTGGAAGTAGGTCAGGAAGCCCAGTTTTCCCAGATTAACGCCGATTAAAGGTTTATTGAACCTGGCCACGGCCTTCAGAAGGGTTCCATCCCCTCCGAGGGATATGACGAATCGGGCATTGCGGTTTATGTAAGAATCATCGTAAGGACCGCCGATTTCCCTGCAGATTAGAGCATCATCCCCCCACAGGTGTCTAATCCTCCGGAGAGCATCCTCAAGCCCCTCTGCATCCACATTCCCGAATACACCGACCTTCACCATTTCGCCATGGGGGAGGAAGAGCCTCCTCCCAGGAAATGCCCTTTACTTCTTCGCATGAGCCTTCCTCGACTGCCTGGTCTTCAATTCATAGACCAGCGCCGAAACCACGAATATGGACGAATATGTACCCACGATGATACCCACGAACAGGGTGAATGCAAATCCGAAGAGGACCGGTCCCCCGAAGAACATGAGGGCTATAACCACTATCAGGGTGGTGAAGCTCGTGATAACCGTTCTGCTGAGGGTGCTGTTTATGGCCTTGTTGAAGATTTCGTAGAGTTTTTCCGGGAGGAGTTTCATACCCTCGAAGGAAGCCAGATACTCCCTGACCCTGTCGGAAACGACGATGGTATCGTTTATGGAATAACCGATTATGGTCAGGAGCGCTGCCACGGTGGTGGTGGTGAACTCCAGGCCCGCCAGCGAATACATCCCCAGCGTTATTATGGAATCGTGGAACAGGGCCAGAACCGCTCCCAGACCGAAGTACAGATCGAACCTTATCCAGATGTAAAGGAGCATGAGGAGCAGAGCCACCACGACTATGATTATGGATTGCTCCTTGAGTTCACGCCCAATCGTGGGACCCACCTTCTCCGTCCTATCCAGGCGCACATCCTTACCCAGTTTCTCCTTCAGGGTCTTCACCACATCTCCGGCATCCACATTCTCCTTATACCTGATGAGGAATTCGCTGGGCTCCCCGAAGTTCTGAACGGTGGCGCTCTTGAGGCCCATATCCAGCACCACCTTCCTCACGGTGGCTATATCTGTCCCCTCCACGTGCACCTGAAGAAGCGTTCCCCCGCTGAAGTCCACTCCCCAGTTTATGCCCTTAAAGAAGATGGAGGCAAGGCTTATGATGATTAAGGCCCAGGAAAGTATGTAAGCCTTCCTCCTCAGTCCCATGAAGTCTATGTTGGGATTCTCGAAGAATCTCATTGCTGTCCTCCTTTATACTGCAATCTTCTTCATTCCAGCCACATACACCAGATAGTCGAATATGACCTTGGATACGAACACCGCTGTAAAGAGACTCGTCACTATACCGATGGACAGGACCACGGCGAATCCCCTGACGGGTCCGGTACCGAATCCCAGGAGCACCAGTGCCACTATGAGGGTGGTGATGTTGGCATCCAGAATTGCGCTCATGGCCTTGGAATATCCTGCCTCGAGAGCCGCCGCAAAGCTCTTACCGAGCCGCAATTCCTCCCTTATTCGCTCGAATATGAGAACGTTGGCATCCACAGCCATACCGACCGTCAGAATCAATCCGGCCATACCGGGAAGGGTTAGGGTTGCATTGAGGGCCGCGAGTATGGCCATGATGAGGAAGAGGTTCAGTATCTGTATGAAGGAGGCTATGACACCGGCAACCCTGTAGTAAAGCATCATGAAGATGATGACGAAGAGATAACCGAATATGATGGCACGGGTTCCCTTCTCTATGGAGTCCTTTCCGAGGGTGGCTCCCACAGTCCTCTCCTCGAGAATCTTTACGGGAGCAGGCAGGGCACCGGCCTTGAGGATATTGGCCAGGTCTCTCGCCTCTATCATGCTCTGGAGCCCCGTGATGGTGGCACGGCCACCCAGAATCGCCTCCCTTATAACGGGAGCGGAATAGACGTAATTGTCCAGGATTATTGCCAGCCTCTTACCCACGTTTTCGCTCGTCACTCTGGCGAATATGGTGGCTCCCTTCGGATTAAATTCCAGAACGACCACGGGGGCATTGGGATTCATTGGGTCCTGACTCACCGTGGCATAGGCATTGGTTATATAGGCTCCGGTGAGTTCTGCCCTGTCACGCAGGAGATAGAGGGGTCTGTAAACCATATTGCCCGCATCCACGCGATTCCCGAAGAAGAATTTGTACCCGGGAGGTATGAGCTTCTGAACATCCGGGCGGGAAAGGATTTTCTTCACACTATCCACGTATTCCTCCGGTACCACGTAATCGGCTCCATATTGCATGAGGAGGGAGGAAAAAGGCCTGTTCATCAACAGGGTGTCCGTCGTATCGGTCTGAAGGGTATCCAGTCCGGCGAGGTATCTGTCTATCCTGTCTATCGTGTTCTTGAGTACTGCTTCATCCGCAACGATTCTGAACTCCAGCTGGGCAGTCTTTCCTATAATCTCCCTTGCCCTATCCCTGTCCAGAACACCGGGTAATTGAACGAGAATCCGGTTGTGTCCAAGTTTCTGAACTATTGGCTCACTAACTCCAAGGTTGTTTATCCTGTTCTTTATGACCTCAACCGTCCTGTCAACGACTCCTGCCCTCTCCTTCTCCGGAATCTTCGACACATCCACCTGAAGCACGAGGTGCATTCCACCCTGAAGGTCGAGTCCCAGATTGAGGGATTTCTTCTGAAGATTGACCAGTTCCGCTCTGGGCATCAATTCTTTTTCAGCAGGAGAAAGAGTGTAGTACTTGAGCGTCGGATATAAGAACCAGCCTCCGAGGGCGATGACGATGAGGACTATTGCCAGCCGCCATTTGAAACTACGCATAACAGAAATTTTATAGGTGGATACTATGCAGACCCGCCCCTCAGGAAAGGAAGTACATCGAGGTGTAAATCAGAATTTACAGAATAGACTATACCTGCAAAATCTCAGAGAAATATCCAATTCCCCACTATAAAGTGGAGGGCGGGGCCAGGAGCCCCATCCACAGGTTTATTCGCCCTGCTTTTCCTTCTTGGCCTTGGCCTCTCCGGAGCTGGGTGGTATGTACTTCTTACCCTCCAGGATATCCATCGCATGCTCCAGGAAGGCCTTCTGGGTCTCCTCGAAGGTCTTCTTCGTCTTCTCATCGACAGCAGGCGTTGCTGCAGTTTCTCCGGCAGCCTGCTCCTGGCCACCCTGTCCACCACATGCACTCAAGGTGAGTGCAAACCCAATCGCTAACAGTGTCCAAAGTCTTTTCATAACCCACCTCCTTCTTCAGGTTAAATTTTAAAGGTAAAGTGGACCCTGAAGGCATTATCTATCAATAAGATAGGAAAAGTGTGCTTAAAAAAGGTGTTAATATTAACAAAAACCTGCTGAAAGTGACCTCCAGAAATCCGTGAGTATCGAAAATTGCAAGAGTTAGTATATTTTCCACATTGCGATTGCATATCGAGTTAATACTTATTAAAATTATGGAGTTATGGTAATGTGGTTATTGGCTGCCCCCCTGTGGGTTCAGGGGCACGAGGTGAGCGATTACCCGGAAAAGGGGATTTTTCTGGATGAAAGGTTCAACAAATATATCCTGCAATTCGACGGGCCGGGAGGGGGTGAATGGAAGGTGGCGCTGGAGGCTCAGGGCATCCGTTTCTACGATTACCTTCCTGTAAATGCCTTCATAATCGGTGCATCCAGAGAAACCATCGAAAAGATAAAGTCATTCCCCCACATCCAGAGAATCATACCCTTCGAACCCAAGTACAAACTGCCACCCGATTACAGGTCGAAACTCAACACATGCTACGAAAGGGTAAATGGCCTTTACAGGGTCCGCATACTCGTATTCGAAGACGAAGACCTGGATTCCGTAGCCAGAATACTGAAGAAAAGGGGATACACTGTGGAGGGAATCAGCAGGAAGTACGTGAGATTCGTTCAGGCCCTTATACCGCCGGACGAGGTCGAGTATCTTGCATCCCTCGACAGGGTCAAGTACATAGAGTTTCGATATCCCATCGTGAACTGGAACGATGAAAATCCGGTGCTTCACCAGGCGGGAATATTCGACAGCCTCACGGGCAATGGAGGAACAGACCCCACGGACACCATAGTATGGATGAAGGGAATAAGGGGCGAGGGGGAAATACTGGGTCATAACGATGACGAACTGGAAGCCACCAACTGCTTCTTCGATGGGACTGTGAATGGAAACAATAAGATAGTGGACCTGTGCGATTACAACAATGGCGGATGCGGCCAGACATCCCTGGCAACTGCCAGCGGGCACGGCACCCACACTGCGGGAACAGCCGTGGGCGGTGTGGACGAAGGAACCAACAGCACCGCATTCAAGGGAATGGCCTATAAGGCGCAGATAGTTTCCCAGGTTCCTCTGGGAGGAGGCACATCGGGATTCGGAGTGGTGCTCCAGGATGCTTACGACAGGGGAGCAAGGGTGCACACCAACAGCTGGGGATACGTATGTACAAACTGTTCACCCGTTGAATATAACTCCGATGCCCAGACTATAGATGAGTTCGTATATACCAATCCGGATATGAACGTGGTATTCGCGGCAGGAAACCACGGGGACGATCCAAGATGCAGCTCCGGATGCGACTACACCGCCAGCGACCCGGCCACAGCCAAGAGCGACATAACCGTGGCAGCGATGGAGAGAACAACGGATGCAAAGGCCTCCTGGAGTGCATACGGTTCCTACCCCAGCGGAAGATTCGGCAACGATGTCATAGCCCATGGAGTAACCACATGGTCCGCGTGCTCCGAAGGGGCCAGTAGCACCTGCGCGAGTGGATGCTATATTATCGGTATGTCGGGAACATCCATGGCAACTCCTGCCGTGGCGGGGATGGCCATACTCCTGAGGCAGTATTACAGGGACGGCTGGTATGGGAATGGCACACAGGGCTCCGCGACCGGCATAAATCCATCAACTGCTTTGATAAGGGCCTCCCTGCTTGCCAGTGCCGTACCCATAACGCAGGATGGGGATGATTTGAGCGACAATCCCGTTCCCAATGGAAACGAGGGGGCGGGAAGACCCGTACTCGACAACGTCATGTACTTCTCCCCGGAGGATGACTGGCTCACGCTTGCAGACTCATCCGATGAAAGGAAATCGCGCCTGTGGTTCGTGGATATAAACGATGTCGCTGGACTGACAACGGGACAGACCGACGAGTACAAGATTTATATCGGCAATCCCAACATGGTAACCAGAATCGTTCTCTCCTGGATAGATACCACCGGAAGCCTCAATTGCGCCCTCTCCACCACCGGGTGTCTTGTAAATGACCTCGACCTCATAGTGGTGGACAGTGCAACAGGGGACGTGTATTACGGCAATGCTACCACGACGGGCACCGATAACCTGACACCGGCCAACACCTATTACAAGGATGATGCCAACACCTGGGAAATCGTGAGGCTTTCTGGAGTCACGGGAACCTTTTACGTGAGGGTTTACGGATATAACATTAACACAGCAGCACCCCAGACATACGCTCTGGTGGTATCCGGAGGTCTGGGAGTGGCTCCGACCCCCATAGGAACATCCGAAGAAGCGAAGGATTTCCAGTTGCAGCACCTGCCCGGAAAGAAATTCATCCTGAACACTCCCTACACCGGGAATCTCGCAATCCACATTTACAGCACATCGGGTAAGAGAGTTCTCTACTACACCCCGAACAACATCGATGCCGGCCGAATTACGCTGAATCTGGACAATCTGCCATCGGGCATATATCTCATGAAGGTACTGCACGAGGGCAAAGAGGTATTCCGGAAAAAGATAATTCTGGAGTGAGAATATATCGGGAGGCTATTGCCTCCCTTTCATCCTTCCATATACCACGATGAATACAGGTAAGAGGATGCCCATCGATATGAATATCCAGAACGATATCAGCGGCACACCGGCAATCAGCGTTATGCTCAATATCAAAAGATGAATGCCCAGTCCGAACAGGGTTACGATGGACAGGAAGGTCCTGTCGGTGTGTACACGGGGATTTCCAGCTATTACCCTGTCGAACCACTCCACCAGTTTATCCTGCCACTTATAGAGGATGACATACAGGGCATACAGAATTCGAAGGAGTTGAGGATTATCCCAGGGGTATCCCTCGGGATTCTCATCCACCCGGCTGGTGGTATCACCGCCCACCTTATGCCTGTAAAGGACGTAATAATAGTTGAAGAAGGAGCCCTGAAGCGAAATGGAAAGGAAGGCCACGAAGGCCTGCACATAGCAGCATCCATAGTGAAGGGCAATGGCGAACAGGAAGAGAAAATTCAGAATTATATCTGCTATGGAATCGGCGAATCTTCCAACGCGGGATGGCCTCTTCTGAAGGCGGGCGAGGGAGCCATCGGCAGCATCCAGGATGTTCTTCACCATTACGAGAATGCCAGCCAGAAGGAATTTTCCCAGATAAATCAGGTATGCGGCCGCGATACCGATGATAAAATAGAGGATGGTCAGATGAATTGCCCTTACCGGTGTATTTTCGAAAAGGCGGGCAATCCAGAGGGCAAGCGGACGGGCATAGTCGGAAAAATCTCTGAATCTATGCTCCTTCGGAATCTTCTCCATCGCCCAGTTCCTCTATCTCCACCTCATAATTCTCCAGAATTTCATCGACGAACAGGGGAATTATCTCCTCCACCTTATCGAGGAGAATATCGAGATTTGCGCATCGAATAATCATCCTGAGAGACCTTCCCGCGCGGACGTACTCCAGCCCCTTAATGCCCGATTCCTTCAGCAGTTTTTCCATCCGGATGGATTCGGAGTCTATGAGGTCATCCTTTGGAAAAGCGCTTATGACTACAAGGTAATTTTTCATGGAGAAAGTTTAAAAGGGGGAAAATCCCCCCTATCAGTCCAGTTTCAGGTCCTTGAGTTGCTCCCTTATGGCCCTCTTCATGAATTTCCCCGTGGAAGTCTTGGGTATCTCCTCCACGAATATGATTCTGTCGGGAAGCCACCACTTGGCGAATTTGGGCTTAAGGAATTCTTTGAGTTCCTCCTCCGTAACCTTACCCCTGTACTCTTCCTTCAGCACCACCACAGCCACGGGCCTTTCCTGCCACTTGGGATGCGGAACAGCAACGACAGCTGCTTCCACCACAGCGGGATGGCCCATGAGGGCATTCTCCAGTTCGACGGAACTTATCCACTCACCGCCGGACTTTATGACGTCCTTGATTCTGTCCACTATCTTTATGTATCCCTCTTCATCTATCGTAACCACATCCTCGGTCCTGAACCATCCATCCTCCGTCCACTTGTCGGAAGAGCCCTCCAGCTTGAAGTAGGAAGCCGCAATCCACGGGCCCCTGACCTGGAGTTCTCCCATGGTCTTTCCATCCCACGGGACTTCCTTTCCACTGTCGTCCACCGCCCGCACCTCGACAAATGGAACGGGAAGACCCTGCTTCGCCCTGTATTCGTATTTCTTATCCTCCGGCAGGTCCTCCATATAACTCTTCAGGATGCTCACGGTTCCCAGAGGTGTGGTCTCGGTCATACCCCATGCATGTATTATGGTCATACCCAGTTTATCGTATGCCCTTATCATGGCTTCGGGCGCAGCAGCTCCACCAACAGCAAGCCTCAGACCCCTGAGTTGTTCAGCTTTATCGGGATTCTTCTCCAGAACCTGAAGCAGACCCAGCCAGAGGGTGGGCACTCCGGCCGTGAATGTGACTTTTTCCTTTATGAACAGGTCCATCAGGCTTTCAGGGTCGAGATACGGTCCGGGAAATACCTGCTTCGCCCCTATCATGACTCCCAGGAAGGGGATACCCCATGCGTTCACATGGAACATGGGGACTATAGGGGACATGACGTCCTTCTGCGTAACACCAAAGTTGGCCCCCAGCCCAAGGCCGAAGGTGTGAAGAACTATAGCCCTGTGCGAATAGAGTACCCCTTTGGGTCTTCCGGTGGTCCCGGATGTGTAGCACATACCCGCCGCATCGTTTTCGTCGAATTGGGGATATTCGTACTCCTCGCTCTCCGGCCCGATGAAGTCCTCGTAGTCGATGAAGGGACCCTCGTGCTTCTTTCCAGTGAGGGGAAATACCACCACCTTTTCCAGTTTCACCTTATCGGCAAACTGCTGATACAGGGGCAAGAGTACATCGTCCACTATGAGTATCTTATCCTCGGCATGGTTGATGATGTAGGCTATGTCATCCGGATGAAGTCTCAGATTGAGAGTGTGGAGGACACCTTCAGCCAGAGGTATTCCGAAGTATGCCTCCAGATGACCATAGTGGTTCCACATAAGGGTTGCAACCCTGTCCCCCTTCTTTATCCCTGCCCTCTTCAGCGCATTGGCCAGTTTCTTGGTCCTCCTGTAAAAGTCGCCGTAGGTGTAATGGTGGATGGACCGGTCTGCCATACGGGAAGCAACTTCCACTTTGGGGAACAACTTCCCCACCCTCTCGAATATGGTGACGAGGGTCAGAGGATAGTCCATCATTAAACCTTTCATGGTGATTTAATTTTATAGGGGTTTTCGGAGGGCAATCGACTCACCATATACATGTTGAAACCATCGACACATAAAGCAGATATACGGACAAAAGTCCATCAGTACAGTAAATTCCTACCTTCGAGTTCACCAGGGATGTGGTTATACGCCCTGCGCCCGGAACTGGAATTGCACCCCGGCCCTCTTCCTGAGGTCATTTAAAATATCGTGGGGAAACAGGCAAACCACACATACACCTCACGATAGGAACCTTATCGCATCATGAAAATAACTGCTCTCCACATGTTAGAAATAAAAACTCCACACCCCGGGCAGGATTGGAATCCAGCTTTACAAAGGTCAGATGAGGACCTGGGCATCCGTGAGAATGTTCCAGCTGTGTAGGTGTTCACACTCTACCCAGGTCAGATGGGGACCGATAGGGGCAGAATAGCAATGTGCAGAAACCCCGAGTTCACACTCCACACAGGTCAGATAGGGACTTTCCCCATAATAAAGCGTGCAAGTTGAACAATGAAGTTCACACTCCACTCAGGTCAGATAGGGACAATCGGCGCATGCTTTTATGTAGTTCGTCAGGAGCGTTCACACTCCACTCAGGTCAGATAGGGACGCATTGCGCAGTTGATTAACCGCTTGAGGAAGCACGGTTCACACTCCACTCAGGTCAGATAGGGACTCTTCCCATTTTCCAGACATTTCGATTAATTATTCGGTTCACACTCCACTCAGGTCAGATAGGGACAGCCCTGAGCGGAACGATAAACCACAAAGAATTCTCGTTCACACTCCACTCAGGTCAGATAGGGACTCCCTGACAAGAGCAATCTCGCAGGCTTTTGGAAAGTTCACACTCCACTCAGGTCAGATAGGGACCTGGCAGACGCACCGGGCTTAGACCCCGGGGCTCCTGTTCACACTCCACTCAGGTCAGATAGGGACATGGCGTGGAAACTCCTCAACAGCCACGGTGAATATCGTTCACACTCCACTCAGGTCAGATAGGGACCACCACCGGCGGGGGGGTATTCGGTCGAAAATTATAAGTTCACACTCCACTCAGGTCAGATAGGGACCCCCCGGAAATTTTCTCAGGAGTGTGTTTGGAAAAAGTTCACACTCCACTCAGGTCAGATAGGGACTTTTCAACGTTTTGCAACGCTGTGCAACTTTGCAAAGTTCACACTCCACTCAGGTCAGATAGGGACACCACGCCGGCCAGTAGGCCGAGGGACTTGTCGATGTTCACACTCCACTCAGGTCAGATAGGGACCTCATCTGAAGTCAATACCTTATTGTCCTCTATCCAGGTTCACACTCCACTCAGGTCAGATAGGGACAAGTTGTTGACTCTCAATCGGCCCAGTTGC
>WGAQ01000129.1 GCA_015494735.1 Caldifarciminota bacterium | reverse complement strand
TATTCAACCAGATTGGTTACACGCCGGAACTGACGGAGAGATTGAGAGAGGTCCTCCTGATGCAGAAGGGGAGCCGGTGATGAGAATAATGCTCCTCGGGGACGGCTCATCCATCCATACCCTCCTGTGGCTCAGGAGTTATGCGGATTACGGATTCGAGGTGGCCCTGTTCACTCTGGAGCCCCCATCACCCGGTATCCCTCCCCGGGTAAAGATATTCCACCCCTCCAGCATCCCGCTCAACAAGTTTAAATATCTCCTGAAGATAGGAGACCTCAAAAGGGCCATAGAGGAATTCCAGCCCCATATACTGCACGCCCACATGGTGCCCAACTATGGAACTATGGCATATTTCTCCGGTCATCCATACGTGATTTCCCCATGGGGAAGGGATATACTGTGGATGAAGCCTTCCCGGACCATCCTGTACAGGAACATTCTGAAGAAGGCCCTGCTGGTCCATGCCGATGCCTATCTCCTGAAGAAGATAATGGTGGAAAAAATGGATGTGAGGCCCGGTAAAATCAGGATATTCCCCTTCGGACTCACCGGGGAAATACGGAAAAGGGTTCCGGATGCAAAGGGAGGAGGGATGTTCCGAATCGTGGAGTTCAGGAGGCACTACGACTGGATATACAACCAGTCCACCATAATAAACGCCGTCAGGATACTGAAGGACAGGGGTAAGGATAATTTCCACCTCTGGATGATGTCCTCCGGAAAGGACACGGGCAGATACAGGGAAATGGTACGTAAACTGGAAATCGAGGACCTGATAACCATAACGGGGGGCTCACCGAGGGAGAGTATCCTGGACATGCTGGGGAAGGCCCACATATACGTGAGTGCATCCCTGGTGGACTCCAGTCCTGTTTCCATGCTGGAGGCGATGGCCCTGGGTGCATTTCCGGTGGTGTCCGATATACTGCCCAATCACGAGTGGGTATCCCACGGATTCAACGGACTCCTATTCTCCCCGCGTCATCCCGAAGACCTGGCAGATGCTCTGGAAAGGGCGATGAACCGGGAATCGATAGAGGAGGCCATTCCCCACAACAGAAAACTCATAGAGGAAAAAGCCAACTGGGAAAGGAATTTCGAGCACTTCGCAGACGAATTGAAGACGATAAAGACGAAATAGGGCCGCCTCCGGCGGCCATGAAATCATTTGCTCTTCTCCTCCTTCTTCTCAACCCTGAAGGTGAAGCTGTCCCCTTCCCTGTCCACGATTATCTTATCACCCTGCTGGACTTCACCGGAGAGGATGAGTTTGCTTATCTCGTTCTCGATTTCCCTCTGGATTACCCTCCTGAGGGGTCTTGCGCCCAGGAGCGGGTCGAATCCCTTGAGGGCCAGGAGCTCCAGAGCGCTATCGGTAATCTCTATATGGATGCCCTGCTCCTGGAGTCTCTTTGCCAGTTTGTTGAAGAGGAGTCTGGCAATCTGGAGTATGTGGTTCCAGAGGAGGGGCTTGAAGACGATTATCTCATCTATACGGTTGAGGAATTCGGGTCTGAAGTACCTCTTCACGGTGTCGAGAACCCTCTGCTTGGCCACCTCGAAGTCCCTCTGGAATTCCTCCTCCAGTTTCTTCTTCTCCTCTTCGGTACCCCTCTTGTAAACGTCCCTGAATCTCTCCTGGTACTTCTCCATCAACTCCCTGAGGTATTCGGCCCCCAGGTTGGATGTCATGATGATGACAGTGTTGCGGAAGGAGACCGTTCTGCCCTGGCTGTCCGTCAGGCGACCGTCGTCCAGCACCTGCAGGAAGAGATCGAATACCCTGGGATGGGCCTTCTCTATCTCATCGAGGAGGATGACAGAGTAGGGCTTGCGCCTCACGGCTTCCGTCAGCTTTCCACCCTCCTCGTAGCCCACGTATCCCGGAGGTGCTCCAATGAGTTTGGCGACGGAGTGCTCCTCCTTGAATTCGGACATATCCAGCCTTATCAGGGCATCCTCGGAACCGAAGAGGAACTCAGCGAGGGCCTTTGCCAGCTCCGTCTTACCAACTCCGGTGGGACCGAGGAAGAGGAAGGAACCCAGAGGTCTGCGGGGGTCGGATATGCCGGCCCTTGCCCTCCTTATCGCCTCGGAGACAGCCCTGACGGCTTCCTCCTGGTCCACTATACGCTGATGGAGGAATTCCTCCATCTTGAGAAGTTTTTGCCTCTCCTCCTCCATCATCTTGGAGACGGGAATACCGGTGATTTCGGACACCACCTCAGCCACATCGTCAGCGGTGACCACCACCTCCCCTTTACCTTCCTTCTTCCTCTTGAGTTCCAGCAGTTGCTTCTTGAGCTGGCGCAGCTCCCTGTCGTACTTCTCCCATGCCTCCAGGTCCGCCTTCTCCTCGGCTTCCTTTACCTTCTTCTCCAGTTCCTCTATCTTCTTCCTGATTTCCTCCTCGCCCTTCTCCATCTGCTCGAGGACCCTGAGCCTGCTCTCCAGTTCCTCCTTCCTTTTCTGAAGTTCCTCCACCTTCTCCTGATTCTTCTCCTCACGGGCCTTGGCTATCTCCTTTTCGATCCTGTCCAGTTCCGCTTTTATCTTCTCCGGGGTCTCCTTCTCGTAGAGGACCTTCATCTTCTTGCGGGCAGCAGCCCTGTCCATAACGTCTATGGCCTTATCCGGCAGTTTTCTGTCCTGGATGTATCTCGAAGAGAGTTTCACCGCCGCCTCCAGAGCATCATCCGTTATCTTCACCTTGTGGTATTCCTCGTAGCGGGGCCTGAGTCCCTTCAGTATCTCCAGAGTGGATTCGTAATCGGGCTCATCCACCCATACGGGCTGGAATCTCCTCTCCAGAGCAGGGTCCTTCTCTATGTACTTCCTGTACTCTTCGGGAGTGGTGGCTCCTATCACCTTGATTTCACCGCGGGCCAGAAGGGGCTTGAGCATGTTGGACAGGTCCATTGGAGCGCCTTCCGCACGTCCGGCACCCACTATGGTATGCAATTCATCGATGAAGAGGATGATGTCGTCCCTGTTCTTGAGCTCCTCCAGGAGTTGCTTCGTCCTTTCCTCCATCTCTCCCCTGTACTTGGTTCCGGCCAGGAGGGCTCCCACATCCAGCTGGAGTATCCTCTTATTCTTCAGGAAATCGGGAACATCCCCCTTAACTATTCTCTGGGCAAGCCCTTCCACTATCGCAGTCTTACCGGTACCAGCAGGTCCAACCAGAACGGGATTGTTCTTCTGCTTGCGTCCCAGAACCTCTATGACCTGTGCGATTTCCTTTTCCCTTCCGATGACCGGATCCAGTTTGCCCTGACGGGCAAGTTCGGTAAGGTCTATGGTAAAGCGCTCCAGCGCGCTCTTTTCTTCCTCTTTGAGTTCATCTGCAAACTTACCCATGTTCTCACTCCTTTTTCCTGCTTCACCTGTTGCCTGCCTTATGCTGGCAAGGAGTTGATTGAGTATGCTCCCCCCGATGGTCTTCGTCATCTCGGAGAGAGCCTCGATTATGGCATTGGCTTCTATTACATCCTTATCAGCCCCCGCCTTGTTCAGAATGCTCTCCACGAACACGGAGTAGATGAGGGGTTCCCTTCCGTCCAGCCCCATCCTCCTCTTTACCAGACGAACGATTCTGCGGGGGTCGATACCGTTGTCGTAAAGGTGGATGAGGGAAGAGCGTATCTTATCCTCCAGATCCGCCAGGGTGGTAATCAGACTGTCCACATCCCTGTACCCGTATCTGCCGGCCACTTCCCTTATGGAATCCACCAGCGAGCGGGGAACGCTTATGGTCTGCTCCCGTATCATCCACCCCTCGCCGAATTCCTCGGGGAAGAACTCCTCGAATATGTCGCCGAAGAATTCCTCTATGAGAGAGCGGGTTATGCTCCTGCGGTGGGAGGGAACCCATCTTCGGACGGTAATCTGAACGAAGTCCCTTTCCCTCTTGCCCTTCAGATAATCCTCTATGGACTTCTCCACGTGCTTCAGGAATTCCCTGAGTATCTCATCGGCGAAGGAGGAGGAGTAGTTGTATTCCAGTTGATTCCTCAGGTCCCGGAAGGCCTTCAGGTAGGAATCGGTCAGCTGCTCCATCTGGGAGTAGAGGACCTCCAGAGCCCTGTCCACCTCCTGACGGGCAGTCTCCACGGGAATCCCCTTCTTCTCCAGCCACTTGCGGAAGGGATTCTTCCCATCGGCATAAAACAGCGCCCTCAGGAGGTGGTCCGTATCGACCACATTCTCCCCCCTCGAGCGGGCAAATTCTTCCGCCTTCTTTAAGATAACCTCTGCACTCTCAGAAACTTTCTTTCCTCTCCATTCCATAGCCTCACCTCCATTTAGTTAACCATTTATGAGCACTTAAATTTTACAGGAAAATGTGAAACTTTTTCCACCCGGCTGCCGGAACCCCGGATGGTCCGGTCGGAGAAATGACATTACCGCGGAGAAAAAATCCATCCCATAACATAGTCCTGACTCCGGAGGTAATCTTCCTCCCTCTCATCCGTGGCTCTGGAGAAGCAGGTTCCTGGCGGGCAGGTGCTCCCGCATCGGGGATGTCAGAGCCCTTTCGAACTTTTCACCCATGGCATCACCTATAAACTTTTTTCCATGAAAGATAATCCTTCCATAGGCGTAATCGGGCTTGGATACGTGGGTCTGGTGACAGCCGTCACATTCGCCAAACTGGGGTTCCGTGTGCTGGGAAACGACATAGACAGCAACAAGATAGACCTTCTGAAGCAGAAGAAATCCCCCATCTACGAGCCCGGTCTCGAGGAACTGCTGAAGGAAGTGATGGACAGCAATCTATTCGAACCCACGGAGGATTTCCAGAGGACGGTGAGGGAATCTGATATCCTGTTCATATGCGTGGGGACGCCCACCAACCCGGATGGCTCCCCCAATCTGGTTTACATAGAGGAGGTGGCGAGGGGAATCGCTGAAAATCTCAATGGGTACAAGTTAATCGTGGAAAAATCCACAGTGCCGGTGGGGACAGCCCGCTGGATAGAGAGGACCATAAAACTATATGCGGGGAAGGATGCGGATTTCGATGTGGCAAGCAACCCCGAATTCCTGAGGGAGGGGAACGCCCTGCACGACACCTTCAATCCGGACCGCATAGTCATAGGTGTGGAGAGCGAGAGGGCAAAGAATCTCCTCCTCAAACTGTACGAAAAGATAGATGCTCCCAAACTGGTGGTGGATATCAACACCGCCGAAATCATCAAGCACGCATCCAACGCCTTTCTGGCCATGAAGATTTCCTTCATCAACATGGTGGCGGACCTGTGCGAGAGGACGGGGGCCGATGTGAAACTGGTGGCGGATGGCATGGGGTACGACAGGCGGATTGGAAGGGCATTCCTCAACGCCGGAATCGGATACGGAGGGAGCTGTTTCCCCAAGGATGTCAGGGCATTCCACTATATAGGGACGAAGAATGGGGCGGATTTCTCCCTCCTGGAAAAGGTGGAGCAGATAAACAACAGCAGGATAGACCGCTTCATGGACCACGTGAAGGAGGCCCTCTGGTACCTCAGGAATAAGAAGATAGCCGTATGGGGGCTCTCCTTCAAGCCCAACACAGACGACATCAGGGAGGCCCCCAGCATAAAGGTGGTCCGCAGACTGATGGAGGAGGGAGCGGACATCCACGCTTACGACCCGAAGGCAATGGACAACTTCAGGAAGCTCTTCCCGGACATCAACTACGTGGATAACAAATACGATGCTCTTAAGGACGCCCATGCCCTGCTCCTAATAACCGAATGGGACGAATTCATGCCCGGGAATGTGGATTTCGAGAAGGTGAAGGAACTCATGAGGACCCCCATCATCGTGGACGGAAGGAATATATACGATTGCGAATTCCTGGAGCCCCTGGGCTTCGAATACTATCCCATGGGGAGGAAGAAATGCAAAAGAGAGTAATAATAACGG
Source organism: Caldifarciminota bacterium (assembly GCA_015494735.1). Classification (GTDB taxonomy): domain Bacteria; phylum Hydrothermota; class Hydrothermia; order LBFQ01; family DSFT01; genus S143-66. Next base: position 3,133 of record WGAQ01000129.1, on the reverse strand, counting down.
GAGCAGCCGGTTTCGTCGGCTCCCATCTGGTGGAAAGGTTCCTGGAAGATGGATGGGAGGTGCTGGGAATAGACAACTTCATCACATCCACCCCCGAGAACCTCAGAAGCATCGAGCAGAATCCCCGATTTCGATTCGTGGAAGCGGACGTGGTGAAACTGGACATCGATTCTCTGATGGACTTCGAGCCCTCCCTGGTGATGCACATGGCCTCTCCCGCCAGTCCGGTGGACTACTTCAACATGCCCATAGAAACCATGCTGGTCAATTCCACAGGGACGAAGAACATGCTGGACCTGGCAAAGAAGTCCGGTGCCAGATTCCTCTTCGCATCCACGAGCGAGGTGTACGGGGACCCGGAAATCCATCCCCAGCCCGAAACCTACTGGGGAAACGTCAATCCCATAGGTCCGAGGGCGGTTTACGACGAATCCAAGAGGTACGGGGAAGCCATAACCATGGCATATAGAAGACTGTACGGAATGGACGTCCGTATAGTTCGAATTTTCAACACCTACGGGCCCCGCATGAGGGTCAACGATGGAAGGGTGGTGTCCAACTTCATAACCCAGGCCCTGACCGGTAAGAAACTGACCATATACGGGGACGGGAGCCAGACCCGGAGCTTCGGATACGTGACGGACACCGTGGAGGGCATATTCAGGCTCGCCACATACGAGGGCCTGGAGGGAGAGGTGGTGAACATCGGAAATCCCGCAGAGATAACGGTAAAGGAACTGGCGGATATCATTATGAAACTGGTGCCAACGGCGGCGGGAATCGAATACCTTCCCCCTGTTCCGGACGACCCCCGCAAGCGCCGCCCCGATATAACGAAAGCCATGAATATATTGAAGTGGAAACCACAGGTCCCCCTCGAGGAGGGGCTGAAGAAGACAATAGACTACTTCCGCAGGGTATTGAAGACCTGATTGCAACTCCCCTGTCCGGAAAGGGCCTGTAAAATTAGGTAGAAGTATTGCAGATGCACGGGCATGTATATCGATTACTTTTCCTCCTGAGCAGACCCAGAGATGCCCTGAATAAACTGGGAGAAAGGGATGACGGGGAATCCCTGCTCCTGAAGGCCTACAGTCTGCTATTCATGGACAATCTGAGCGGGGCAGAGCAACTCTTCAACAGGGTGGATTCCATCGATACCCTCGTGGGGAAGGGAATAATCAGCATGAAGAGACTCCGATTCGGAGATGCATTCGAAAAACTGGAGGAATACAGGAGACGGGGAAGCAATCCATTCCTGAAAGCCGAGGCCCTCTACACCCTTATGAACCTCAGAATACTAACCGGGGACACGTTCTCTTTCGATGAACTGCACAGGGAACTCATCGAAGTCTCCATGGTAAACGACCTGCCCGCCTATCAGTGGATGGCGGAGATACACAGGGCCAGGCTGAAGGTGTTAGACGGGGACATAGAGGGGGCGGTCTCTTCCCTCGAAATCGCCAGCAAGGGTCTCGAGGAGAGGAAGAATGTGGGCAGGAGAGTTCTATCCCTCATACAGCTCGCCTACTACAGGTCCTTCATGGGAGAGGGGCATGCTGCCCTGAATATACTGGAAAAGGCATCGACCCTCGCCGGTCTCACGGGCTCCAGGCTCCTCCAGGGTCTGGTTCACTATTACACCTACATCGTGAAGAGCATCATGGGCGTGGAGGATACCGAGAGTTATAACCTGGCCAGAACCCTCATAGAGTTATCGGAAGACAGGATAATGCAGACCGAGGTGGAAATGGATACCATAATGGAACTCATCCGGAGCGGGGAGCTCATCGCAGCCAGGAGGGAGATACAGAAGCTGCTCTCCTCCCTCAAGAAAACGGATTACGGATACAAGATTCCCACCCTCCTCTATTTCCTCGCAGAGGTGGAACTGCTGGATAGCAATCCCGAAAGGGTCCTGGAGATAGTGGAAGAGTACATGGAGAATTACTTTCCCGGAAGGAAGTTCCTATCCCTGGAGATGATGGCCCTCAGGAGCGCAGCCCTCCTGAAGTTGGGGAATAAAAAGGAAGCATACACCCGATTTCTGGAAATGCTAAGATTCACGGAGGAGCACAACCTGTACCACTACTGGACCACCAATATAGAGGATACCCTTGCGAAACTGGAGCCCCTGATAAGGCACCACATGAAAGTCTCCAGGGAAATGGAACCCTATCTATTGAAGCTCTCCCTCCAGGGAAATATCATAGGAAAGAAAGCCCCCGCAATCAATCTGGATGCTGCCTCCCGATTTCTGGACTTCGAAACCGTCCAAAAGCACCTGAACGTCCTCAAACAGCTGGACCCGAAATTTCCCGAGATTTACGCCAGAAGGCTCAGGTATCGAATAAAGGTCCTCGGGGGATTCTCCATCAGCATAGGCAACAGGACCCTGAGGGAGGAGGACTTCAACAGACCCATACACGTGAAGGTCATGAAATACCTCATCATAAATCGAAACCTGAACCTCCCGAAGGAGAAGATTATAGAGGATATATGGGGGCAGAAGCAGACGGAAAAGACCCACAGGACCCTGAACACCATCATAAGCCACATCAGAAAGATACTCCATCCGCTGGGCGAAAAGAGGAATACCATCAAGGGGACGAAGGGGGAAATCGGATTCTACCCCGACGAGAGATTCCACATCGATGCGGAAGAATTCGAGCGATACCACAGGGAAGGGAAACTGGCTCTCTTCAGGGACGAGGAGCAGGGGAAGGAATTACTCCAGGAAGCCCTGAAACTCTACACGGGGGACCTGCTGCCTGCGGATAACCACGAATGGGTATCATGGGAAAGGGAGAGGTTGAGGACCCTGTACGCCCAGACGGCCATGCTGGTGGCCGAACTGCTGAGGAAGCGCAGCGAAATCTACCTGGCGATTTTCACTCTGGAGGAAGCCATGTACCGAACCAGCGACAGTTCCATATACGGCAAACTCATCGAATACCTCGATGAAATCGGACTCACCGAAAGGAAATCCTACTGGGAAAACTATGTGGAGCGGTTCATATTCTCGGAGTAGGTGTATATCCTCTCCACCCTCCTGCCCACCCCCACGAGCAAATCGTATGGAATCTTCCCGATAGCGGAGGACACATCCTCCACCCTCACGTGCTCCCCCCAC